>NZ_JBHMDZ010000009.1:0-123530 GCF_042430175.1 Paracoccus cavernae | reverse complement strand
GCATCGCGCTCGAGCACCCGCGCATCGAGCGCTTCCACCGTGTTCAGCGCGACATCGAGACCGGGATCCGAGAGCAGGCGCGGACCGGCATTCGCCAGCGTGGCATCATCGAGGATGACGCGCATGCCAGTGGAGGTCATGGCATATCCCGCGATCCGCACACGCGCCAGATTGCCCGCAACCGCCTTGACCCGTGTCGAGATGCGCAGATAGGTCCCCGGCGACAGCGGCGTGCGGCGCATATAGCGCAGCGAGGTCGGCTCGGCCTGTTTGAGGATCTCGAGGCAGGTGCCGAAATCCTCGTCCGCCGGAACGATTGCCGCATTGGGCGCGCCCGCCCAAGTCTGCGTGCCGGCGGTCCCGTTACCGCGCGACCACAGATTGAGCCCGCCCGCAAAGGCACGCGGCATCAGCGCGGCATTTCCCGAAATGGCCATGATGTCTTCTCCCCTTGTCCAGCCGCAGGACGATGCCCGCGCGTCGGAGGGGAAAGTGGCAAGACGGCGTTAACCTTTGATTAACCATGCGCACGCGCAACGGCTGCCGCGCAACATCCGCGCGGGAATGGCGGCGGGACAAAAGACAATGCCCCGACCGTCGGTCGGGGCATTGCAAAACAATCTCGCTTGTCCGCGATCAGGCTGCGAGCTCGCCCGCCAAGGCTTTCTCGATCAGCGCGCGGGTCTCGGACACGCCGTAAAGCGCGATGAAACCGCCGAAACGCGGGCCTTGGTCGGCACCCAGAAGCACCTGATACAGCGCCGAGAACCAGTTGCGCAGCGGCTCGAACCCGTGCTCGGTACCGACGGCAAAGACCATGGTCTGAAGCGCTTCGCCATCGACCGGCGCATCCCATGCCGCCAGACGGCCCGCCAGATCCTCGAGCGCGCTGCGCTCCTGATCCGTGGGGGCGCGGAAGCTGCGGGTGGGCGCCACGAAGTCCTGGAAGTAGCGCAGGGCAAAGCCTGCCGCCTGATCCAGCGCCGGATTGCTCTCGGGCGTCGCATCGGGGGCGTAGCGGTTGATGAACCCCCACAGGCCTTCCTTGCTGGTCGCACCGGCGACCGAGGCGAGGTTCAGCAGCATCTGGAACGGCACGACCATATCCGAGGCGGGCACATTGCCGCCGTGGATGTGCCAGACCGGATTGGCGAGCTGCTGGTCGATCGTCTGGGTCGGATAGGCGCGCAGCTGCTGGTGGTATTCGTCCACCGCTTTCGGGATCACGTCGAAATGCATCCGCTTGGCGGTTTTCGGCTTCTGATACATGAAATAGGACAGGCTTTCCGTCGAGGCATAGGTCAGCCATTCGTCGATCGACAGGCCGTTGCCCTTCGATTTCGAAATCTTCTGCCCGTCCTGATCGAGGAACAGCTCATAGGTGAAATGCTCGGGCTTCCTGCCGCCAAGGATCTCGCAAATGCCGTCGTAGATCGGCGTATTGGTCGAGTGGTCCTTGCCGTACATCTCGAAATCGACATCGAGAGCGGCCCAACGCGCGCCGAAATCGGGTTTCCACTGCAGTTTCACATTGCCGCCGGTGACGGGCAGCGTGGTCTCGGTACCGTCCTCGTCGTCAAAGGTGATCGTGCCGGCTTTGGCATCGACATTCTTGATCGGCACATAAAGCACGCGGCCCGAGATCGGGCTGATCGGCAGGAAGCAGGAATAGCTCTGCTGGCGCTCTTCGCGCAGGCTGGCGAGCATCACTTTCATGATGTCGTCATAGCGCTCCGCCGCTTTCAGCAGCGTCGCGTCGAATTTGCCCGATTTGTAGAAATCGGTCGCGCTGATGAATTCGTACTCGAAGCCGAACGTATCGAGGAAGCGGCGCAGCATGGCGTTGTTGTGATCGCCGAAGCTCGGATATTCGCCGAAAGGATCGGGAACCGAGGTCAACGGCTTTTGGATATTGGCATGCAGCATCTCCTGGTTCGGAACATTCTCCGGAACCTTGCGCATCCCGTCGAGGTCGTCCGAGAAACAGAACAGACGCGTCGGAATATCCGAGATGATCTCGAAGGCGCGGCGGATCATCGTCGTGCGCGCGACCTCGCCGAAGGTGCCGATATGGGGCAGACCCGAGGGACCATAGCCGGTCTCGAAAAGAACATAACCCTTTTCGGGGGCCTTCTTTTCATAGCGTTTCAGCACGCGGCGGGCCTCTTCAAACGGCCAGGCCTTGGAATTCATCGCGGCGTCACGCAGAGCGGTCATGTCTCATCTCCATCACTAATCCATCCCCCGTATTGAAACCCGTCGATATCGTCAATAATTGCTGGACGAAGCATCGGGTAAACATGGTGCGAAACGCTAAGGAATCTGACGAATGACGATCGATTTGCCCTCTTTCACGCCCTGCGATGCGCTGGTCGCCGTCATGGTCGGGGTTTCGGCCTCGGACCTGAACATGCGCACCTCCGAGCTGGTCGCCATCGAGCGGATGGTCAATCACACGCCGATCTTCGCGAAATACGACATCGACCGTATCCGCTCGATCTCGCAGACGGTGTTTTCTCTCTTCGAGGAAGAGGACGGGCTCGACGCGTTTTTCGGCCTGATCCGCGATGCTCTGCCCGAACAGCTCTACGATACCGCCTACGTTCTGGCCTGTGATGTCGCGGCCTCGGACGGCCGTCTGGGCGAGGTCGAGGCCGAAATGCTGGCCGAGATCCGCCATCAGCTCGCGATCGACCGCCTGACTTCGGCCGCGATCGAAATGTCAGCCCGCGCCCGTCACCGCATTCTCTGAGACAAGCGGCGCGCCTTCGGGCGCGTCACCCGTGCCCGCGGGCGCGGTTTGCGCAGACGTGGCCAGCCAGTTCTCGATCAGCCCCTGCTGCAAAGCCTTGGAGCGGCGCGTCCAGCCGATGACGCCATCGGGCAGCTCGCGACCCTCGTTGGCGGCGCGGCGCGCCTCGTCTCCGGTCAGGACCGCGAAGACGATCTGGCGGCCCTGCCCGTCCTGCGCATAACCCGCGAGATTCGAGACGAAATTCAACGTGCCGGTCTTGGCCTCGACAAGAATGGGGCTGTCCTTGAGCGCCTTGCCCTTGGCATCGCGCAAAGGAATATGCTTCATCAGCCCGCGCAGATCCTGGGCGCGCCCCGGTCCCGCCACGGTCTCGGCCATCATCCGCGCCGTGATCCGCGTCGCGGGCGAGAGACCGGAGTGGTCGCGGAAGGTGAACTCGCCCGTCACCCCCTGCCCGCGTAGCCAGGCGGTCATGGCCGCACCCGACTGCACCAGATCGGGCTTGCCGCTGGCGGCCAGACCCACGATCTCGGCGGTCAGGTTGTTCGAGTATTCCATCATGTCGCGCAGGATGACGCGCAGGGGCCGCGACGGGCGGCGCGCGATTTCCTCGCCTGCAGGCAGATCCGCGATCACCTCGGGCGAGGGCAGAACGAGGCCTTGCGCGCGGCAGAGCGTCTGGAAAGTATCGCCCGCGTATAGTTCGGGGCGGCGGACCGGCAGCCAGCGGCTCCCCGCCTTGCCCATCGCGCTGCGGGCGATGGTCCAGCTTTCCTTGGCGCCCGCGCCGTCATAGGTGAACAGGGGCTGCGCACGATCGGCGACACCGGCAGCAATCGTATAGGCACGCGGCGAGTGCTTGCGGCCCCGCGCCTCGAGGGTCAGCGCATAGCCGCTCTCGCCGCGCCGCCAGCCCAGATGCACGCGGTTGAAGTTCAGGATCATCCCCGAAATTGTGGGGTTATAGGTCAGATGCGCGGCTTGGCCCGGCGAGATCTCGGCAATCTGCGGCAAAGCCCCGCCCCAGACCGCGAAACGCGCGGGCGCGGGCCGACCGGCGGCCTTTTCGGCCTCGGCCGCAGCTTTGGCGAGTTCGGCCAGACCGTCGCTGTCGAGCTCGGGATCGCCGCCGCCGGCAAGGATCAGCAGATCACCTGCGCGGATCACCCGCGTCGCAAAGCGGTGCTCGGCGCCGAGCACGGATTGCGCGTAAAGCGCGGTCACCGATTTCAGCGTGCTCGCGGGGGCAAAGGGCAGATCGGCCTCGCGGCTGGCCAGAATTGCGCCGGTGGCAGCATCAAGCGCAAGAAAGGAGACGGCGCCGCCGAGATTGGCTTTGGCGATCAGCTCGTCCACGCCCAAAACCGGTGCGCTTGCCGCAGCGAGCGGCGCTGGCCGTCCGCCTTCGGGGCGCGGCCGCGGGCGCGGATCGGCCATCAGCACCCGCGGCATGGCTCCGGCGGCCAAAATTCCGGCAATCATGGCGCGACGCGACATCATCTTCATAACACACCCTTTGCGAATGACGGCCCTACGAGCGGCCGGCCTCGGGATCCTTGCGCCGCGCGGCGCGGATCGCGCTCGAGGACAGCCCGTTCAACGGCACATTGATCAACACCCAAGCGGGCGGCATTGCAAGGGGCAAGAGCCGCGCGTCCCGTTCAGGAATCCGTGCATCGGCCAGTCGCCGCGCCGCGATCGAGAATCGCGCGGGCATCCGCCACCCCGGCCGTGCGATGACGCCGATCGGAACCTGCGCGGCGATCTCCTGCCAGCGGTCCCAACGATGGAACTGCACGAGATTGTCGGCCCCCATCAGCCAGACAAAGCGCACTTGCGGATAAAGGCGGCGCAATGCGGAAATCGTATCGGCGGTCATGCGGGTCCCCAGATCGGCCTCGAGGCCGGTGACCACGACGCGGGGATCGTCGAGGATACGGCGCGCTTGCGCGATCCGTTCGGCCAGAGGCGCGGGTCCGCGGGGCTTGAGCGGATTGCCCGGGCTCACGAGCCACCAGACGCGGTCGAGTCCGAAGCGGCGCAGCGCCATATCGGTGATATGGACATGACCGGCATGGGCCGGATCGAAAGAGCCGCCCAAAAGCCCGACGGTCATGCCGGGCACGGCAACCGGAAATCCGCTTCTCATCCGCCCTCTCCTCTTGCGCTGCCGCGTGCGCCCCGGTGACGGGATGCAGGCTTTGCGTGCCGCATCCACCGTCCGGCCTCGACCGGCACCTGCTCAGCGCTGGCTCGCCTGAACCCGCTCCCACCAGCCCTTCAGCTCTTCGCGGCGCAGCCAGCTGGCCGACATCGCCCAAAGCGTCGCGATAACCCAGATGTCGATCGCCAGACGCAGCGGCATCGAATAGGAGGCATCCTTGGGCACCGTCATATCAAGCGCATCGCCGAAGATCGACAAGAGCACGCAGGCGATAAAGGCCCACAATCCGCCGCGTCCGATCTCGGCCAAAGCGCGGCCCAGAACGGTATTGGCCATCCAGTCGAAGGGGCGCGCCAAGGGCACCGCAACCAACCAACTCGCGCCAAGCACGCCGAGCAGGCGCATTCCGTCCAGCGACCATTTGTCGATCGGACCGTGGAGGATGTACAAAAGATCATGCAGCGGCTTGCCGATCGCGCCGACCTTCCAACTCAGAACGATCGCCATCGAAAAGATCGTGACGCCCCAGGCCAGCGCGGACACCCAGAAAGACCAGGGCTTGAGCCGCGCCATGATCTCCTTGCGGAAAGCTCCCATGCCGACGCCGCAGAAAAACAGCAGCTGCCAGCCGAACGGGTTGAACAGCAGGCCCGGCCCCGGACGCTGGTTGGGGATCAGCGCGTTCAAGGGCTCGGCGACCATCCAAAGCCCGATGGAGGCGATGAAGAAAGCCACCGGCCAGCGCAGCATCACCGGCACGGTCAAGGGCGCGGTCGCGATCAGCAGAACATAAAGCGCCAGCACATCGAGCAGGTTCGGCTGCATCCACATCAGCGCGACTGTCGCGATATAACCCAGCGGATTGTCGACGATCATGTTGGAATACTCGAACCAGACTGCGGTATGGTTCAGATCCAGCATGAAAAGCAGCTTCGAGAGCAGCGCCAGCGCGATCGCGCCCAAGATCAATGCGCGCCAGACCTGATAGGACCGCCGCCAAAAGCGCTTTTGCGCCGCCTCGAGCCCCTCGCGCGCCTCGACCTTGACCCAGACCAGACCGACGAGAAAGCCCGAGAGAAGCACGAAAAGCTCTGCCGCATCGAAGACCACGAAATTGGTCAGCGTCACCTGCCGCATGACCGAAATCGGCATATGGTCAAGCATGATGCAAACCAACGCGTAACCGCGCAGCATATCAAGCGAGGCGATCCGTTTCATTGCGGCAGCCGCGCCCAGGCCTCGACGAGGCCGCGCTCTTCGAGCAAAGCCAGACGTTCGTTCTGGTCGAGAAAGCCCAAAGCCTCCTCGCGGGTTTGCGCCACGGCGATCTTGGCACCTGCCGAGATCGCGCTGAGGCGCTCTGCGACAGGCCGAGCAGAGGCCGCGACCGGCAGCAGCGCAATATGGCGTTCGAGGCTGTCGCGGTCGCCGCCAAGCTTGGCATAGTCGATCGGCTGGGTCGCAAAACGGCGGGCCAGCACATTGGCCGAGGTCAGGATCTCCGGCGGATCACGCTCTTCGGGTGTCACGAGCAGGCCTTGTCGGCGCGCCCAACGGCCGAAGATCGGGCTGGCGGACCAGCGCGAGGTCAGCGGCGACAGGATCAGGCCGGCAAGGATCGGCGACAGCCAGATCAGCTGGCCGGGCGAGAGATAGGCCAGAACCAGCAGCGTGCCGACACCGGTCGCGACATGAAGCGCGTGACGGCGCAGGACCACCGACCACGGCGGGGTCTGGCCGGCGCGCACCTGCGCCTCCCAACCGCTGTCGCGGCCCTGCAGGATCTCGATGATCTGGCGGGTCTGGATCAGCATCTGCACCGGCGCGATCAGGGCCGAAAGCACGATCTCGAACAGCGCCGAGGCGAAAATCCGCGCCTTGCCACCGGAATTCTGCGCAAGGGGCCGCGCCCAAGCCCTCAGGATCGCGATGAATTTCGGCACCAGCAGGAAGCACATCGCGATGATGAACAGCCAGAGCATCCGCACCGGATCAAAGACAGGCCATTCGGGGAAAAGCTGGTAGGTTTGCGGGAAATAATCGGGGCGCGACAACAGCACATTGGCCGAAAGCGCAAGCCCAACAAGGATCATCGCCAGCCAGATCGGCGACATCAGGAAGCCGAAAACCCCGATCAGGAAATGGATGCGGCTGATCGTGGCAAATCCGCGCGCGCCGATCAGGCGCAAATGCTGGAGGTTGCCCTGCGCCCAACGGCGCTCGCGGACAGCCATGTCCAAAAGCGTGGGCGGCGTGCCCTCGAAGCTTTGGCGCAGGTCGTAATCGAGACGCACCTTCCAGCCCGCGCGACGCAGCAAAGCCGCCTCGACGAAATCGTGGCTCAGGATCGTACCGCCGAAAGGCGCCTTGCCCGGAAGGGTCGGAAGGCCGCAACAATCGGCGAAAGCCTTGACGCGGATCATCGCGTTATGGCCCCAGAAGTTGCCGCTGTCGCCCGACCATGCCGCGACGCCGCGCGCCACCGCCGGGCCATAGACGCGACCCGCAAACTGTGTCAGGCGCGCAAAGATCGTCTGGCCGCCGACCAGCATCGGCATGGTCTGGATCAGCCCCACCGAAGGATCGGCATTCATGCGCGCCGACAGCGCCTTGATCGTCTCGGCGCCGACCACGCTATCGGCATCCAGCACCACCATCTGCTCGTAACGCCCGCCCCAGCGGCGCACGAAATCGGCTACGTTGCCGGCCTTGCGCCCCTCGTTGGAATGGCGGCGGCGGTACCAGACAGGAACGGCACATATGTCGCGCAACCGGCTGATTGCGTTCATTTCTTCGATAACGCTCTCGGGTTTGCGGCTGTCCGAGATCACGAAGATCTCGGCGCGATCCTTGAGGCCCACGCGTTCGAGATCGGCGGCAAGCGCCGCCAAAAGCCCCGCCGTCTCCGAGGCCTGCTCGTGATAGACCGGCATGACGACCGCGATCTTCGCCTCGTTCGCGCCTTCGGGCGTTTTCAGCGGCGGCGCGAGGAAACCCGCGAGCATCGAGCAAAAGGAAAAGCCGACCCAGCCGAAGGTAAGCGCGAAAAGGACCAGAAGAACGCCCTGCAGGAAGGTGATATTGTCGCCGAAAACCAGCAACATTTCCTGAAAGCCCGCGACGGTGATCGCGATGGTGCCGCCAAAGGCCACCAGCCGCGCAAGGATCGTGCGCCAGCTCGGCAGGGCGACACGCGGACCCTGCGGCGGCGAGCCGCGGAAATCCTGCACGGGCATGGCCAAAGGCTGCTCTGGCGGGGTCGCGGCGTAGGCCCCGTTCCCCGCAGCGGCATCGCGCGCCGCGCCGTCGTCAAACATGTCATGTCCCAAAGCAGGCGCCTCCGTTTGGCTCTCGCCGGTCACACCTGCCCCGGCCGCTGGACGAAGATCCGTATTGGTCACGTTGTGTTACTCTCTCGCCCACCGGGCGATCCAGGTTTCGCTCAATGCTCCTTCGGGCCCGTTCAAAACCGCCGAAAGGTCAGCCAGCTTAGCATTCTCGGGGAAATATTCGAAGGAAAGACGCATGCGCCCCTGTTGGGGCATCCGGATGAGGTAATTATGCCCGATACGGCCCGCCGAGGCGCGGATCTGCGCCACCGGATCATCCGAGCCGAAAAGCGCGAGGTCGAAATCGACGATATAGGTGCGGGCATTGGCGTTGTTGATCGCCTTGCCGGTCATCGTCTCGAGCACCCGTGCGATCGGTGCGCTATCGGGGATCTGCGCGGCAAAGGTCAGCACATAGTCGAAATCATGGCGCTGGTCCTTCACGAGCTTGTCTGCAGGCTGCCAGAAGGAGACAATGTTGTCGTTGAACTCGTTTTCGACAGGGATCTCGATCAGCGAGACCGTGCCCTTGCCCCAACGGCCCTGCGGCGCGATCCAGGCGGAGGGGCGCAGGTCGTAACGCGCCTCGGCATCCTGGAAATCGTCGAAATTGCGGGCGCGCTGCGCGAGGCCGAATCCAAGCGGATCGTTGTCCATGAAGGCCGAAGCCTGCAGCGTCGAGGGCCCCGAAAGCGCGCGCCAAAGTCGCGTCTCGCTGCCGGTCAGCATCTGCAGACCGTCGCTGTCGTGCACCGAGGGGCGGTAATCGTCGATGCGCTTGCGGTCGGCGGGGCCGAACCAGAACATCGAGGTCAGCGGCGCGATGCCGACGTTGCTCAGATCGCGGCGCGGGAACAGCGAAACGCGGGTGTTGATGACCGTCTCGGCACCGGGCGAGATGACGAATTCGAAAGCGCCGGTGATGGATTTGCTGTCGAGAAGCGCGTTGATGCGCACCGAACGCTCCTGCGGATCGGGTTCGTAGATCCAGAAGCTGCGGAAGATCGGGAATTCCTCGCCCTCGGGGCTGCCGGTGCCGATGGCAAGGCCGCGCGCCGAAAGCCCGTAAAGCGTCCCGCGCGAGACGGCGCGGAAATAGCTCGCGCCCTGAAAGACCGCGAATTCGTCCATGACATCGGGACGGTTCAGGGGCGTGCGCAGGCGAAAGCCTGAAAAGCCCATGTTTCCGACGGTTTCCATATCGGCACCATCGGGGAACTGCGACGGGTCGAAATCGAACAGGCGCGGCGTGAAGGCCACTTTGGTCGCGATTCCGTTGGCCACGAGGTTGATCTCGACCGGCTCGTAGAAAATCGCGCCCGGCGGCAGCAGGTCCAGCGCAAAGGAGCGGTTTCCGGCCCAAGGGTCGCGGTCGCGGCGAAAACGGATCGCACGGTATTGGTCGTAGTTCAGATTCTCGAAACTGCCCTGAAGCTGCGAGATCGGCTGGACGTATTCGCGACCGGCATATTCCTTGGCGATCGCCGCGACATCCTCGAAATCGAAGGGCTTCTCGGCGGCAACGGCTTCGGTCGCATTGCCTTCCGTTTCCGGCAGGGCAACGGTCTCTTCCGCCGCTTGCGCAAAGGCCATGTTGCCCAAAGCCCCGCTCGCAGCGAGCGCGGCAGCAGAAGAAAGAACAAAGTTACGCCGATACATTCCGCGGACCTCATGAAGCAGCGGGTCAAAGACCGCAAGTTTGTGCGGATTTGGCATCGCTGCGCGCAAGTCGCAAGCAGTTTTCCTGCGGGGGGCAAGAGACTGCCGACGAGGAACAGCAAATCAACATAAATGTTACTATTTCAATGGAAAACGGGCGCGAAGCCGTGCTTCGCGCCCTTACCTCATCCGAAAGTCGTGGTCCGTGAACCTGCTGACGGTTTATTGGGCAGTTTCACGCACCACATCCCCCTTGGGGCCAAGCTCGAGCAGCACGGATTCGCCTTGCGGATTCGTGGCCTGAATGAGGGTCCGCGGCCCTTCGCGGGTGACGGTGCCCGGTGCGGTATAGCCCGCAGCGGTTGCGGCAGCGGCTGCGGCCTCGTCACTCAGCGCGGCGCCGCGGCGATGTTCGGGACGATCCCCGCGACGGCCGTGACGGTCATTGTCACCATGTTTGCCGCCGCGCCGGTCGCCGTGATCCCATTTGCCGTGATCGCCGCCACCAGGGCCCATATCGCCGCCGCGACCAAAGCGCATCAGGGTGCCGTCGGCCGAAAATCCGGCGCGCAGCCCTTCACCATCAGCAGCCTTGCCCATGACCATCACGCCCCGCTCGCCGGAAAAAGCGCCGGAAATCGTGGCAAATTGGCCGAAAATCTGCTGGTCGCGTACCGCTTGCGGGATCAGCGCATCACTCAGGGACTGCGGCAAAGCGCCTTCTCCCTCGACGATCGCACCGCGCAGCGCCCCGCCGTTTTCGGCATTGTCGACCATTGCCTTGAGCGTGTTGCCGTCGGCAAGCTTGCCGCTCACACGCAGCCCGCCGCGACGGTCGGTCCGCGTCGACAGGTCGCCCAGACCAAGGTCCTGCAACAGCTTCGGCAAAGCAACCGGCGCTGCCGTCTCGGGAGCGGCAGGCGTTTGGGCGGGGGTTTGTGCCGGCGCGGTTGCGGCGGGTGCCTCGTTGGTCGGCGCACCGCTTGCAGTCTGTGCCATCGTCGCGACCGGCATCCCGAGAATCGCCGTCATGGCCAGAATGGCGACACTGCCTTTGAACATTCTGCTCATCATGTTTCTTCCTTTATCGGCGGGACATCATCTGGTCCCATGCGAATCAGGTTTAGTCCAATGAAGATCAACGAAAGGCCAACCGACCATTTGGCTTTCGTTTGGAATCCACCGTCTAGAAGAAGTCCATGATCCGCAAGCTTTCTCCCCTTCTCGTCCTTGCCGTCCTGAGCGCGCCTCTGCCGCTGGCGGCCGGAGGCCCTTCCGAGAACCATCCTCCCGAGCGCTCCGATCGCTTCGACGATGATGGCTTCGACTTTGAAGAGGGCGGGAACGACGAAGGCCCCTTTGAAGGCCGCCCCCTGCCGCCCAGCTTCGAGGTCCTGCCTCTCAGCGCCGCCGCCCGCATCGTCGAAGAGCGGTTTTCGGGCAAGCTGATCGCGGCGCGCCTCGCCCCGCCGACCCCGCGCGAGTGGCATCAGGGCGTGCAGCTCGTCCACGAGTTGCGGCTTTTGACACCACGGCGCGATGTGCTGGCGATCCGCCTCGATGCGCGCAACGGCCGCTTTCTCGAGGTCGCGGGTGCGGGGCTGGCGGAAGCGCGCAAGAAGAAAGTGACGAAACCATGAAATGTCTGATTGTTGAGGATGACGCCCTGCTCTCCTCCCAACTCGAGCAAGCCATGCGCGAGGCGGGCTTTGCCTGCGACACCGCCGCGACCGGCACCGAGGGCGAATATCTCGGCTCGACCGAAAGCTATGATGTGGCGATTCTCGACCTCGGCCTGCCCGGAATGCCGGGGATCGAGGTCCTGACGAATTGGCGGCGTGGCGGCATCACCATGCCGGTGTTGATCCTGACGGCGCGCGGTGACTGGACCGACAAGGTCGCGGGTTTTCGTGCGGGGGCCGACGATTATGCGGTCAAACCGTTCCGCCTCGACGAGGTCGTGATCCGCGCGCAGACCCTCGTTCGCCGTGCCGCGGGCCATGCGCAGGCGGTGATCGCGGCGGGGCCTTTGCATTTCGACAGCCAGCTCGGCGTCTTCAGCCTGAACGGCATGGCGCTGAAACTCACCGCTTTCGAGGCGCGCATCCTGTCCTATCTCATCCATCACCAGAACCGTGTGGTCAGCCGGACCGAGCTGTCCGAACATCTCTACGATGCTGCCGCCGACCGCGACTTCAAATCGATCGAGGTCGTGATCGGCCGCCTACGCCGCAAGATCGGCGAAGGCATGATCGAGACGCGGCGCGGCGAGGGTTATGTCCTCAAAGCGGCGGCCTGAGCGATGGCTCTCCGCCTGCCCGTCGATTCGATCCGACTGCGCCTGCTGGCTCTGGCCGCCCTTCTGGTCGGCGCGGCGCTGGTCGCGGGCTACCTGACGGTCGCGGGGATCCTCGACGACTTTATCACCGACCGTTTCGACGCGGAAACCCATGCGGCCAGCGATGCGCTGATCGCGGGTGCCACGATCGACGCTGAGGGCCGTCTTGTCCCGGGCCCGCGCCCCAGCGATCCGCGCTTCGATCTGCCGCTTTCGGGATGGTACTGGCAACTGGTTCAGGACGGTCGGGTCGTGGCCAAATCCCCCTCGCTCTTCGATGCGGTGCTGCCTGTCGCCGATGCCGCCTCACAAGGCAGCCACATCCGCGGGCCGCGCGACGAGGCTTTGCGCCTGAGCCACAGCAGCTTCACCCTGCCCGACAGCCTCTCGGCACTTTCGGTCAGCGTGACCGCCCCGCAATCCGAGATCGAGGCAAGCCTCGCCGAAGTGCGCCGCCCGCTCGCGATCGCGCTGGCCGTCCTCGGTCTGGCTTTGGCCTTGGCGGTGCTGTTGCAGGTCACGGCAGGACTAAAAAGTCTCGACCGGATCGGAGAGGACATCCGCAAAATCCGCGACGGAAAGGCACAGTCGCTCCCTCTTCCGGCCGTTGCGGAAATCCGACCAATATCGATAGAAATCAATAATCTGCTTGAACAAAATAGAAAAGTTCTTGCCCGCAGCCGCGATTATGTCGGCAATCTCGCCCATTCGCTCAAGACCCCTTTGGCGGCGCTCGCGAACGGGCTGCCGCCCGATCATCCTGGACAGGCGCTGATCGCGCGGATGGACCGCCAGATCGGCTGGCATTTGCGCCGCGCCCGCAGCTCGGCCACCCCGCGACTGCTCGGCCACCGCACGCCGGTGGCCGAAGTCGTGGCTGATATTCTGATGGTTCTGCGCCGCCCGCTCGAGGATGCCGGCGTCACGACCGAAATCGATTGCCCGCCCGATCTCGTCTTCGCGGGCGAGCGGCAGGATCTGGAGGAGATGATCGGCAACCTGACCGAAAATGCCGCGAAATGGACGCGCTCGCGCCTGCGCATTTCGGCCCGCGCCCTGCCCCCTTCCGACAAGGATCGCCCCGAAGCGGAGGTACAGATCCTGATCGAGGATGATGGCCCCGGCATGTCCGACACCGACCACGCCCTTGCCCTGACGCGCGGCCGCCGTCTCGACGAGCTCGGCCCGCCGGGCGCGGGTCTCGGCCTCGCCATCGTCGCCGATCTGGTGGCGCTGCATGGCGGAAGCCTGTCCCTCGACCGCTCCGATCTCGGCGGCCTCAAAGCGGCGCTGACCCTGCCCGCCTGAGGCCGAACCAAGCCTGCCTGCATCCGGCGATTGGCCTGCCCGTGCTGTGAGGCGGAATAAGCGATTCCAACGGGTTTTGCCCGACTCGCGGGACGGAAAAACGCGCTTACGATGGCGATTGCCCTAAACCCTTATCGCCTTCCACATCCACCAATAGCGAAATTTCATATCACGACTGACGATTATCGGCACCCACATCATACGGTGCAGGCGTAGGATCTGCTCGACTTTCTTTAAGATTCTTCTTGTCGAGCCGATCGAGACGATGCTTCCTTCCGGAGCAAATCAGGCAATGGGAGATATGAATGACGTTGACCTCTGGAATACTGAAACAATCTCCAGTTATCGCCCTGTTTCTTTCGCTGGCTGCGGGGTACTGGATCGGAAAATTTTAATTCGGAAATTTCCAATTGGGCGGCGTGACGGGATCCCTTCTCGTTGCGATCATTGCCAGCCAATTGGGGTGAAGATAGACGACGGCGCCAAGTCGCTGCTATTCGCATTGTTCATCTATGCTGTTGGTTTTAAGAGCGGTCCGGCGTTGTTGCAGAATTCCGAGCGGGGTCGCAGTTCCCGTTTCCCCAGCGGGTTTGAGCTCCGCGCTCGATCTCGGCAGTGCCGTGGGCATTGAAGCAGTTCATCAATGCGATGCGGATCCGGATTTCGGCGGCCCGGCGATCGGGATCGCGTGGGGCGGTCTGCTCGCCGAAGGATTCGAGGCACCGCATCATCGCCTCGCCCCGGCTTCGGGCATGATGGCTGGGCCATTGTTTCCAAGTAGTGCGCCCGAAGCGCTTGGTCGCGCGTGAGGTATATCGTGGCAGGCTCGGGCGGCAGGACAATCCTCCTTCCACAGGCGTCCGTTTTTGCGGATGGGTATGACCGCCGTGCCTCCACGATCCAGAATTGCCGTATAGGAAGCGCCGTGTGTCGAGGACACCATCACCCTTCACTATCCCGATTTCCTCATCCGGCGGGATCTGGCTCAAAAGCTCGGGTAGAGGCGGGCTGTCACCTTCGCGACTCTAGGTAAACTCCACCGCCCGAAGGTCGCCGTTGTCCGCGTCCATAGCCGAACGGACTTTGCGACACGGGCAGCGACGATGCGTGCCGTGCTTGCGGGCCAGCCGTTCGCCATCGCCGAAAAGCTTGATCCCTTGTTCAGTCGACCAGCAGGTTCGGGGGCCTCGGCCACAGCGGTTCGTGATCTGGGCCGTGATCCTCGCCTGTCTGCGGCTCAGGGTCGAGAAGTCCAGCACCGGCCGAGATGGTTGCCGAAGTGGGAGACCAAACAGCACCTTTACCATGAGGCGGAACTGAACGGCGGCATCGCCGAACACCCCTGACTTCCAGGCCTGGAGGCAAACCAAACCATGTCCCTGTCCGGCCAGGCAAGCAGCGAGCCACGCCGCTTCAGCGCCTCGTCATATGATTTCCAGTTCTCCGTGCGGTAGCGGGCCGATGCGGGCTTCGTCATGCCGAGATGTCAACATAAGGCATTCGCTTGATGAAGCCTGCGGAACGGAAAGTTCTGCAAAAACGCCGCCCCGACCCTCGAAATTACAAAAGAAATCAGCAGCTCAATCGGCGCAACTGGCGGAGGAGGTGGGATTCGAACCCACGGTGGAGTTCCCCCCACGTCGGTTTTCAAGACCGGTGCATTAAACCGCTCTGCCACTCCTCCGACGGGGATTTGTTAGCGCGGGAAAAGGGTTAGGGCAAGGGGGCGCGGCATCGAAAGAGCGGCTGAAACGCGCACGGTTCCGCCATTCGTCGGGCGCGCGTCCGAAGGGGCTCCGGACGCGCGGGAAGCAGGGTCTCCCTGCCCTATTCGGCGGCGTCTGCCGGCACGGCCATCGGGTTGTTGGGATGGGTCGTCCAATTCGCATAGGGCGCGACTTTGCGGCCGGTGCGCTCGTCGATCTCGCCGACCTCCAGCTCGCGCATGGTGATGCAGTTTTCGACCGGACAGACATCGACGCACAGGTTGCAGGCGACGCATTCGGCGTCATTGACGGTAAAGACCCGCCCCGGCCCCATGTTGATCGCTTGGTGGCTGGTATCCTCGCAGGCCGCATAGCAACGACCGCAGCTGATGCAAAGATCCTGATCGATCTGCGCCTTGGTCGTATAGTTGAGGTTGAGATAGCGCCAATCCGTGACGTTCGGAATGGCACGGCCGATCAGCTGGTCCATCGTCATCTCGCGGCTGTCGAGATAATCGTGCAGACCCGAGATCATCTCCTCCACGACCTTGAAACCATAGGTCATCGCGGCGGTGCAAACCTGTACCGTGCCCGCGCCGAGCGCCATGAACTCGGCGGCGTCACGCCAGGTCGTGACGCCGCCGATGCCCGAGATCGGCAGACGGGCGGTCTCGGGATTGCGGGCAATCTCGGCAACCATGTTGAGCGCGATCGGCTTGACCGCCGGACCGCAGAAGCCGCCGTGACTTCCCTTGCCGTCGATGGTCGGCTCGGGCGCGAAGAGATCCAGATCGACCGAGGTGATCGAGTTCACTGTATTGATCAGGCTGACCGCATCCGCTCCGCCGCGCAAAGCGGCCTCGGCAGGTTTGCGGACATCGGTGATGTTGGGCGTCAGCTTCACGATGCAGGGCATGCGCGAATATTGCTTCACCCAGCGTGTCACCATCTCGATATATTCGGGCACCTGCCCCACGGCCGAACCCATGCCGCGTTCGGCCATGCCGTGCGGGCAGCCGAAGTTCAGCTCGACCCCGTCCGCGCCGGTATCCTCGATCGCGGCGAGGATCGACTTCCAGCTCACCTCGTCGCAAGGCACCATCAGGCTGATGATCACCGCGCGGTCGGGATAATCGCGCTTGACCGATTTGATCTCGCGCAGGTTCACCTCGAGCGGGCGGTCGGTGATCAGCTCGATATTGTTGATCCCCAGAACACGCCGGTCCGCGCCGTAAACCACGCCGTAACGCGGGCCGTTGACGTTGACGACAGGCGGCCCCTCAAGCCCGAGGGTCTTCCACACCACCCCGCCCCAGCCCGCCTCGAAGGCGCGACGAACATTGACCTCCTTGTCGGTCGGAGGGGCCGAAGCCAGCCAGAACGGATTGGGAGATTTGATGCCGATGAAATTGCTGCGCAGGTCAGCCATGATCCGCCCCCATCAATTGCGCGTGGATGTCTTCGGCCGCATCGCGACCTTCGGCGACGGCGGTGACCGTCAGATCGTCCCCGCCCGTGGCGCAATCCCCGCCCGCCCAGACACCGGCAAGCGAACTGCGGCCCTTGTCGTCGACCGCGATCTTGCCGCCCGAGAGCGCGAGCCCCTCGGGATGGCCGGAAAGCCTTTGCCCGATGGCGCGGAAAAGCTGGTCGGCGGCAAGGCGGAAGCGCTCGCCGGTTTCCTCGAGCCCCGAGGCACCCTCGCGGGTATGGGCGAATTCGACCTCGCGCACGGCTCCATTGCCGTGAACCGCGACCGGCATGGCGTTGCAGATGATGCGCACGCCCGCGCGGGTCGCATGGTCCTGCTCGTGACTCGATGCCCCCATGCGCGACTGGCCGCGACGATAGACGATGGTGACGTTTTGCGCACCAAGGTGGCGCGCCTGCACCGCAGCATCGACCGCCGTCATGCCCCCTCCGATCACGACGACGTCGCGTCCGACCGGCAGCGCCGAGAGATCGCCGCTCTGGCGCAGCTCGCGGATGAAATCGACGGCATCATGGACCTGATCGCGCCCCTCGCCTTCTGCGCCCAAAGCGTTCACGCCCTGAAGCCCCATCCCGAGGAAAACCGCATCGTAATCGCGCTGGAGATCCGCAAGCCCGAAATCGCGCCCCAAAGCGGCTCCGGTCTTGACCGAGATCCCTCCGACCGAGAGCAGCCATTCGACCTCGCGGCCCGCAAAGCCGTCGACGGCCTTATAGGTCGCGATTCCGTATTCGTTGAGCCCGCCCGCCTTGGCGCGCGCGTCGAAAAGCGTGACCTCGTGGCCTTTGACGGCCAGCCGGTGCGCGGCCGAAAGTCCCGCCGGCCCCGCGCCGACCACAGCGACACGCTTGGCCGTGGGCGCTGCGCGTTTGAAGGGATGGCTGCCCTGATCCATCAGGTGATCGGTGGCATACCGCTGAAGCGCGCCGATCTGGACCGGCTTTCCTTCGGCGGCTTCGCGCACGCAAGAGCCTTCGCACAGGTTTTCGGTCGGACAGACGCGGGCGCAGATCCCGCCCAGAATGTTCTGGTTGAAGATCGTCATCGCCGCCGCATCGGGCGTTCCGGTCGAGATCTGGCGGATGAACAGGGGAATATCGATCGAGGTCGGGCAGGCCGTGACGCAGGGCGCGTCATAGCAGAAGTAGCATCGATCGGCAGCGACGCGGGCCTCGTGGTGATCGAGGGGCGGCGCAACATCGGAGAAATTGACGGCATAGACTTCGGTTGTCAGACGGCCCGGCACCACACCGGGCGTCAGCTGGCTATTGGACATCGCTTGGACCCCAGGCTGGCTGCTATCGAGAATCAGGCTGACACAGGTCTGATTTTTTATCAAATGGTAAAATTTCGGGACGATCTTTTCCGAAAGTTGCTGCAATTGCTGCCTATTTTCCCGTCAAACCGTCCCGCACCGCACCCAGATCCCGCGCCGCGTTGCAGCAACCGAAGGCGAAATCTCCCGCCGCATCGCAGCACCTGCGAGCAGGCTGTCCACCCCGCCAACAGCGCCAAACCGCACGCAACCCTGCGGGTCCGGTGCTTGCCGACATGCGAGAACATGCTATGAGTTTCGGGCCAGCCTGATCGCTGCCCCGCATGTCGGGCAAGGCGCAGCCAGCATCCATTCCCACGGCCCTTGCGGCGACAACCCGGGCGGCCCCATCCGGCCGCTTCGCCTGTCGGGCATTCCGGCCAAGCCTTTCGATTGGATAACAGCATGAATGCCATCACGCCTCGCGGTCTCGAGATCAATACCGCCGCCGCGCGCCCGCTCGACGCGATCCGGGTTTCGCGCAACTTGCTTCTGACCACGCGGGTCGCCTCGTTCGCGACGCTCGACCCCGGTGGTTTTCCCTATAATACCGCGACCAATCTTGCGGTCGAAGCCGACGGGACACCGGTTTTCTTTACCGCCTACCTCGCGCTTCACGCCCGCAATATCGAGGCCGATCCCCGCACCTCGATCACGCTGGCCGATCACGACAGCGATGTGATGACGAAGCCGCGCCTGACCCTTTCGGGCGTGCTGGAAAGGGTCACCGGCCCCGATTTCGAGGCACTCAAGGAGACCTATGCCGAGCGCTTCCCCAAATCGAAACTCTATCTCTCGCTGCCCGATACCCTGCTCTACCGTCTGCGCACCCAAGCGGTGCAGCTCAATGGTGGTCCGGCGCAGAATGCCAACAAGGTTGTGGCGCAGGATCTGGTCACCGACCTGTCCGGCGCCGGCGAGCTGATGGCCGCCGCACCGGCGCTGGTTGCCGATCTGAACGCGCAAGGCGCGGCTGCCGGTTTGGCGCGTGCAGCGGGTGCCGATCCGGCTGCGCGCTGGCGCGTGAGCACCATCGACCCCGAGGGGATCAACCTGAGCGCGCCGCAGGGACTCGCCCGCCTGTGGTTCGCCAACCGCGCCACCAATCCGCAGGAGTTCGCCGCAGAAGTCGCGGCCGGCCTGACGGTCTCCGTCCAAGGCGCGCCCGCCTGACACCCTGCCGAGCGGCCCCCCTTTCGGCGGTGCAGCATGAGCTGGCCCGACGGACGTAAAGCAGCCCGAGCGGAACGCTTTGCGTCCGCTTTTCTTTTCGCACCCACCCGAATCTGTCCGGCGAAGGAGCGCTTTTCCAGATCTTCCCCCCGTAACAGAGGATGGCCGCGAACAATCCAAGGTAGATTAACCTTTATTAAACACATCCCTTGGTAAATTCGCCTGCAGCGCGAATCCCTCTCGCGGCATTTTCGTCTGAGGATAGGTCCATAATGTGATTAAGAATTGCGTTATGCGCTAGATTAACCCGAAAATAACCCGATAATGCCTAACGTTAGCCCTACCGCCGTACTGCCCACGCCCCGGAACCGCCCATGCCAGATAGCTCGCCCATCCCCCAGCACCTGATTTTGCGCTGGAAGGATCTCGTCAACAGCCTGCTTGAGGTCCTCTCCGCCTCGGCAGTGCGCCTCGTCCGTCTAGGCAAGGATGGCGATATCGCGCTGGCGAGTGCCGGCGCGGCTTTGGCGCATCCTATAACGCGCGATGGCCTGGAAGAAGAACTGCTGCACCGCAGCGAAGATCGTTTCGACGGCGCCCACCAATTCGTGCTGGCGATCACCGGCCCCGATGGCGCGCGTTTTGGCGCTCTCGAAATCATCAGCCATGCGCCCGCGGGATTTTCCGACCTCCATCTGCGCCTCGCACGGCAATTGCGCGCCGCGGTCGAAGACCAGCTCGCACTGCACCGCGTTTCCGAACTTTCGCAGAACCAGCCTTCGGAAAATGCCGCGCCGGCCCCTGCCGATCCGGGCGCTTCGGCAGATGCGCCAGCCATCGTCCATCCTCCTGTACAGGTCACCGAACTGCGCTTCCGCCAGCTCGTTGAATCCTCGATGGATGACTATTTCATTCACGACGAAAGCGGCCGCTTCATCGACGTCAACGAACATGCCTGCACCAGCCTCGGCTATACCCGCGAGGAGCTTCTGGAACTGTCCGTTCCCGACATTTCCTGCGAACTGGTCGACGGAGAGCTGGACGACAACCTCGAGACCGCCTCGCGCGCGGGTAGCTCGGTCAAATTCAGCGCGCGCCATCGCCGCAAGGACGGGACATCCTTTCCGGTCGAGGTGATGGTGACCGCCCAGATCATCGGGGGTCAGCGCTACTTTCTCGGCATGGCGCGAGACATCACCGAACAAGCGGCCGCAAAAAAGGCGCTTGTCGATCTCAATGCCGAACTCGAGGAGCGGGTGACCCAGCGCACCAGCGCGCTGCGCTTCACCACGATGCAGCTGCGCGCGATCATGGACAACGTCCCCGACGCCCTGTCGCTGACCGATGCCGAAGGGCGCTTCCTTCTGGTCAACCCGATGGCCTGCAGCCTTCTGCAAAGCGAACCCGAATTCATCGTCGGCCGCACGATCGGAGAGCTGCTCGATCCCGAAACCGCGCAACGCATCCGTTCCACTGTCGCCGAGGTCATAACCTCGGGCGAGGCCAGCACCACCGAGGAACTCCTTGCGGTCGCGGGGCAGGAACGCGTCCTTTTGACCACCCGCACGCCGCTCAAGGACGAAAGCGGCACGGTCATCGGTCTGGTCACGCTCTCGCGCGACATCACCGAACGCAACCTTGCCGAAATGGAGCTGCGGGTCGAACGCGAACGCCTGACGCTTGCCGCTGATGTCAGCGGACTGGCGGTTCTCGACTACCATCCCTGTAACGGCAGCCTGATCTCGAACGACGAACTGCAGCGTTTCTTCAAGATCCCGTCCGACGAGATCACGCTGGACCGGCTGGTGGCCGCGGTCCACCCCGACGACCGCGCGCTCTTTCGCGCCATTCTCGAAGGGACCGCGGGCGACATTCCGACGGAACAGACCAACCTGCGCCTTCTGGCCGGCGGCGATCGTCAATGCTGGTTCACCGCCGCCTCGCGCGTGATCTCGACCGGCAGCTACGACGAAGACGGCACCCGCGTGCTCACCGTCATCTATGACGTGACCGAAACGAACAATGCGGCGATCGCGCTGCGCCAGAGCTATGCTTCGCTGCAACGCGCCGAACGGCTGGCGCGGGTCGGTTCCTGGACAATCGACCCCGAAACCGAAATGCTGTATCTTTCGGACACCTTGTGCGAGATGAACCAGATCCCGAACGGCAGCGCCCTTTCGGTGGCCGATCTCGCCCAGGCAACCACCCCCGAGGATTTCGCACGTCTCCATCGCGCGATCCGCAACTGTCTGGAAAACGGCACGCCCTATATGGTCGATGTCCTCCATTTCACACCCGACGGCGGCCGTTTCAGCGCCGAGGTCCGCGGCGAGCCGGTCTATGACGCAAACGGCAAGCTGACCATGATTTCGGGCACGCTACAGGATGTCAGCCTGCGCGAGGCTGCGCGCATCCAGATGGCGGCAATTGCCGACAGCCTGCCCAACGGCGCGATCTATCGTATCGACTTCCTCTCGCCCGAGATCGGCCTTTCGGGCGATGCGGCGACGGAAACCGAAATGGTGCTCTCCTATATCAGCGCCGGGATCGAGCCGCTGATCGGCTATAGCGCCGATGCCGTGGCGGCCAATCCCTCGCTTCTGGTCAGGTCCGTCCACCCCGAGGATCGCGACCGCTATCTCGAGGCCTCGCGGCTCGCGACTTTGGCGCAGACCAATTTCGAGTGCGATTTCCGCGTGATCCGGCCCGACGGCACGACCGCCTGGCTTCAGGTCCGCTCCGCGCCGCGCCTGCACGAGGGCGGGCGCGTCTGGGACGGGATCATCCTCGACGTGACCCGTGCCTATGAAACCGCCGAGGCCCTGCGCCACGCCAAAGAAGCCGCCGAAGCCGCCGAGCGCGCAAAGGCCGATTTCCTCGCCACTATGAGCCACGAAATCCGCACGCCGATGAACGCCGTGATCGGCATGACGCGGCTTGCGATGCAGACCGACCTGTCGCCGCGCCAGCAAAACTATCTCGAAAAGATCGACACTTCGGCGCGGGTGCTGCTCGGCATCATCAACGACATACTCGATTTCTCGCGCATTGAAGCGGGCGCGATCGATCTCGAGGATATCGATTTCACCCTCGAATCCGTTCTCGAAACCCTCTCCAACGCGACCTCGCTCAAGGCCGAGGAAAAGGGGCTGGAAGTGATCTATGCAATCGCTCCCGAGGTTGCGCGCACGATGCGCGGCGACCCGTTGCGGCTGGGGCAGATCCTGATCAACCTCGTCGGCAACGCGGTCAAATTCACCCAGAAAGGCGAGATCCTCGTGTCCGTCGACACCGCCGGCGGGACCAATCCGCAGGATCCGCGCTTGTTGCGGTTCTCGGTGCGCGACACAGGGATCGGCCTCGAGCCCGAGCAGATGTCCATGCTGTTCCGCCCCTTTGCCCAAGCCGACAACCGCACCGCCCGCCGCTTCGGCGGCACCGGTCTCGGCCTGTCGATCAGTAAAAAGCTGGTCGATCTGATGGGGGGCGAAATCTCGGTCGAAAGCCGCAAAGGCGAAGGCAGCACCTTCAGCTTCACCATCGCCCTGAATATGACCCTCAGCCCCAAACAAAGGCTCGCGCAGGCATTCCAGGACAAACGCGCGCTTATTGTCGACGATATCGCCACCTCGCGCGAGACCCTGTCGGCCATGATCGCGCAATTCGGGGTTACGGCACAAACGGCCTCCTCGGGTCCCGAGGCCTTGGCAATCCTGCATGACGCGGCCGCGCGCGGCAAAGCCTTCGATGTCGTCTTGATGGATTGGCGCATGCCGGGCATGGACGGTGTCGAGACGGCGCGACATATCCGCAGCGACAAGTTCCTGCGCGATACACCCGCCGTTTTGATGGTAACCGCCCATGCCGGCGAAGAGATCATTCGCAATGTCGATACTCTGGAATTGCAGGGGTTGCTGATCAAACCGGTGACGGAATCCGTGCTTTTCAACGCGATCCAGCCGATCTTCGACTCCCGCCAGCTCAAGGTGGTTCCGGCGAACGAGATCCTCGTGAGCCATCAGCGCCATCCCGCCATCCTGCGCGGCAGCCGTGTACTGGTTGTGGACGACAACCTCTTCAACCTCGAGGTCGCGACCGACTTCCTCGAACTCGCGGGGGTTCATGTCACCACGGCGGAATCCGGTTTCGAGGCACTCGACCAGCTCGAGGCCAAGCGCTTCGACGCGGTTTTAATGGATATGCAGATGCCGGAGATGGATGGTCTCGAAACCACCAAGCGGATCCGCGAGATCCAGAGTTTGCGCGATCTTCCGGTGATCGCACTGACGGCGCAGGCGCGGGTCGAGGATCGCGAGGCCACGCTTCTGGTCGGAATGGCGGCCCATCTGACCAAACCGATCGACGAAAGCCTGCTCTATTCGACCCTTGCCTCGGTGCTCGACGGCCAGATGACTCCGATGCAGCTCGCGGCTCCGGAACCGGAGCCCGAGATCGCAACCCCTGCGATCGATCTGGCAAAAGCGCTCGAACGGGTGCGTGGCGACCGTCAGCGGCTCGACCGGATGCTTGACCTCTTCCTGCGCGACTTTGCCGAATGCCCCAACCAGCTACGCGATGCCTTGGAAGCGAAAGATGCCAAGGCGCTTGGTGCTGTCGCCCACCGCGTCCGCGGCGTCGCTGGCTATTTCGGCGCCGACCAGATGTTCAAACATGCCGAAACGCTGGAGCTGGCGATCTACAACGGCGAGACGGAAGATCTGAAAATCCACACAGGAAAACTTGTCGCCAGCCTCGAAGCGGTTCTGGTGACTTGTCGTCGGGCGCTGGACGATGCCGAAAGCCTATCGCGCGATCCTGTCGGCGGTTAGATCTCGCCGGCATCGCCGACGCTACGGGCCAGCAGCTCTTGGGATCGTCCGTTTGGAGGTTCCAGATCCAAAGAAGAAGGGCGCAAGAGACCGGATCTCTTGCGCCCTTCCTTATCCTCGGCGGATCACTTGATCCTTAATGGGCCGCGGGCCGAACCATCGGAACCTCGTTGCCCTCGCTGTCGAAGAGCTTGCCGTCCTTGACATAGTCGCCCTCCTCCAGCGGTGCGAGATCGGCGAAGCGGATTGTGCGCTCGGAGGCTACTCCGAAGACCGAAGGCTCCTCGGAATTTCCGGCTTTGACATGGTTGAACAGCAGGTTGAGCACGATCGCCATCAACGCCGACGAGCTGATGCCCGAGTGGAAGATGGTCTCGACCCAATCAGGGAACTGCGCGTAGAAATCGGGCAGAACGATCGGGATCGTGCCGAAGCCGATCGAGGTCGCGACGATGATCAGGTTCATATTGTTGACGTAATCGACGCGCGACAGGGTGCGGATACCGCTGGCGGCAACCGTGCCGAACAGCACGATGCCCGCGCCGCCCAGAACCGGGCTCGGGATCGCGGCAACGACGCGGCCCATCACCGGCAAAAGCCCGAGCAGGACCAGAATGACACCGCCGGTTGCGACGACATAGCGGCTTTTGACGCCGGTGACCGCGACGAGACCCACGTTCTGCGCGAAGGCGCTTTGCGTGAAGGAGCCGACGAAAGGCGCGAACATGCTCGAGAGCATATCGGCGCGCAGCCCGTCACCGAGGCGGTGCGAATCGACTTTGGTCTCGACGATATCGCCGACCGCGAAAATATCGGCCGAGGTTTCGACGAGGGTCACGAGAATGACGATGAACATCGACAAGATCGCCGCCACGCCGAAAGTCGGCATGCCGAAGTGGAAAATCTGCGGCAGGGCGAAATAGGGCCCCTGGCTGACCTGCGAGAAATTGGTCATGCCGAGCGCATAGGCAATGCCCGTGCCGATCACGAGAGCGAGCAGGATCGACAGGCGCGAGATCGCGGCATTGCCCACTTTGCTCAGCAAAAGCACGATGGCCATTGTCCCGAGAGCAAGCATGACATTCGCGGGGCTGCCGAAATCGGGAGCCGAGCTATTGCCGCCCATCGCCCAACGGCCCGCAACCGGCATCAGCGTCAGGCCGATGGTGGTGATCACGATACCCGCGACAAGCGGCGGAAAATACTTTGTCACACGCGCAAATATCGGCGTGATCAAGAGCCCGATGAAGGACGAGGCAATCACCGCGCCGAAAATGGCCTGAATGCCGCCATTGGCCGAAATCGCGATCATCGTCGCAACGCCGGCGAAGGACACGCCCTGTACAAGAGGCAGCTGGCAGCCGAAGAACGGCACGCCGATCGTTTGCAGGATCGTCGCCACCCCGCCCGCGAAAAGCGATGCGGTGATGAGCAGCCCGATTTCGCTCGGGCTCAATCCGGCAGCCTGTCCGACGATCAGGGGAACGGCGACAATACCGCCGTACATGGTCAGAATATGTTGGATACCATAGGCCAAGTTTGCGAAAAGCCCCAGCTTCTCGTCTTCCGGCCGTGCGGAAAGTGTTTCCACGTTTGAAGTACTTTGCAAGGTTCTCTCCCCTTCCCTGGCAAAAACGTCATCCCCTGGTGAGACTGGCGGAACTTAGAGGGAATTTTCGGGGACCGCTTTCTCGGAAATATTTAAGCTATCTTAAGATTTGGAGTAAAATGAGAATTCGGGTCACAAAACGGCATGCTGTCGCGGCGCAATGACATGGCGCAACGAACCACCGACCTCGTTTCCGCCGCAAATATTGGGCATGTTTTCAGGTCGATGAAGGGCCGTGGTCGAGCTCTATAAGATTAGGCTTCCGTAACGTCGCTTTCCAGTCAGGACACCATTTCCGCGGCCGGACAAGGCACGAATTCGTCATTCTGGTGATCCGCGCGCAACACCGAAGGCCGCAAAAGGGTGATTTTCGGCACGGCAAAGACGGGAAACCGCCGAGAGTCACGCCATTGTCATGCCGCCCGCGCGAATCGGCGCTTTGGCGAGTGGAGGGTGCAGCCAACGCGGCTCAGGCTTGCGTGCAGGAGCGCCTATCCGCACGCGTGCAAGGCCGCTCACAACTGCGACAGCGAGAACAGATCGCCGTGATCGGAGCGCGAGCACGCACTGGAAACCGCCGGGATCTGACCGTTTGCATTTTATTATTTCTTAATCTTTTCATGCAATTGTCGCGGAACCTTCCCGCCCCGCCCACAAGGAGATCCGGAAAGCCGCATCAGTTGTCATCACCGCAAGGCTCTGCCACCTTAAGGCGACTTCATGTTTTCAGGAGCTTAGACATGACGAAACTCTCCCTTGGCATCGCGGCATTGAGCCTGATGACGGTGACCATGCCCGCCCTCGCCCAAAGCGGGGCCAGCGATCTGGCGCCCTTTCCCGCAGCCGAGGAAGGCCTCACCCGTCAGGTCATCCAGCTCGAAGAGCAGCCGAACGAAGATCTGCTGCGGGTCGAAGTCGTCGCCGGCAAAATGCTCGAGGTCGACTGCAACCGCGTCATGATCTCGGCAAACCTCGAAACCAAGACCGTCGAAGGCTGGGGCTACGACTATCTCGTCGTCGATCAGGTTTCCGAGCCCGCCAAGACCTTGATGGCCTGCCCCGACGGCAAAACCGAAACCGCCTTCGTGCCGTTGAACCTCGGCCCCGAAGCGGTGCGGCGCTACAACAGCAAACTGCCGGTTGTCGTCTATGCGCCGGCGGATATCTCGGTGAAATACCGCATCTGGCGTACCGACGAAGCCCTGAGCGACGCGGTCGCGCAGTAAACCGGCCTCCCGGCCCAAGCGGCCGGGGCCATCCTTTCGGGGTGATTTTCCCTAGGGCAAGCCATTGACCTCATTCGCGATAATCGATGTGATGCGGCAAGCGAAAAAGGGAAAGACATGAAAACTATTCTCGCCTGTGGCGTCACCCTTCTGGGCCTTGCCGCCTGCACTCCCACCGATCCCTATGCCCGCGTCGCGGCACAAGCGGTGCCGCCAAGCGCCGAGCTCAAGGCCAGCATCGTTCAGGATGCAAAAGAGATCGTCTATGATCCGCGCTCGGTGCGCAACGCACAGATCTCCAATGTCGCGACCTTCGCCGACGGCACTCAAGGCGTCTGTGTGCGCGCCGATGTGAAGAACGCGCAGGGCGTCTATATGGGCGCGCATAACATGGGGCTGCGGATCCGTGACGGCAAACGCGATGTCGCGGCGCTCGAGCATCCGCTCTGCGAGCGTGCCGACATCACCTGGCAGCCCTTCCCCGAGCTCGAGGGCAAGCGGAAGCGCTAAGGTCTTCCCCCGAATCCCGGGGCGAAGATTCCGATCGGGCGGCCGGATGCAGACATTCGGCCGCCCTTATTGTTCCCAAAATCAGGACAATCGGCGAGCTTTGTTGCGGACAAGCGACAAAACCGCAGGTTGCGCCCGTCTTCGACGCTCGAAATCACAGAAAAATCCCGAAAATCGAGGCAATCTGTCTGCCATACAAGGCAAAATGACATTTTTACCGTGCAAATTGTAGCGCTTTCTGCACCTATAACGCGAAATTAGCCCATGTTTTCAACCCCCCTTAAGGGGGATCTAGGCATGATTACCTATGCCCTGAACGTTTTCCAAAACATCGCGTTAACCTCTCGTAACGAACGGGAGACAGCGGTCGTATCACCAAAGCCGGCATGATGACGGCACCGGATACGGGCGTTGCGAGACAAAGTGAAGTGAGGTTTTCGAATGCCTGCCAACAAGATCATCAACCACACGATGACTATTCGTGAAGAGCTCGAAGGCCTCATGGACCGTCACGAGCCCGGCACCCAGAACGAGTTTGTCGCAGAAGCCTATATCTCGGCTTCCGAGTTCCTGATCTGGGCCGCGGAAATGGCTGCGACCGGCAAAATGAGCGACGGCACCATGAGCCTGCAGGCCCTGGTTGCGGCGGCGCGCAAAAAATTGGAAGAAGCCGAGCAAGCGGTCTACGCGGCGGTTCTTTCGGCGGCCAAGCCGAAAGTGGCTTACTTCCCCGTCGCTGCCGAATAAGCGGGCGACCGCTCCGGCAGGTCAAGCGTCCGGGGCCCGAAGCGCGAAAGTGCCCCCCTGTTGCTGTTCGCAGCCTCGGGTTCCAAATCAGCTCCGCGATGGCCGCATGATGGCGCAAAACCTCCCTTTGCGCCGCGCGGCGGGATGGATATCCCTCAAGGATCTGATTTGCCGGCCCCAGATCGAGACGCGAACGGCAACCCGCATTCGCGAAAAGGGCTCCGGACGATTGACGTCGATCATAGCCTTGGCTGCGCCGGATGTGGCTGCATCCGTCCAAACGATCAAGGGGCAGCCTGACCTTCGTCCGGCCGCCCCTTTTTCTTGGCACCTGCCCGAGCGCCTCAGCCGCGCAGCAAGAGCGCGAGCGCCTCGCCACGTGCAAGCTCGTCGGCAAGAGACAGCATATCGGGTAGCGGATAGGTCGCACGATTGCCGCGCAGCTCGCGGATCATCGCGATGGTTTGCCCGAGCGAAGGAAAATCGCCGGGCGCTTTGAGATGTAGATATAGCGCCAGAACCGCGACCGAACGCGAACGCCCGCCGCGACAATGGACCAGCACATGCCCCGCGCGATGGGCCGGATAATGCGGTCTGCCGGGGCTTGCCTGCGTCACCAAGCCATCGAGGGCCAGAACCGCTGCAGCCATATGGGTCGCACTATTCCCCGCCCCGTCGATCAGCCCGACTTTGGCGCGGCGCAGATGGGTTCCGTCGGGCAGCTGCAATTCGGCCGCGTGAACGTTCAGCGCCACATTCAGCGAGGCGGTGATCCCTGCCTGCAAAAGGGCCTCGGGGTCACTGGCCGCGACCAGATTGCCGACGAAAAGGCGGCAGAGACTGCCGTCGGGGCGCGCAACACCGGCCACCGGCAAAAGAACCGGCGTCGCGTCTTCGTTCTTTTCGGCCAGCCCATCGTGGTTCAGCATAGATCTTCACTTTCTTCTGCGCCCGTCGTGGCGACGCGGTGCCCAAAGCACCATCGTCCGGCAAGCGCCTTTTGCAAAGAGGGCGCCGCCGCCAGACTGCCGAAAGCCGGCATCAGATGGCGGGCACGGGCGTCACCCGAACCCGCATAACCGCAGCGACCGTGATCAGCTGGTCGTCAACAGCGCGGAGGCACCCTTTTCGGGGGCCTCGAAACCGGCCAGAAGGCGCAAGAATATGGTCTTGCTGCCAACCGAAGGGCCGAAAACCGGCAGAAACTCCCACGCCGCGAGTACATTGTGGATCCCGTAGGGCATGCTGGTCCCGATAACGATTTTTCCGCCCCGTGGCAGGCGGATATGGATCATTCTTCATCGGCCTTCGGTCGCCATTTGGGCTTGGCGGTGACAGGAAAACATCACCCTTTTGTATCGGTCAGGGTCAAGTCCCGTGAATTGCGTGCGCGGCGGCAGCCCCTGCCGCGGCAGCTTCGATACAATCGCGCCGCGGGATTGGAGATTGCGCCTGCATGACCTAGAAAGAGGAGCAACTTTCTGACCGACGGTCCCATCATGATCATTCTTCGCGCCGAGGATCACCGCCGCATGCCGTGGAAAAACGGCAAGGGCGTTACCATCGCGATCGCCATCCATCCCGCAGATGCCAGCGTCGAGAATTTCGACTGGCGGCTGAGCACCGCAACCGTCGACAGCGACGGGCCTTTTTCGGTCTTCGAGGGGATCGAGCGCAGCCTTTCGGTTCTGACCGGCGACGGGCTGGTCCTTTCGGTCGAGGGACGCGAGGATGCGGCCCTGACCATCGACAGCGCCCCCCTGACCTTTCCCGCCGACAGTCCGACCCATGCACGTCTGACCGGCAGCGCGATCACCGATCTCAATGCGATGACGCGGCGGGCAAGGGCCACGCACCGCCTGAGCCATCACGCGGTGTCGGGCAGCGCGGAGCTGGTTCTGAACGGCGATGACTGTCTGGTCTTCTGTGGCGAGGGTACGGTGCGTGTGGGCAATGTGACGCTTTCTCCGCTCGATTGCCTGCGCCTTTCCGGCTGCCGCGACCAGACGCTGCTGGCCGAGGGCTCGGGCAGGCTCTATCTCGCCGAGTTTTCCAGCATCTGACGACAACCCCCTGATTTGACGCCAAACCTTTACCGCCCCGCCCGCAGGACCAACCGGATTTGCGGGCGGGGCGCGCCTGCGGCGGATCTGCCCAAAAGAGCGGCAGTTTTCGCCGATCTTGCCGTTGTCACCCGCGAAAAGCGCCTCCTCGGGCGCATTTCCCGCGCTTGGCGCATTGATCGCCGCCCGAGCCTTTGGCACAACTTCCCCATTCGACTGACGCCTCCGTCAGCACAACACAAAGGAAGTTCCATGTCCGAGATCAAACGGATCGAAGTCGGCGCGCGCATGAGCGAAGCGGTCATCCACAACGGCACCATCTATCTGGCAGGCCAGATCGGCACGCCGGGCAAATCGGTCGCCGAGCAAACGCAGGAATGTCTGGCCGAGGTCGACCGTCTGCTTGCGCTGGCCGGTTCCGACAAGACCCGCATCCTCAAGGCGCAAATCTGGCTTGCCGATATCGCTTCGGACTTTCCGGCGATGAACGGGGTCTGGGACGCCTGGGTTCCGGCAGGCCATACGCCCGCCCGCGCAACCGGTCAGGCGCTTCTGGCGACCCCCGAGCACAAGGTCGAGATCATCATCACGGCCGCGCTCTAAGCGCGATCAATCAGGTGGTCGGCTGCAGAAAGCCGATCACCGAACGCGCGGCACGCAGGCCCGGAGCCTCGCCGCCGCGACCCAAACGCTCCATCGTCAGATCCATCGCGGCAAGCTGGCGCGCGCGTGCCGCCGGATCGTCGAGCAATTCCGCCAAAGCCGCCGCAATCGGGCCGGGCTGGCAGGACTTGCCGAGGAACTCGGGCACAACGCGGGTTTCGCTGACCAGATTGACCAAAGTCACCGTATCGGTTTTCAGCAACATTCCGATCAGCAACCGGCTGAGCGGCGCGACATCATAGCCGATCACCATCGGCAGACGGTTGGCGGCAAGCTCGAGGCTGACGGTGCCCGAGGCCGCAAGCGCGAGATCGGCCGCCGCGAAAGCCGCGCGTTTCTGTGCGCTTTCCTCGACCACGATCGGGGCGGTGGGCCAGCGTTTGCTCATGTCGTGCACGATTTTCGCCACACCCGGCACGGTCGGAATCACGACGCGGATTTCGGGCATGCGGTCGCGCAGACGCATCAACGCCTCGTCGAAACGCGGGCCGAGACGGGAAACCTCGCTGCGCCGCGAACCGGGCAGGCAGAGCACCAAGGGCGCCTCGGGGGCGATGTCATAGGCCGCGCGGAAGGCGGCGGCCTCTTCGGGACCAGCCACGCTTTGGGTCGCAACCGGATGGCCCACGAAATCGCAACTCATGCCTGCGGCACGCATCAGGGGCGGCTCGAAAGGCAGGATCGCCAGCACATGGTCGATGACCTTGGCCATTTTTTCGGCCCGCCCGCTGCGCCATGCCCAGACCGAGGGCGCGACGTAATGGGTGGTCTTCAGATCGGGCAGCAGAGCGCGGGCCGATTTTGCGACGCGCAGGCAGAAATCGGGGCTGTCGATGGTGATCAGCACATCGGGGCGCGCTTCAGCAATCGCCTCGGCGGTCTCCGCGATGCGGCGCTTGAGATGCCGGTACTTCGGCAGAACCTCCCAGATCCCCATGATGCTCAACTCCTCCATCGGGAATTGGCTGGTCAGACCTTGGGCGGCCATAGCGTGCCCGCCGATCCCGACGAATTCGGCGGCGGGGTCGAGGCTGCGCAGCCCCTCCATCAGGGCTGCGCCGAGATTATCGCCCGAGGGCTCTCCGGCAATCAGGAAATAGCGCATGATCCACTCCTGTGGCCTTGCGGGCAAAGGGCCTCAGCCGCGTGCCCAGAGAAAGAGACCGGCCGCGCGGGCATCGGCCAAAGTGCGCTCGCGCTCCAGCAAGATGACCCCGCCCGCCTCCCAGGCGATACCGGCGAGATCGGCCGCAGCGGCGCGGCGCACCGTATCCGGCCCGATGGTCGGCAGGTCGATCCGGCGGTCCTGCGCGGGTTTCGGCGCCTTGTAGAGCACGCCTTTCGCGCCTTTGGCGTTGGGCCGCAGATCGCGGTGCAGCGCTGCAAATTCCAGCATGGCGTCGGTGCCCGGCAAGGCCTCGACCGCAAGGCAGAGCCCCTGCGCCACAATCGCGCCCTGCCCGATATCGAGCGGCCCGAGCCCCGCCACGATCCGCGCGGCATAATCGGCATCCTGACGGTCGCGCTCAGAAGGCTCGCCGACCAGCAGCCCCTCGGCCGGAACCAGCGAGGGCAGGATCTGGTCGATCGCGCGCACCGAAAGGCCGCTTTCCTCGAAGACCGCAAGGACCTCGCGCAGCGCGGCATCGTCGCCGGTCTGCATCGCGTTGAGAATGCGCGGCACGATCTGCATGGTGCGCGGATCAAAGAGCGCGGGGTCAAGGCGCGGGCGACGGATCGCACCGGCAAAGACCACTTCGGTCACGCCCTCATCGGCAAGATGGTCGAGAAAGGGCAAGAGGCGCTCGAGCCGGAACGGTTTGGCGGGGGCCTCGACATCGAGCCCCTCGAGCGCGAACACCAGCGGTGCATCCAATGCGGATACGACGGCGGGGGCCAGTTTGCCCTCGCCTGCGATAACGGCGATCTTGCTCATGGATGCGGTGCCAGAAAGCTGCGGTCCGAGGGACCAAGAATAAAATCAAGCACTTCGCGGACCTTCTCGGATTGTTCGTCTTCCGCCATGCGGCGGGCGCTGTCGCGGAAAGAGCCTTTGCCCAGCCCCGCAAGCATGTCGCGCAAAGCGTGCATCTCGTCGCGCGAGGCACCACGGCGCTTGAGCCCGACAAGGTTCAACCCGTCGAGATGGGCGCGCGGCCCCTGCACGAGGCCGAAGGGAATGACATCGGCGGCAACCATGCTGAGCGCGCCGATCATCGCGCCACGCCCGATGCGCACGAATTGGTGCACGCCCGAGAGGCCGCCGACAATCACGTCGTCTTCCAGCACGCAATGGCCTGCAATCGCGACATTGTTGACCAAAATCACGCGGTTGCCGACGCGGCAGTCATGCGCGACATGGGCACCGGCCATGAAGAGGCCGTCATCGCCGACCGAGGTCAGCGCGCCGCCGCCCTCGGTGCCGGGGTTCATCGTGACATATTCGCGGATGCGGTTGCGCTTTCCGATCTCCAGACGGGTCTTTTCGCCGTGGAACTTCAGATCCTGCGGCACTTCGCCAAGCGAGGCAAAGGGAAAGACGACGGTTTCGTCGCCGATCACCGTATCGCCGGTCACGACGACATGGGATTTCAGAACCACCCCTGCCCCCAGCCGGACCTGAGGCCCGACGAGGGTAAAGGGGCCGATCTCGCAGCCCGGACCGATTTCGGCACCGGGCTCGATGATCGCGCTGGGATGGATGCGCGTCTCAGCCATCGGAGCCACGGTTCAGCATCGCCATGACCTCGGCCTCGGCGCAAAGCGTATCGCCGACCATGGCGCGCGCCTCGAACTTCCAGATCTTGCCGCCGCCGCGCATGGTTTTGACATGAAGCTCGAGCACATCGCCCGGCACCACTTTGGCGCGGAAGCGGCATTTGTCGATCGACATGAAATAGGTGCCCATGCCCTTGTCGGCGAGATTCTGGCTGACGCCAACCAGAACGGCCGCCGATTGCGCCATGGCCTCGATGATCAGAACGCCCGGCATGACCGGCTCCTGCGGGAAGTGGCCTTCGAAATGCGGCTCGTTCGAGGTCACGTTCTTGATGCCGACCGCGCTGACATTGGGAACAATGTCTTTGACCTTGTCGACCAGAAGGAAGGGATAGCGATGCGGCAGGATCCGCTTGATCAAGCCCAGATCGGCCTCGGTCGGGGGGACATAATCATTGTCGTCGGTGGCCATAACATTCCTCTCGGGTCGTTTCCGTCTGCCTAGCAACGAGCATGAAGCTTGGCAAGTTTCCCCGCCAGCCGCAATTTCAATTGCTTCGCCTTGCCGCAGCCGGTTTTCGCACCGCGGCCGCTTTTCATGCCGCCCGCCCCTCGCGCAGCCAACCAATCAGCGCCAGCGCTGCGATCAGCGCAAGCCAGGCCCAACCCGGAAAAAGCGGGCGATGGGTCTCGCCGGTAACGGTGGCGGCATCGCGAGGGGTGATGGCGATCCAGTCGCCGGTCACGCCCTGCCCCGACGCGGGCCTGCCAGGCCGGACCGCGCGCACGGCGGGCACGCCGTCCGAGAGATGCAGTATCGCGCCGTTGGTGGCCTCGGTAATGCCGCCCAGAAGATCGCCGCTCGCCACGGTTTGCTCGTATTCCTTGGGCACGGCCGGACCAAGGGCGATCACGCGCGAAATCTCGCCCTCGCGCAGGGTATAGAGCCCCTCGCCCGGGGCCTGCCATTCGGCACTGAACCGGCCGGGCCCGTCGGGCGCGAGGGCCAATTCGTGGCGGTAGCCCTCGGGGCCGGTGATCGTAACCGCGCCCGTTTGCGGCAGCATGCTGCGCCGCGTGACGGTGACGCCGAAATCGCGGCCGATGTCGGCCAGCAGGACCTCTTCTTCCAGCTCGGGCTCTTTCATCGACCAATGGGCGATGCGGCGCAGCAATTCGAGCTGCGGCCCGCCGCCCTCGAAACCGCGTCCCCAGAGCCAGACCTGATCGGTGGACAAAAGCGCGACCCGCCCGCGTCCGACACGGTTGAGCACCAGAAGCGGCTGGTCCTCGGCCCCCGACATCACGACCTGCGCGCCCGCGACCGGCTCCATCTGCGCCATGCGCAGCCAGCGGCCCCAATGATCGCCGCTGCCGTCTTCGGCGGGCGCTCCGGGCAGAGCGGCTGTCACCGGATGGCGGCGGCCCTCTTCGGTGAGCTGCGGCAGGAAGGGCTGCTCGAAGAGCCGTCCGGTCGGACGCCCCGGCAGGATCGCGCCCAAAGGCGAGAGGTTCAGGCTTTCGATGCCGGCCATTTCGGGGCCTGCCGCGACCAGAACCGCGCCGCCCTCTTCGACGTAAGAGACGATATTGGCGAAATATTCCGGCGGGAGGATGCCGCGCACGCTGTAGCGGTCGAAAATGATCAGGTCGAAATCGCGGATCCGCTCCATGAACAATTCGCGGGTCGGAAAGGCGATCAGCGACATTTCATCGACCGGAACCGGATCGCTGTCATCGGGCGAGCGCAGGATGGTGAAATGAATCAGGTCGACATTCGCGTCCGATTTCAAAAGGTTGCGCCACGTTCTTTCACCCGCGTGAGGCTCGCCCGAAACCAGAAGCACGCGCAGGCGGTCTCGCACGCCCTCGATCTGGATCGCGGCAGAATTGTTGCGGGTGGTGAGTTCGGGCGGCTGGCCCTCGGGCGCGTCGAAGCCGATCGAAATCACGTTCTGGCCGGCATGTTCGGGGATGACCGAAAGCTCGAACGGAAGGCCCGGCGGGATCTGTGCGACCTGCTCCTCGCCTCCGTCGACGCTGAGGCGCACGGTCGCGGGCAGGCCGGCGACCGATGGCGGGACCGCGCCCTGATCCTCGATGCTGAGGCGGATGGTCAGGGGCTGGCCGATCAGGCCGAAAGCGGGGGCTTCCTCGATCACGAGCCGGCGGTCCCAATCGTCGGGCGCGCCGGTCAAAAGGATATGGACCGGCGCGGGGGCCGTCGCGGGGATCATCGCCGGATCATGGAGCCGCCCGTCGGTCAGGGCGATGACGCCCGCGATCCGCGCATCGGGCTCGGCCGCCATGGCGCGGGTCATCGCCCCGCCCAAAAGCGTGCCGTTGGCGTCGTTGCCGAGGCTCACGCGCCGCAATTCGGTATTGGGCAGGGCCTCGATGCTGCGGGTCAGCTCGGTGACGGCGGCATCGGTTTGGGCGCTGCGGTCCGAGAGGCTCTGGCTCGCCGAACGGTCGTCGAGCAGAATCACGATATCGGACAGGCCCGCCCGCACCCCCGCCTCGATCACCGGACCGCTCAGCGCCGCAAGAGCCGCCGTCGCGGCAAGGCCGCGCCAGCTCCAGCCGCGCAGGCCGCGCCACAGCGACCAAAGCGCGGCCAGAAGCGCGACGACGGCAAGCGCGCCGATCAGCGGCCAGGGCAGAAGCGGGTCGAAACCGAGACGGGTCATGGCGCACCCTCTTCGCTGCGAAGCCGGTCAAGCAGCGCCGGAACATGGACCTGATCGGATTTGTAGTTGCCGGTCAGCACATACATGACGAGGTTGATGCCGAAACGGATGGCCATTTCGCGCTGGTCTTCGCCCTCGAAACCCGAGCCGACGGTGAACATCGGCAGGCCGCGCTGGTCGAGCGCCCAGGCCTCGGCCCAGGAATTCGGCCCGATGATCACCGGCGAAACCCCGTCGTTGAGGTTGCGGAAGGGCACGCCCTCGGCGGCGGCGGATTCGTTTTGCGGGGCCTCGGCCCAGATCTCGTTGCCCTGATAGCGGCCGGGGAAGTCGCTCAGCAGATAGAAGCTGCGGGTCAGCACGTGATCGGCCGGAACCGGCGCGAGGGGCGGGATGTCCAAAGGCGCGGCCAGGGCCTGCAGCGCCGCAGCGCCGTCCGGCCCGCCGAGCCCCGCAATATCGCCGTCGCGGGTGTCGAAAAGGATCATCCCGCCCGAGCGCAGGAAGTGGTTGAGCCGGATATAGGCCGCGGGCGTCGGCGGAACCTGCACATCGGTCACAGGCCAATAAAGAAAGGTCAGAAGCGTCAGGTCGTCCTGATCGAGGTCGATCGCCACCGGCGCGCCGGGGTGAACCGTCGAGCGCTGCGCCAAAGCATCCGAAAGCGCCGCGAGCCCCGCCTGCGAACTGGCGTCGACACCCGCATCCCCGGTCACGACATAGCCGAGCGCGGCCTCGTCTGCGGCGCGGATCAGCTTGGGATCGGGATCCGCCCCCTCTTGGGCACGGCCCGTCAACGGCTGTGACAAGGTCGCAAGCGCCACGAGAGCGATCAGGCGCAGCATGCCTCCGGCGGGGATATTTCGCCATGAAAGATGATAGGTCATGCTTTCGCCTTTCTGCCGCTGACGAGCAGCGCCGAGGCCAGTGCGTCAAGCGCCAGAAGAAGCGCCGCCAGAGCCAGCAGCCAGCCGTCGAGCGCGAGCCCCGGTCGGCGGGCGGCGCTTTCGATGCGCGCGCCGCTCCAGCTGGCGGGGGCAAGGTCGCCGCCCGCATTGAGCGCGCTGCGCCGCTCGGCCGCGAAATAGGTGCCGGCGGGGGCAAGAGGCGACGGGCCTTGCGCGAAATCCTGCGCCGCGACCGGAGCGAGATCGCCTGCGGGGATCGCCCGACCAAAGCCGTCGAGCAGGCTTTCGGCGGTCCAGAAGGGTTGCTCTGCGGTCTCCTGCTGGACCTGCGCCTCGGTGACGCGGGCCGATTGCACGAGACGGTCGAGCATCTGCACGAAGAGGCCCGAGAGCGGCAGGTTGCTCCATTCCGCATTGGCCGTCGTGTGGAAAAGGACCACCTGCCCCTCACCCAGCCATTCGCGGGTCACCAGCGGCGTTTGGTCGGCCAATTGCGCGATGGTCAGGTTTTGCAGATCCGGCGCGGGCTCGGGCAGAAGCTGGGCGCGCACCGTGATGTCGTCGGCGATCACCAGCCCCGAGAAAGGCCCGTTCACGTCGAAAGGCGCGATCCGGCGCGGTTGGCCCCAGCTGAGCGCGCCGCCGATATCGCGGCCGCCCTGACGCAGTCGGACGGGCAAAAGCGCTTCGTCGCTAAGCCGGTCCGAGGCCGCCATGCGCGGGCCGGCAAAGCGGATCAGCAGCCCGCCCTCCTGCACCCAGGCCTCGAGCGCATCCATGCCCGCGAGATTGCTCTGATCGACCAGAATGACCACATCGGGGGCGGCTTGGAGCACATCTTCGAGCGAGCCTTCGATGAGGTCGGTCGTGGGCGCAATCGCCTCGCGCAGGTAGTGGAGCGGCGAGAGCAACTCCTGCCCTTCGTTGGCGCGGTCATTGCCGACCAGCGCGACCTTGTGGCGACGCACGCGGTCATCGGCCAGAACGACCGCCCCAGCCGAGGCCAGCCCCTCGATCTCGAAACGCTGGATCCGGTTGCGCAATTCCGAGGGCAGCTCGATCGGCACGTTGCGCCGCGTGATCGCGCCCTCGCTTTGCGGAGCTTCGGGCGTGAGCCGGGCCAATTCACGCAGAACGCCCTGCGGATCGGGGCCGATGGCGCGGATGACCGGATCAGGACTTTCGGCGGTGCTGCGATGGACGAGCACCGGCGTCTCGCCCGCCTCGAGGCCGAGAGTTTGCACCGCGCGTTCGGGGATCACCACCCTGACGGGTCCGCGGGCCGAAAGCGCCGAAAGCCAAGCCGCGCGCCCCTCGTGATCGAGGCCGTCGCTGAGCCACAGGGTCTGGAGCGCGCCTTGGGGCACGGCCGCAAGCGTGGCCTCGGGATCGTCGGGATAGCGGCTTTCCCAGGATACGGGTTCGGCCCCGCGAATGCGGCCCGCGAGTTCGGCTCCGGCGGCGAAAGGCAAAACGCCCTCGGTCCGGCCGTCGGCGATCAAAAGTGCGGCGGGCTGGCCTGCCGAGGCCGCGCGTTCGAATTCGCGGGCGGCTCGGGTCTGGGTTTCCGACCAGTGCGGCGCGGCGGCCCAACCGGCATCGACCACGATCAAAAGCGCGCCGTCGCGCGGCGTATCGGGTGCGGGACGCCAGACCGGCCCCGCGAAAGCGAGGATCAACGCGGCCATGGCCAGAATGCGCAAAAGCAGGATCCACCACGGTGTGCGCACCGCTACCGGATTGGGATCGGCGAGCCCCGCCAGCAGCCGCGTTGCCGGAAATTCGACCGTTTTCGGCGCAGGCGGCAGCGCGCGCAGGATCAGCCACAAAACCGGCAGGGCCGCCAGCGCCAGCAAAAGCCAGGGCGTCGCGAAACCGAGGGGACCAAGAAGGAACATCAGCCCTCCAAAGCGGCGGCGAGCCACATCAGCGCGGTTGTGGGCGGGCTTGCGGTGTCATGCGTGCCGAAATGCCAGCCGCTTTGTTGCGCGGCCCGCGTCAGCGTGGCACGGCGGTCGGCGAGGCGCGCCAGATAGGCCTCGCGCAGGCCGCCCGCGTCGCGGGTGTCGTGGCGGTGCTTGCCGCTCGCCGAGCGAAAGAGCACCGCGCCCGAGAAGGGAAAGCTTTCCTCGTCGGGATCAAGAATTTGCAACATGACGCCGCGCAATCCCATTGCAGCGGCACGGTCGAGGAAATCGAGAACGGGTTGCTCGTCGCCCAGAAAATCCGAGAGCAGAACGACCTGCTGGCCCGGCCGCAAGGCGGCAAGCGCGGGGTAATCGTCATCGCCGACAGCCTCGGGCCCTGCTGCGGTCAGGCCGTTCGCGATCGCCCCCGACTGGACGCGGCCCGATTTCGGCGGCTCGCCCAAAAGCGCCACGCGCTCTCCGCCGCGCAAAAGCGCCATGGCCAGCGCCAGCGTCAAAACCGCGCCGCGCTCGCCTTTGGCGGGACGGTCGGGCCCGCCGCTATAATCCATCCCCCGCCCGCGCGAGAGCCAAAGCACCGCCGATTGCGCCACCTGCGCCTCGCGGTCGCGGACATATTGCGTATCGGTGCGCGCCGAGCGCCGCCAGTCGATCGTGCGCATGGCATCGCTGTCCGAGGCGGGCCGGTACTGCCAGAATTCCTCGCCGCTACCGGCGCGCCGCAGCCCGTGATTGCCAAAGGACAAAGCCGCGCTCAGCCGCTCGGCCGCAAGGACCAGCGCATCAAGCCCCTGCGAGGCGCGCTCCGCCTCGCCGCGAAGGTGATCGGTGGACTGGCTCACGCGGCGGCCCGGCTCCGTTCGTCAAGCAGGCGGGTGATGACCTGATCGACACTGTCGCCGCGTGCGCGCGCGGCAAAGGACAAGGCGATGCGGTGACGCAGAACCGGCGCGGCCATAGCGGCCACATCGTCGAGCGTCGGCGCGAAACGGCCCTGCAGCGCCGCACGCGCGCGCGTCACCAGCATCAAGGCCTGCGCCGCACGCGGCCCCGGCCCCCAGACCAAAGCCTCGGAGGTCCAGGCGGGCGCCTCGGGGGCATTCGGACGGGCGGCGCGCACCAGATCGAGGATCGCGTTCAGCACGGTTTCGCCCACCGGCATGCGCCGGATCAGCGCCTGTGCCGCCATCAGCCCCTCGGCATCAAAGACCGCATGGGCCGCGCCCTGATCGACGCCGGTCGTCGCCAGAAGGATCGCGCGTTCGGTCTCGCGGTCGGGGTAATCGACATCGACCTGAAGAAGGAACCGGTCGAGCTGCGCCTCGGGCAAGGGATAGGTGCCCTCTTGCTCGATCGGGTTCTGGGTCGCGAGGACATGAAAGGGACGGCCGAGCGGGCGATGCTCGCCGCTGATCGTGACCTCGCCCTCCTGCATCGCCTGCAAAAGCGCCGATTGCGTGCGCGGGCTGGCGCGGTTGATTTCGTCGGCCATCAGCAATTTGGTGAAAACCGGCCCCTCGATAAAGCGGAAGGCGCGGCTGCCGTCGGGGCGGACATCCAGCACTTCCGAACCAAGGATATCTGCAGGCATGAGGTCGGGGGTAAACTGGATGCGGGCGGTATCGAGTCCCAGAACAGTGCCCAAAGTATCGACCAGCATGGTCTTGCCCAGACCGGGTTGGCCGACCAAAAGCGCATGGCCTCCGGACAGGATCGCGGCAAGGACCTGCTCGACTACGGCCTTCTGGCCCACGAAACGATGCTCGACACTGGCCTTGGCGCGCGAGAGCCGCTCGGTCAGTGTTTCGACTTCGGAAACCAGATTCTGATCCACCGTCATGACAATGCCCTTCAACTGTTCTAGGACAGCATAGAGACAGCCATTATCAGGCTCCACAGGGAATGGACCAAATGACTGACAAAAGCGTGAATTCCGCCACCGCCCAAGCCGCGCCCGCCGCACCCACGGGGGCCGAGGGACTGATGGCGGCCGCCAAATCGGCCAATGCGCGCGGTCCCGCGCCGGTCCATCTGTGGAATCCGCCTTTTTGCGGCGATCTCGACATGGAAATCCGCAAGGACGGGACGTGGTTTTACAACGGAACCCCGATCGCTCGCCCCCAAATGGTGCAGCTGTTCTCGACCATCCTCAAACGCGAGGGGGATGCCTATTTTCTGGTCACTCCGGTGGAAAAGGTCGGGATCCGCGTGGTCGACGCGCCCTTCATCGCCATCGACGCCGATCTCGAGGGGGAGGCCGTCGTTTTCACCACCAATGTCGGCGACCGAATCGCGGCCGGTCCCGAAAACGGCATCCGCATGGCGGGCACGGCGCAAGAGCCGCGCCCCTATCTGCATGTACGCGCGGGGCTTGAGGCCCTGATCGACCGCAAAACTTTTTACCGACTTGCCGAAATCGCCGAGACCGATCCGGAAACGGGCCGCCTCGCCCTGCGCTCGAACGGCCAGGTGATTGCGCTCGAACCCTGATCTGGAAAGCTGACATGGCCCGTTTCGCCGCCAATCTGACCTATCTTTTCACCGAGCTTCCGATGCCGCAGCGTTTCGCCGCGGCCAAGAACGCCGGTTTTGACGGGGTCGAGATCCTCTTTCCCTATGATCTCGCGATCAAGGAACTGACCGTGGCGGCTCAGGCCTCGAGCCTCGAATTCCTGCTGATGAACTGCCCGCCGCCGAACTGGTCGGGCGGCTCGCGCGGTTTCGCGGCCGAACCGAACCGGCAGGACCGCTTCCGCACCGACTTCGACCGCGCGCTCAAATTCGCGCAGGGCCTGCGGTCGCGTCATATCCTGATCATGGCCGGCAAGGCCGAGGGCGAGGCCGCGCGCCGCACCTTCATCGAGAACCTGCGTTGGGCCAGCGCCCGCGCGCCCCATGCCAGCCTCCTGATCGAGCCGATGAACCAGACCGATATGCCGGGCTATTACCTTTCGGATTTCGATCTTGCCGCCGAGATCATCACCGAGATTCAGGCCCCCAATCTCGGCCTGCTTTTCGACGCCTATCAGGCGCAGATGATCCACGGCGACCTGCTTTCGGCATGGCGCAAATATGCGGAGATTTCGCGTCACATCCAGATCGCGGGCTGCCCCGACCGGCACGAGCCTCGTCAGGGCCAAGGTCCGGGCGAAACCGATTACATCGCCTTTTTCCGCGCGGTTCAGGAGAGCGGCTACAGCGGTTGGGTCGGGGCGGAATATCTGCCCCAGACCACAACCGAAGCAGGCCTGCGCTGGCTCAAGGAAGGCCGCAATCAGTAACTGCTGCTGCCGGTTCCCGCCGGAAGCGCACCATAGGGCAGCCAGACGGTCTTGGCGCGCACCGCCTGATCCAGATAGGCCCTGCCCTGTGCCGCGGGCGCTTTCCAATCGCTCGCGAGGGGCGACCAGACCGGCTTGAGTGTGACCGAAGCCGCCTCTTCGACCGCCTTCAGCCCCGCGCCGTGACCGTGATGCCAGATCGCCTGCACATCGTCGTGACGGGCGAGCTCGACCGACAGATCCTCGCGCGGGCCGGTCACGAGATTGACCACACCCGCCGGCAGATCCGAGGTGTCGAAGACCTGATAAAGCGTCAGCGCAGCCAGCGGGTGATCCTGCGAAGGGATCGCAACCACCGTATTGCCCATGGCGATCGCGGGCAGGGCAAGCGACATCAGCCCCGCAAGTCCGCTGCCGTTCGGAGCGGCGATGCCGATGACACCCTGCGGTTCAGGCTGGACATGGATCAGATATCCGGGCTTGGCCGCGATCGTATCCCCTTGGTATTTATCGGAAAATCCCGCATAGAAAAAGCAGCGCCGGATGGCTGCATCCACCTCGGCCTCGCCGGCGAGTTCGGCGAATTCGCTACGCCGCAGGGCGAGGTTCTCGGCGATGAAGTAAAGAACCTGTGCGCGGCCATGCGGCCCCAAAGCGGCCCATTTTGCGCGGCCCGCATGGGCAGCCTCGACCGCATTGCGGATATCCTTGCGCCCGCCAAGCGGGATCAGCGCGCCCTGCGCCGCATAGCTCGCACCGCCATCGGGACGTTTCTGCGCGCCGCCAATATAGAGCTTCGCGGTGCGGTCGATCCCCTCGCCCTTGCCGGTCGCCCCATCGGGGACCGCTGCGATCCGCCCAGCAGCGGGTTCGTGTGACGCTTTGGCCTTGGGCAGGGCCAGATAATCGAGCATACCGATGCGGCCGCCCTCGCGCCCGTAACCGCTGTCGCGGATTCCGCCGAAGGGTGCCGCCGCATCGAATTGGTTGGCACAATTGACCCAAACCACGCCGGCCTTGATCCGCGCCGCCATATCGGTCGCGACCGTCGCGCTTTCCGACCAGATGCTTGCCGCCAGACCGTAACGGGTGTTGTTGGCCAGATCAGCCGCCTCGTCGGGGGTACGGAAGGTCGAAAGCGTGGCGATCGGGCCGAAGATTTCCTGCGACATGCCGGGATTGGCGGGGGCGATCTTGCGCAGATAGCCCGGCGCGATGAAACAGCCCTCGCCCGAGACACCGCCAACAAGCTCTGCTCCGGCGGCGATGCTCTCGCGCAAGATGCCCTCGATCCGCTCTTTCTGGAGCGGGTGGACGATCGCGCCGATATCGGTCGATTTGTCCAAGGGCGCGCCCATCCGCAGGGTCTTCATCCGCGCCTGAAGTTTGTCCTCGAACCGCGCAGCCACGCTTTCGGCGACGAAAATGCGCGAGCCCGCACAGCAGACCTGCCCCTGATTGAACCAGATCGAATCAACGACGCCTTCGACCGCCGCATCGAGATCGGCGTCATCCATCACCACGAAGGGCGATTTGCCCCCCAGTTCCAGCGTCAGCTTGACGCCCGAACCCGCCAGAGCAAGCGCAATCGAACGGCCAACCTCGGTCGAGCCGGTAAAAGCGATCTTGTCGACCTTGGCGCGCACCAAAGCCGCCCCCGTAGTGCCGTCACCGGTCACGATATTGACGACGCCCGCAGGCAGGCCGACATGCTGGCAGATCTCGGCAAAGGCCAAAGCCGTCAACGAGGTATATTCGGCCGGTTTCAGCACGACGGTATTGCCAGCCGCCAGAGCCGGCGCGACTTTCCACGCCAGCATCAGAAGCGGGAAATTCCACGGGATGATCTGGCCGCAAACGCCGAGCGCGCGATGGTCGGGAAATTCGGTCTCGGCCAATTCGGCCCAGCCCGCGTGATGGTAGAAATGGCGCGCGACCAGCGGAATATCGATGTCGCGCGATTCGCGGATCGGCTTGCCGTTGTCCAAAGTCTCGAGCACCGACAGGAAGCGCTCGCGTTTCTGGATGGTGCGTGCGATCGCGTAAAGGAAGCGCGCGCGATCATGGCCCGCCATCGCGGCCCAGGCGGGCTGCGCCTTTCGGGCGGCTTTGACGGCGCGGGTGATGTCGTCCTCGCTGCCCTGGCTGATTGCGGCCAGAAGATCGCCGCTAGCGGGATCGTGGCTCGCGAAAGTCGCGACCGGCTTCGAGAAGCTGCCGTTGATGAAATGGCCGAAGGCACCGCGCTCGGCCAGCCAGTTGCGCACCGATTTCGCATCCTCGACCGAGGGGCCGTATTCCATGGTTTCCATGATGTCGCTCACGCTTGGCATTGTGACCTCAACCCGCAGCTAGTCGATGGGCGGCAGCATAGCGGCCCGTGATGTTATGGCTGATCTGGCGCTCGATATCGCCCAGAAGCGAAGAGGCACCGATGCGGAAAAGGTCGGGGCGCAGCCAGTCGGGGCCCAGTTCCTCGCGCATCAGGATCTGCCAGTTCAGCGCGTCTTTCGCGGTTTTGAGCCCGCCCGCCGGTTTGAAACCGACAATATGGCCGCTTAGCTCACGGTAATCGCGGATACAGCGCAGCATGGTCAGGCTGACCGGAAGCGTCGCATTGACCGGCTCCTTGCCCGTCGAGGTCTTGATGTAATCGGCCCCGGCCTGCATCGCGACATGGCTGGCGCGGGCGACGGTGGTCAGGGTTTTCAGCTCTCCCGTGGCCAGAATCGCCTTCATCCGCGCCGGCCCGCATGCCTCGCGCATGGCGCGGATCTCGTCGTAAAGCGCCGCCCATTCGCCCCGCAAAGCCAGAGCGCGCGAGATGACGATGTCGATTTCGTCCGCGCCCTGATCCACCGCGTAGCGGATTTCGGCCAGACGCAGCTCCAGCGGCATCAACCCCGCAGGAAAGCCCGTCGCGACCGAGGCGACCGGAACGGCGGTCCCCGCGAGCGCGCGTTTGGCGGCAGCAACCATGGTCGGATAGACACAGACCGCGCCGGTCGTCAGGCCCTCGACGCCGACCGCCTCGAGCAGTTCCGGCGCGATCGGCTGGCGCGCCTTGGCGCAAAGGCGGGCAACGCGGTCCTCGGTGTCGTCGCCCGAGAGCGTGGTCAGATCGATGCAGCGCACGGCGTTCAGAAGCCAGGCGATCTGCCACTCCTTCTTGAGGCTGCGGCGCGCAGGCAGGCTCGCGGCGCGCCGCTCTGCTGCAGGGGTGTTGACGGCGACGCTCTCGAACCATTCGGGGCGGAAGGCGGTCCCTGGATTGGTGCTCATCTTAGCCTTTTCCTCAACCTGTCAAAGTCTTGGCTACAAAATCTCGATTTCGGTTCAGCTCAGGATTTCTTCGACCAAAGGCCCGACCACCAGCGCGAAACCCGTCCTTTGGTCGCCTTGGCATCGGCGCTGATCCGGTCGCGCGCCGCATCGGCCCGCGCATCAACGCGGTCCCATGCCTCGTCGACCGAGCGGATCGCCGGATCGATGGTGCGCTCGCGGAACTGGTTCCACATCCGCCAGATCAGGAAGAGCAAGAGCCCGATCACCAGAAGCGCGATCTGCGCCCCCCAGTTGAACGGCTTCACCTCGGGCCCCGCCACGGCTTTGACCGCCACCGCATTGGGATAGATCGAGAGCCAGGATATCCGCCAACCGTAAGAGGTCACGCTAACCCATTGCGGGTTTTCCTTGCTCGAGCGCAGGTCGGTCGCCTCGGAATGCAGGTTCGAGCTGTCGTATTTGAAATAGGGCGGCCAGATCCAGCCGGTATCCTCGTTGCGGTAAACGTAAACTTTACCATTGGGCCTTACGGTATCGATGAAGCGGATGTCGCGCTGGCCGGCGGCATTCTGGATCGTGCCGGTATCGGGCGAGGCAAAGAAGACCTTGTTGGCGCCGATATCGGTCAGGCGGTTGTAGGTATTGGTGATCCGCACCGTCTGCTTGGAGGGGAGGGTATAGTCGAGAAACAGAAAAACCACGATGCCGAACAGGACACCCATGACGATCTGGAATTGGCGCAAGGGATCTCTCCTCAGTGGTAGTTCACATAGAAAACAATGATTGCGACGGCGGCCAGCGGCAAGACCAGAACCAACGCGACCAGCCGCGCGCGCAAGGTCTTGCTGAAACCCTCCATCGCGCGCCGGATGAAGGCGCGCCGCTCGGGACTGTCGCCCGCATGATCAGGATGGCGGCTGTCCCAGTGTTTTTCGAGCTCTTCGCGGCGCAGGCTGCGGAAATAGATCGAGAGCAAGGCGTAAAACACCAGCCCGATCACCAGAACCGCCAGCAAAAGGCGCAAAAAGCCCATCATGCTTGCTGGCCTTTCAGGCGGCTTGGCGCATATGCGCGGTGGCCTGACGGGCTTTCAAGGCCCCTGCGGCAGACCGGCGGCAACATCGGACGGCGGCTCGGGGTCGCGCTGGCTATCTTCCGGCCGCCTTCCTCCATCAATACCGCATCCCCGTTCCGAAATCCGCCCGCAGCAACGTTCAGGCCCTGCGCCGTCCATAGCACGCTGCCCCGCAGCGGTCAGCAAGAACTTCGGGGAAGGCCTTGGCCCTGCTCCGAAATCCGCCTCCCGCGCCAGAACCCGCCAAGGAGCGCGTGCTTGCCCGCAGTTATGTTGCCCGCTAGCCTTCTCCCATGACCATCGCGCGCCCCTGCCCCCTCCGCACTGCCATCCTCGCGCGCCGGGAGGAGCTGGTCTTGCTGACGCAAGAGCTGATCCGCATTCCGACCCTCAACCCGCCGGGTCGCGACTACCGACGGATCTGCGACTTTCTCGCCGCGCGGCTGGAGGCCGGCGGATGGGACTGTACGCTGATCCGCGCCACCGGCAGTCCCGGCGATTGCGAGGCCTATCCGCGCTGGAACCTGATCGCGCGTCACAAAGGCGGGCGCGCGGGTGATTGCGTACATTTCAACAGCCATCACGATGTGGTCGAGGTCGGCCACGGCTGGACCCGCGATCCTTTCGCCGGCGCGGTCGAAGGCGACAAGATCTATGGTCGCGGCGCTTGCGACATGAAAGGCGGACTGGCCGCCAGCATCATCGCGGCCGAAGCCTTCGTCGCGCTTTATCCCGACCATGCCGGTACGGTGGAAATCAGCGCCACCGCGGACGAGGAATCGGGCGGTTATGGCGGGGTCGCCTATTTGGCGGAACAGGGCCATTTCGCCCATGTCGATCACGTCATCATCCCCGAACCGCTCTATAAGGACAGTATCTGCCTCGGTCATCGCGGCGTCTGGTGGGCGGAGATCGAGACCCAGGGCCGCATCGCCCATGGCTCGATGCCCTTTCTGGGCGATTGCGCGGTGCGCCATATGGGTGCGGTTCTCGACGAGATGGAGCGCTCTCTCTGGCCGCTTCTGGCGGGAAAACACACCGATATGCCGGTGATTCCCGAGGGCGCGCGCTCTTCGACGCTCAATATCAACGCGATCCACGGCGGCGCACCCGAACCGCCCGAGGGGTTCACCGGCCTGCCCGCCCCCTGCGTCCCCGACCGCTGCCGCATCACCATCGACCGCCGCTTTCTGATCGAAGAGGATATCGCCGCGGTCAAAGCCGAAATCACCGCCCTGCTCGAACGCGTCCGCGCGATGCGGCCCGAATTCACCTACGAGATTCGCGACCTCTTCGAGGTCCTGCCCTCGATGACCGCACGCGACGCGCCGGTCGTGCGCACCACCGCGCAGGCGATCGAGGCGGTTTTGGGACAGGCGCCACGCTATGTCGTCTCGCCCGGAACCTATGACCAAAAGCATATCGACCGCATCGGCAAGCTCGACAACTGCATCGCCTATGGTCCGGGCGAGCTGCATCTGGCGCATCAGCCCGACGAATGGATCGGCATCACGGATATGGTGGATTCGGCCCATGTCATGGCGTTGGTCCTGCAGGAACTGCTGGCCTGAGAACCCGCGCAGGCCCTGCCCGCGCCACCGCCTTGCGAATCGCCGCCGACAGCACCGCTTTGCGGTGAAATCGGCCGCAGCTTGTGGATTCCCTTGCCCGATATTTCGCGCTAATATGTCTGCAAAACACCAAGAAGCAGTTCGGGGACAATCATGCCGCAACGCCTGTCGATCAGTGCCATCGTTTTCTTTCTGCTCATGATCCTTGCGGGGCTCTATTTCGCATTCGCCGCCGTTCAGGGACCCTCGGGCATCCTGCGCCGCGTCCAGCTCGAGGCGGAAACCCAAGATCTTGTCGCGGAACGCGACCGCCTGAAAAGCGAGGTCGATTCCATGTCGAACCTCACGAAACGCCTGTCGGACGACTATCTCGACATCGATCTTCTCGACGAACGTGCACGCGCGGTTCTGGGCATCATCCGCGCGGACGAGGTCATCATCCGCTGAAATGCGCTAGGGCGATTGCAGCCTCCAAACGGATGCGCTAGAGATAGTTTAACGCTGAACTATTCCCACGCCGACCGGAGGAGACCGCATGGCAAGGAAGCCAAACGAGGCAAAGACGCCTGAATCAGCCGATACGTCTGACAAGATCGTTACGGCAGCAGGAGCCAAATCCAACGTTTCAAGCGAAGAGCTGCTGAAATTTTACCGCGACATGCTGCTGATCCGGCGTTTCGAGGAAAAAGCCGGCCAGCTCTACGGCATGGGACTTATTGGCGGTTTCTGCCACCTCTACATCGGTCAGGAAGCGGTGGTCGTCGGCCTCGAATCCGTGACCAAAGAGGGCGACAAACGCATCACCTCCTACCGTGACCACGGCCATATGCTGGCCTGCGGCATGGAAGCCAACGGCGTCATGGCCGAATTGACTGGCCGCGTCGGCGGCTATTCGAAGGGCAAAGGCGGCTCGATGCACATGTTCAGCCGCGAGAAGCATTTCTACGGCGGCCACGGCATCGTCGGCGCACAGGTTCCGCTTGGCGCGGGTCTGGCCTTTGCCGACAAGTATCTGGGCAACGACAACGTAACCTTCGCCTATTTCGGCGACGGCGCGGCGAACCAGGGTCAGGTCTACGAGACCTACAACATGGCCGAATTGTGGTCGCTTCCGGTCATTTTCGTGATCGAGAACAACCAATACGCCATGGGCACCTCGATGAAGCGCTCGACCAAGTCGCAGACGCTCTTCGGTCGCGGCACCGCTTTCGGCATCGCCGGCGAACAGGTCGACGGCATGGACGTTCTGGCGATGAAAGCCGCCAGCGAGAAAGCCACCGCGCATTGCCGTGCGGGCAACGGCCCCTACATTCTCGAAGTCATGACCTACCGCTACCGCGGCCACTCGATGTCGGATCCGGCGAAATACCGCACCCGCGAAGAGGTCCAGAAGGTCCGCGACGAGCGCGACCCGATCGAAAACGTTCGCGACCTGCTGCTGACCGGCAAACATGCGACCGAAGATGATCTCAAAGCGATCGACAAAGAGATCAAGGATATCGTCAACGAATCCGCGGAATTCGCGAAAGCGAGCCCCGAGCCGCCGCTCGAGGATCTCTGGACCGATATCTACGCCGACGAAATTCCAAGCCACGCCTGAGGGAGGGAAAATATGGCTATTGAGATCCTGATGCCCGCCCTGTCGCCCACCATGGAGGAAGGTACGCTTTCCAAATGGCTGGTCAAAGAGGGCGATACCGTCAAATCCGGCGACATCATCGCCGAGATTGAAACCGACAAAGCCACGATGGAATTCGAAGCCGTCGACGAAGGCATCGTCGGCAAGCTTCTGGTTGCCGAAGGCACGCAGGGCGTGAAAGTGAACACGCCGATCGCGGTCATGGTCGAAGAAGGCGAATCCGCCGATGCGGCCCCGTCCGCTGTGGCGGCAACCGCTCCGGTCATTCCGGCGGCTGTTGCGGCTGCTCTCGGCTCGACCGAAAGCGAGACCACGCCCGCGACCGCAGTCGCCTCGGCCCGTCAGGTCACCGCCGCAGTCGATGTGACGCCGGACTGGCCCGAAGGCACGCCGATGAAGACCATGACCGTCCGCGAAGCACTTCGCGAGGCCATGGACGAGGAAATGGAGCGCGAAGACCGCGTCTTCCTGATGGGTGAAGAAGTCGGCGAATATCAAGGCGCCTACAAGATCAGCCAGGGTCTGCTCGACAAATACGGCCCGCGCCGCATCGTCGACACGCCGATCTCGGAAATGGGTTTTGCCGGAATTGCAACCGGCGCGGCTTTTGCCGGTCTGCGTCCGATCGTCGAATTCATGACCTTCAACTTCGCGATGCAGGCGATGGACCACATCGTCAACTCGGCAGCCAAGACGCTTTACATGTCCGGCGGCCAGCTGGGTTGCCCGATCGTCTTCCGCGGCCCGAACGGCGCGGCCGCCCGCGTTGCGGCACAGCACAGCCAGGATTACGCGGCATGGTATTCCGCCATTCCGGGCCTGAAAGTCGTGATGCCCTATTCGGCAGCCGATGCCAAAGGTCTGATGAAGACCGCGATCCGCGACAACAACCCCGTCATCTTCCTTGAAAACGAGATCCTTTACGGCCGCTCGTTCGAGGTTCCGGATCTGCCCGATTTCACCATTCCCTTCGGGAAAGCGAAAATCGTGCGCCCGGGTCGCGACCTGACCATCCTGACCTTCGGGATCAGCGTCGGCCATGCGCTCGATGCGGCGGCCAAGCTGGCGGAAGACGGGATCGAAGCCGAAGTCATCGACCTGCGCACCCTGCGCCCGATCGATTACGCGACCATCCTCGAATCCGTGAAGCGCACCAACCGCTGCATCACGGTCGAAGAAGGCTTCCCGGTCGGCTCGATCGGCAACCACCTCTCGGCCTATATCATGGAAAACGCCTTCGATTATCTCGATGCGCCGGTGATCAACTGCACCGGCAAGGACGTGCCCATGCCTTATGCCGCGAACCTTGAAAAGCTGGCGCTGATCACGGTCCCCGAGATCGTGGATGCCGCCAAGAAAGTCACCTACCGTTAAGGGGAGAGCGAGATGCCTACAGAAATCCTGATGCCCGCGCTTTCTCCGACGATGGAGGAAGGCACGCTGGCCAAATGGCTGGTCAAGGAAGGCGATACCGTCAAATCCGGCGACATTCTCGCCGAGATCGAGACCGACAAGGCGACGATGGAATTCGAAGCCGTGGACGAAGGCGTCATCGGCAAGATCCTGATCGCCGAGGGCACCTCGGGCGTTAAGGTCAATGCGGCGATCGCGGTCCTTCTCGAGGATGGCGAAAGCGCGGCCGATATCGGCAAGGCGGCAGCTCCGGCTGCGGCGCCGGCTGCACCTGCAGCGGCGGCTCCGGCTGCTGCGGCAGTAGCGGCGACGGCCCCTGCTCCGGCGGCGGCTCCGGCAGCGAAAGGCGGGCGCGTTTTCGCCTCGCCGCTCGCACGCAGGATCGCCAAGGAAAAAGGGATCGATCTTTCGACCGTCGCAGGCTCCGGCCCGCATGGCCGGATCGTTCTGGCGGATGTGCAGACGGCGAAACCGGGTGCGGCAGCACCGGCGGCAGCCGCTGCGGCTCCGGCTCCGGCAGCCGCTGTTGCTGCGGCAGCACCCGCTGCCGGTCCGTCGGCCGAGACCATCCTCAAGGCCTACGGCGACCGTCAGTACGAAGAGGTCCCGCTGGACGGCATGCGCCGCACCATCGCGGCCCGCCTGACCGAAGCCAAACAGACGATCCCGCATTTCTACCTGCGCCGTTCTGCCAAGCTTGACGAGCTGATGAAGTTCCGCGGCACGCTGAACAAGCAGCTTGAAGATCGCGGCGTGAAACTGTCGGTCAACGACTTCATCATCAAGGCTTGCGCCCTGGCGTTGCAGCAGGTTCCGGACGCGAATGCGATCTGGGCCGGCGACCGCATCGTCAAGCTCAAGCCCTCGGATGTCGCGGTTGCCGTGGCGGTCGAAGGCGGTCTGTTTACGCCGGTCCTCAAGGACTCGCATCAAAAGACCCTCTCGGCCCTGTCCGCCGAGATGAAGGATCTGGCGAACCGCGCCAAAACCAAGAAGCTGGCACCCCATGAATATCAGGGCGGCAGCTTCGCGATCTCGAACCTCGGCATGTTCGGGATCGAGAACTTCGACGCGGTCATCAACCCGCCGCATGGCGCCATTCTGGCGGTCGGCGCGGGCATCCAGACCCCTGTCGTCGAAAACGGCGAGATCGTGGTGCGCAATGTGATGTCGATGACGCTGTCGGTCGACCACCGCGTGATCGACGGAGCCCTTGGCGCGCAGCTTCTGGACGCGATCGTCAAGAACCTCGAAAATCCGGTGGCGATGCTCGCCTGATCTTCGCGGTCACAACGAACAAAAAAGGGGCCCTCGCGGCCCCTTTTTCTTTGTCTGCGCTATCCCCGATCAGGCGGGATCGACCGAATTGCTCATGAAAGTGAAGCGGCCCGGCGCGCGCTGATGCGCGTCGATCAGCGGCACGAGACGGCGGAAATGCTCGGTCGCGCAATGGACATCCAAAGCGGCGCGGTCGGGCCATTCCTCGAGGAAGATGAAATGGCCGGGGTCGCGGTCGTCGATCAAAAGATCATAGGCGATGCACAAGGGCTCCGCCCGCGTCAGCGCGACCAGCTCGCGATAAAGCGGCAGAACAAGCGCCACCGCCTCGGGGTGGATGAAGTCTTCGGCAATCACTTTCAGCATGGCGACCTTTCGGAAACTGGCCATTCGGGAACAGGCCCCGTCGGAATTAGGGCCCGTCGGAATAGGCCTGTCGGGTTTAGGCCCTGTCGGGTTTAGGCCCTGTCGGGACCGGGTGGCGTCAGGAATGCGCGGCATCGCTCGGCTTGTTCAGACCGATCCGGCGCGACATCCAGCCTCCCAACCGCCGCGAACCGCCGTGGATCAGCGAGAAAAGCGAGGGCACGAACAGCATCGACAAGAGCGTGGACAGCAACAGCCCCCCGATCACGGCAATCGCCATCGGGCTGCTGAACTCGGCGCCCTCGCCCGTGGCAATCGCCGAGGGCACCATTCCCGCCGTCATCGCGATCGTGGTCATGACGATCGGGCGGGCGCGTTTATGGACCGCGTCGAGGATCGCCTCGCGTTTCGGCACGCCTTCGTCCATCGCGGTCAGCGCGAATTCGACCAGCATGATCGCGTTCTTGGTCACGATCCCCATCAGCATCAGGAAACCGATCACCACCGACATCGACATCGAATTGCCCGTCACGAACAGCGCCAGAATCGCGCCGCCGATCGCCAGAGGCAGCGAGAGCACGATGCTGATCGGAGTGATGAAATTGTGGAAAAGCAGGACCAGCACGACATAGACCAGCAGCGCCCCCGAGGCCATCGCGACCGAGAAGGCGGTAAAAACCTCGGCCATGATTTCGGCGTCGCCCGCCGGCCGGATCTCGGTCCCCTCGGGCAGGGTCAGGGTCTGCTGGAGCGCGAGCACCTCGGCATTGACCGGCCCGAGCAGCGCGCCATCGACCAGATTGGCCGAAACCGTCGTGTTGAACTGGCGGTCATAGCGCCCGATCTGGGAGGCACCTGCCGCGTAGTCGATCTCGGCCACCGCCATCAGCGGCACCGGCCCCGCCGCGCCTTTGATCCTGAGATTGGCGATCTCGGCCAGATCCTCGCGGGCGTGGCGGTCGAGGCGCACGACAATCGGGATCTGCTTGTCGGCGGCATTGAACTTCGCAAGATTGGATTCCGTGTCGCCAAGCGTCGCGATGCGCAAGGTCGTCGCCAAAGCCGCGGCGCTGACGCCCAGCTCGGCCGCAAGCTCGGGCTTGGGGCGGATCTGGAGCTCCGGGCGCAACATGCTCGCCGAAGACGTCACGCCTTCGAGCTGCGGCAGGGTGCGCATCGCATTGACCAGCATCTCGGCAGCCTCTGCCGCACCTTCCTGCGTGTCGCCCAGAACCGAAATGTTGAAGTCGTTCTGGCCCTGCTCGTTCTGGAAATTGATGCGCATGTCTGGGATATCCGACAGGTCGCGCTTGAGCTGGTCCTCGATCACGAAACTCGAGCGCTCGCGCTCGACTTTGGGGCCGTAGTTCACCATGAGCCGCGATTCATTGACGTCGCCGTCGCCACCGATCACGAAGACCGAGCGCACCTCGGGCACGGTCAGGACGCGCTCGCTGATCATCCGCGTGGCATCTTCGGATTCGCGGATCGTGGCGCCGGGGGGCAGCTCGACCTTGATCTGGCTGCGTCCGACATCGGAGGCCGGAATGAACTCGGTCGGAAGCAGGGTCGCGGAGAAGATCGAGCCGATGAAGACCCCAAGGCCGAGCAGCAGCGTCAGCGCGCGGTGGCGCAGCGTCCAGCCCAGAACCGCCATGAGCTTGCGCATGAAAAAGCCGTCGGGACGCTCTTCGACATGGGCCTTGCCGCGCATGAGATAGGCCCCCATCATCGGGGTGATGATGCGGGCGACCAGCAGCGAGAACAGGACCGAAACCGCGACGGTCAGGCCGAACTGCTTGAAATACTGCCCCGGAATCCCCGCCATGAAACCGACCGGCGCAAAAACCGCGACGATCGAAAAGCTGATCGCAATCACGGTGAGGCCAATTTCGTTCGCGGCCTCGACACTGGCCTCGTAGGGCGGCACGCCCATATGGATGTGGCGGTCGATATTCTCGATCTCGACGATGGCGTCATCGACCAGAATGCCGGTGACCAGCGTGATTGCCAGAAGGCTGATCCCGTTAAGCGTAAAACCCAGCAGGTCCATCACGAAGAAGGTCGGAATGATCGACAAAGGCAAAGCCACCGCGGCAATCAGCGTGGCGCGCCAGTTGCGCAGAAACAGCATGACGACGATCACCGCCAGCGCCGCACCCTCGTAAAGCGTCTCCATCGCGGAGTGGTAGCTGTTGGCGGTATAGGTCGTCGCATCATCGATCAGCGTGAAGCGCAGGTTGGGATAGCGCTCCGCGAGCTGGGCGATACGCGCCTTCGCCCCATCACCCGCCGTCAGATCGGACTGTCCCGAGGCGCGATAGACCCCGAAGGCCACGACCGGCGTCCCGTTCAGCAGTGCGAAATTGCGCTCTTCGCTGCCGCCGTCATCGACCGTGCCCAAAGCATCGAGGCGCACGATCTTGCCCGAGGGCAAAGTGATCGGCGTCGCGGCCAGATGCGCCACCGTATCGGCCGAACCGAGCGCACGGATCGAATATTCGACCTGCCCCAGATCGCCGCGACCGCCGCCGAGATCGATATTCTTCATCCGCAGCTGGTCCGAGACCTCCGCCGCCGTCAGCCCGAGCGCCTGCAACCGGTCGGCATCAAGCTCGACATTGATCTGGCGGTCCGAGCCGCCGATGCGCGAGGTACTCGCGACCCCCGCGACCGCAGAAAGCTGGCGGCTGATGATGTCGTCGACGAAATCCGACAGCTCCTCGATGGATTGGGTCGGGTCGCTGATCGCGTAGGTCAGGATCGGCATGCCCTCGATATCGATGCGTTTGACGAGGGGCTCGATCACGGATTCGGGCAGATCGGCGCGGACATTGGCGACCGCATCCTTGATGTCGTTGACCGCGCGGTCTGTATTCGTCTCCAGCTCGAATTCGACCATGATGCTGGCCGAGCTGTCGCTTGCGGTCGAGGTGATATGGCGCACGCCGGTGACGCTAGCGATGGAATCCTCGATCGGCTGGATGACCTGACGGACCAGCTCCGAAGGCGCGGCGCCGGGCTGCGCGACCGTGACCGAGACCAGCGGCAGGTCGATATTGGGCATGGCGGTGACGGCCAGCTGCCGGAAGCTGTAAAAGCCGATCAGGATCAGGACCAGGAAAATCGCGATCGGCGGGACCGGATGCCGGATTGACCAGGTGGACATGTTCATGGGGTTTGCTCCGCCCCGCCAACTTCGGGCGCGGTGTCGGGCGTGCTTTCGGGCGCGCTCGGGGCCTCGCGGATCTTGTCGCCGGTGCGGAAGAAGGCCCCCGCGCGCGCCAGAATCCGCTCGCCCGCTTCGAGCCCCGAGACGATCTCGCGCCGCCCGTCCCAAATCAGACCGGCTTCGACCGGCCGCGTCTCGATCTCGCCTGCCGTGACGACCTGAACGTAATTGCCGCGCTCGTCCGCCAGAACCGCGCTTGCAGGAACGGTCAGGGCCTCGCGGTCTTCGACCACGATCCAGCCGCTGGCAAAAAGACCTGTGCGCAGACGCGGATCGGGGTCGAGCGCGATACGGACCTCGCCCAGCCGCGTCGCGGGATCGACCGCTGCGGGCGCGAGACGCACCTCGCCCTTGATCTGCCCCAGCCCCGAAATCCGGAGATCGGCCGGCGCGCCCGGTTGCAATTGCGGCACCGCAGTCTCGATCACCTCGCCCGCAAGCTCGATTGCGCCGTCGCCGATCAGGCGGAACATCGGCTCGGTACTGCCGCCCGACAAGGCGCCCAACTCTGCATTGCGCGCCACGATTACCCCCGCAACCGGCGTGGTGATGCGGGTATAATCGAGGTTGAGCCGTGCGATATCGCGCGAGGCTTCGGCCAAGGCCAAAGCCGCCCGCGCAACGCTGAGCCCGCTGCCGGCGGAAGCCGCCGCCGCACGGGCCGCCGCCTCCGACGCCACCGCCTGATCCAGCGTCGCCTGAGAGCCGCTGCCGCTTTGGCGCAACCTGCGCGCGCGCTCGAGCACGCTTGCCGCTTCGGTCAGCGCGGCCTCGGTGCTCAGGATCTGGCTTTGCGCCTGTTTCACGCCCGCATCGGCGCGCTGGTAATCGGCCTCGGCCTGCGCGAGCTGCGCCGCGAGGGTCTGGTCCTGCAAGCGCGCGAGCACCTGCCCTGCCTCGACCCGATCGCCGACATCGGCCAGAATTTCGGTGACCGCGTAGCCGGAAACGCTGGGGTAGATCATCACGTCATGCCGCGCGACCAAAGACCCCGAGACCGCGACACGGGCCTGAACCTGTGCCGTCTCGGCAGTGCCGAGCGTCACCAAAGGAAGCTCTGCCGCAAGCGGTGCGGCCTCGGGAACCTCGTCGGCGCGGACCGCGAAAGGAACCGTGCCGACGGCCGAAACGGCCGCGCCCAACAGCAGGGTCAGGCGTAAAGACGCCCTGCGCAAACCGGAAAAAGCGGCGCAAGCGCCCGAAGACGGTTTCGCCCTGACGACCGCGACGGCGGTGATTTTCTGCATCAAGATCCTCGATCCGGTCACCCCCAACATTCGGGCGAGTGACGTAAAACGCCTTCGCCATGTTGAAGGTTTCAAACCCAAGGCTCTGGTTTCAAAACGAAACCGTTACCCCGGGCAGCTGCAATTCGCTGATCAGGTCGCGCAATTCCTGACGGGCTGCGATATTGGACATGGTAAGCTGCTCGACGCCGATATCCTTGAGGTCGAGCAAAGTCAGGCCGCGCGGGAAAAGCTCGCGGAAGATCACGCGCTCGGAAAAGCCCGGCGCAACGCGAAAACCGATGCGCTTCGACAAAGTGTCCAGAGCCCCGCCGACCTTGCGCTTGTTGTGCATCTGCTGCGTGCCCAGACGGTTGCGCAGAACCAGCCAGTCGATCGGCCCCGCCCCCGCCTGTCCGCGCATCTGGCGCGCCGACCACACCATCTCGGCATAGATCGAGGGGCCGAGCACCTTGCCTTCGGGCGAGAGCCGCGCAAGCAGGTCGAAATCGATGAAGCTGTCGTTCATCGGCGTGATCAGCGTATCGGCCAGCGTATGCGCGATCTGCGACAGCCGCGTATGAGAGCCGGGACAATCGAGCAGGATGAAATCGCTTTCGGGATCCAGCTCGGTCACGGCCTGCGAAATCGGATCCATATCGGTCGAGGGATCGAATTCGAGCCGCACATAATTGGGCGATGGCAGGTCGATGCCCTCGCGGGCGACAAAGGCCGCACGGTTCTCCAGATAGCGGCCGAAGCTGCGCTGACGCACGTCGAGATCCAGCGCCCCGACCCGATATCCCATCCGCGACAGAGCGGTCGCGACATGCATGGAGGTGGTCGATTTACCCGAGCCGCCCTTTTCGTTCCCGACGACGATAATATGCGCCACGAATCCTCCTGCTGCGGCTTGGCTTGTGCCCGAACATAGGGCGCGACCGCTTGGAAGAAAAGCGGCGATTCCCGTGTATACCGGATCAACCCCGCGCAATCGTGCCGGTTCGGGCGAGGGTCCGCCGCCGCTTAAACCCGTGCATTGGCGCGATATTTTATCACGATGGGTTCGGTCGATTTTACGCTTGCAATACACGACAATCCCTGTCGTAATATACGTATGAGAGATGCCTGACCCGAACCCGGCCACGAGGTCCCGCCATCTGCGCCAAAGGCCCTTCCAAGGCCGCGCGGCTGGCGGAACACCGGAAGCGCCGAGCCCGGATCATGCAGCTCGCAAGACGAGATTACGACCAGAGCACCGACCAAAAGGAGTGATCCAATGACCATTGCAGCCAGCGTCCCGACCGCAATCCGTGGCTATGCGACGATCACCTTGTCGCGTCACCAAAGTGCCCAAGGCCCGATCCTGCGTCACCTGCGCGACGGCCGCGTCGTCATCGACAGCGGCTTTGGCGAGATGACCGGCCACCCGATCAATTCCGCCGCCCAAACGCGCAATCTGCGGGGCCGCGCGGCGTCGATCTGGATGCCTCTGTTCGCGGGCCTCCACTAAGCCCGACGACAGGCCCGAGGGCTTGCCGATGACCTGTGCGCCCATCGTGCACAAGTCAGGAAGGGGTTCGTGCGATCGCCGGCTTGGGGAATGCCTCCCTGCCCTGATCAACCGGCCCCACCATCTTCGGCCCCGCTCCGAACGGGCCAGCTCCAATGAAAAACGCCGCCCTTTCGGGGCGGCGTTTCCAAATCCGGCAGGCGGGGTTCTTAGAAGCCCAGGCCAGCGTATTTGTTTTTGAACTTCGACACGCGGCCACCGGTGTCCATCAGGCGCGACGAGCCGCCGGTCCATGCCGGGTGCGAGGTCGGGTCGATGTCGAGAGCCATGGTCTCGCCTTCTTTGCCCCAGGTCGTGCGGGTCTGGAAGAGCGTACCGTCGGTCATCTTGACGGTGATCATGTGGTAATCGGGGTGAATTTCTTTTTTCATGACGCTGTTCCTCAGGCCTGTGCTTCGGCTTTAGGCTTGTAGTTCGTGACTTCTTTGATACGAGCCGATTTACCGCGACGATCGCGCAGGTAGTACAGCTTGGCGCGACGCACACGGCCACGACGGACGACGGTGATCGAGTCGACGTTGGTCGAGTAGAGCGGGAACACACGCTCCACGCCTTCGCCGAACGAGATTTTGCGCACGGTGAACGAGGCACCAATGCCGCCGCCCTTGCGCGAAATCACGACGCCTTCGTACATCTGTACGCGGGTACGGCTGCCTTCGGTGACTTTGTAGCCGACGCGGATGGTGTCGCCGGATTTGAAGTCGGGAATTTCTTTGCCAAGAGCAGCAATCTGCTCGGCTTCGAGTTGGGCGATCAGATTCATCGCAATCAATCCTCTGTTTTCTCGCGGTAGCCCCGCGATTGGTCTGATGCGCCCGAGAGCTGTCGGTCCTTTGTCGGGTCCATATGGGGGGCCTTGCGGTCCTCATATGCCCGCCACAGGTCGGGGCGGCGTTCCTTTGTCAGCCTTACGGCCTGGTCCCTGCGCCATTTGGCAATGGCCGCGTGATTGCCGGAAAGAAGAACCTCCGGAATGTTGCGGCCTTCCCATTGGGCGGGCTTCGTATACTGGGGATGTTCAAGAAGGCCGTCGGAAAAGGATTCCTCGGCCAGAGATTCGTGATTCCCCAGCACGCGCGGTATAAGGCGAACCGTCGTGTCAATCAAGACCTGAGCGGCAAGCTCTCCGCCGGTCAGAATATAGTCGCCAATGCTGATTTCTTCGATGCCGTAGGCTTCGAGTACGCGCTCGTCCACGCCCTCGAACCGCCCGCAGATCAGGGTGATGCCGGGCCCTTGCGCCAATTCGCGCGCCCGCGCCTGCGTCAAGGGCTTGCCGCGCGGCGACATATAGACGACCGGCAGAGCCCGACCAAGCGGATCGGCCTGCGCCGCGCCAAGCGCGCGCGCCATGACATCGGCGCGGATCACCATCCCTGCCCCGCCGCCGGCCGGCGTGTCGTCGACATTGCGGTGCTTGCCCTCGCCGAAGTCGCGAAGCTGGAGCGTGCGCAGGTTCCACAGCCCCTCGTTCAGCGCCTTGCCGGTCAGCGACAAGCCGAGGATGCCCGGAAATGCCTCGGGGAAAAGCGTGATGATCTGGGCGGTCCATGCGCCATGAACCTCGCGCTCCTCGAAGAGGTCGCGCGGCTGGGCCGACACGCGCACATTCAGGCGGCCGTGGGATTTCGGTGCGGCACCGGCAGAAGCATCTGCGGCAGCGGTGGCGTCAGAGGGGGATTTCGGCGTCTCGGACATGGGATTACAGCTTGTCGGGATGGCGCAGCAGGCTGCCCGCCACGGTCATCAGAACGCCGAGGATCACCACCGCCAAAGGCGCCCAGAGCGCGATCTGCCAAGGGGTCTCGCCGACATAGGTCTTGCCGAGCCACCACAGGCCCATGGAAACCGCCCCCGCAACCAGCACGCCGATGGCGAGCTTGACCGGATCGGGCTGGAGGCCGCGGATTGCGAAACGCGGCAAAGCGCCTGCCAGCATGACCGGCGCGAAGACATAGGCATAGGGATCGCTCGCCCCCGACAGGCCCTGCAGCAGCGGGCCGAGCAGCATCAGGATGATGCCGATGCCGGTGAGCGTGCGCCGCATCAGGATTTGCCCGCGTTGAAGCCGGATTTCGCATTGGTCCGGAAACCGGATTTGCTGCCGGACTTGGGCGCCTGGTCCTGACCGCCCGCGGGTTCATCATCGCTCTCGCCATCCGCTTCCGGCGGATCCGCAACGATCCGGCCCGCCGCGATATCCACGGTCGGCACGAAAGCGCGGGTAAAGGGCAGCATCATCGGATGCGGGCCGGTAATATCGAGAATATCGCCTGCGCCGTGATCAAAAACCGCATGAACGCGGCCCAGAACGGTGCCGCCGGTATCGACGACCTCGAGCCCGATCAGATCGGTGTGATAGAATTCGTCATCAGGCAGGGACGGCAGCATCGAACGATCGACCCACAGCGTCACCCCCTTGAGCGCCTCGGCATCCTCGCGGGTCACAACCCCGTCAAGACGCGCGCCCAGACCACCCGTCACCGGGCGGGTCAGGCGGACGGAGAAACTCCGTCCGCCGTCTTCGGTCCACAGCGGGCCGTAAGTCGCGATATCGCTCGGGTCGGTGGTGAAGCTCTTCAGCCGCACCTCGCCCTGAACGCCGAAGGCGCCCGCAATCGCGCCGATACAAACCCGCTCGGTCATCTTATTCCGAAGCCGCTTCTTCGGCCGGAGCGTTTGCAGCAGCTTCACGAGCCGCACGCTTTTCGGCGCGGTCTTTTGCAGCTTTGCCCGGCTCGCCTTTTTTCAGGTTCTTGCGCTCGGTTTTCGGAGCAGCGCCGGCTGCTTCGAGGAAGCGTGCAACGCGGTCGGTCGGCTGTGCGCCCTGGCTCAGCCAGTACTGGACGCGCTCGAGGTTCAGCTTGACGCGGTCTTCCGAATCTTTCGGCAGCAGCGGGTTGTAGGTGCCCAGCTTCTCGAGGAAGCGGCCGTCACGCGGCATGCGCGCATCGGTTGCGACGACTGCATAGTGCGGACGCTTTTTCGAGCCACCACGGGCCAGACGGATCTTCATTGCCATTGGAGTTCTCCTTTTAATGGCGGGTTGGGCGGAGGCCTATTCGGGCAACCCGCCTTATTTCTGGTGTTGAACGTGATGCCGGATGACTTCCGAAATCACGAAGTTCAGGAATTTGCGCGCGAATTCCGGGTCGAGATCGGCCTCGCGCGCGAGGCGTTCCAGCCGCTCGATCTGCTGCGATTCACGCGCAGGATCCGAGGGCGGAAGTTCGTGTTCGGCCTTGAGGCGGCCGACGGATTGGGTGTGTTTGAACCGCTCGGCCAAGGTATAGACCAAGATCGCATCCAGCCGGTCGATCGACTGGCGGTGCTCTTTCAACAGGGCTGCGGCGCGGGTCACGGCGTCGGTCATGCGATGTCCTTGGGATGGCGGTAAATCATGCAGGGCTCGCCGCGCAGCAGGAAATCCTCGCGCTCGATCACGGCACCCAGACGCTCGGCCAGACGGCGCGAGCCGTGGTTCTCGGGGGCGATCAGCGAAATCAGCGGTCCCAGCCCCATGCGGTTCTGCGCAAGATTGCGCGCAGCCAGAGCCGCTTCATAGGCGATGCCCTTGCCTTCGAACCCGTCATAGAGATGCCAGCCGAGTTCGGGCTCGGGCCAATCGACATGGTGACCCACGCCGACACGGCCCGCGACGGCGCCCGTGGCTTTCTCTTCGATCATCCACCAGCCGAAACCGCGCGCGACCCAATGCCCCATCAGGATCATCAGCGCGTTCCACGAGCCTACATCATCCATCGGACCGCCGACGAAGCGCGAGCGCTCCGAGGCACCAAAGGCCGTGATCGCGGCGAGATCCGACAAACGCGGCTCCCGCAGGATCAGCCGTTCGGTTTCGATCACCGGAACTGTGACGCGCAGCTCGGCCATCGGTTACTTCTTCTTCCCGAAGAGGCCCGATAGGCCGCCAGGCAGCCCCATCCCGCCCAATTGCCCGCCAAGACCCTTGGGATCTTGCAGCATCTTGGTTGCTTCGGCCATTTTCTCGGGGTCGACATTGGCCATATCGGGCAGACCGCCGCCTTTGCCGGTCATGGCGCGCATGGCCTGCTTGAGCATGCCGCCCTTCCCCATTTTCCCGAGTTTCTTCATGGTATCAGCCATTTGCTTCTGCATCTTGAGAAGCTTGTTCAGCTCGGAGACCTCCATCCCCGCGCCGGCTGCGATGCGGCGCTTGCGGCTCGCCTGCAGCAGATCGGGATTGGCGCGCTCTTTCTTGGTCATCGAGTTGATCAGCGCGAGCTGCTGGCGGATGGCGCGGTCGTCGAAGCCAGCGGCCTCGGCCTGTTTCGCCATTTTGCCCATGCCCGGCATCATGCCCATGATCGACTGCATGCCGCCCATTTTCAGCATCTGTTCGAGCTGGCTTTTCAGGTCGTTCATGTTGAACAGACCCTTCTGGAAGCGCTTCATCATGCGCTCGGCCTGCTCGACCTCGAGCACTTCCTGCGCTTTTTCGACGAGGGCCACGATATCGCCCATGCCGAGGATGCGGCCCGCAACGCGGTGCGCGTCAAAAACTTCGAGCGCATCGACTTTTTCGCCCAGACCGACGAAACGGATCGGCTTGCCGGTCACCGCGCGCATCGAAAGCGCCGCACCGCCACGGCCGTCGCCGTCCATACGGGTCAGGACGACGCCGGTGATCCCGACCTTGCCGTCGAATTCGGTTGCGACGTTCACCGCATCCTGACCGGTCAGGCCGTCCACAACCAACAGGGTCTCGCGCGGCTGGGCCACATCGCGGACCGCCTGAACCTCGTCCATCAGCACCTGATCGATGTGCAGACGACCGGCGGTATCGAGAATATAGACGTCATAGCCGCCAAGGGTCGCTTGCTGCTTGGCGCGTTTGGCGATCTGGACCGCATTCTCTCCCGCGATGATCGGCAGGGTATCGACGCCGATCTGCGTCCCGAGAATGGCCAGCTGCTCCATTGCGGCCGGACGGTTGGTATCGAGAGAGGCCAGAAGAACGCGCTTTTTCTCGCGGTCCTTCAGACGCTTTGCAAGCTTCGCCGTGGTCGTCGTCTTGCCCGAGCCCTGAAGGCCGACCATCAGGATCGGTGCGGGCGGGTTGTCGATGCGCAGAGCCTCGGGCTCGCCTTCGCCCTGCAGGACCTTGATCAGCTCGTCATGGACGATCTTGACGACCTGCTGGCCGGGCGTGATCGATTTGGTCACGGCCGAGCCGGTGGCCTTGGCCGTCACGGTCTTGACGAACTGGCGGGCAACCGGCAGCGAAACGTCGGCTTCCAGCAAAGCCACGCGCACTTCGCGCATCGCGGCGGCAACGTCATCCTCGGAAAGCGCGCCCTGCTTTGTCAGCCGGTCAAAGACGCCGCCAAGGCGATCGGACAGGTTCTCAAACATCGGCAGCCCTCCTGTGGCCCAAAGCAGTGACGCCCCCGTGGGCGCAACGCGCTGACGGGGGGCGATCCCCGACAAAACGGGGACCGGAAGGACAGCCTTCCGGGAGAATCTTGGAGGGAATAAAATGGGAGAGGCCGGAAAGTCAAGGCAAAGTGACGATTTTACGTCCCTGCCGCCCAACCCGCTGCGCAAGGAACCTGCCCGTCGCAGCTCGGGGCCAGCCTGCCGTTAAGCGGATTTTCACTTCTCTATGGCAGAGTTCGGGCGTGAAAGAAACGGCAAGGCGGCAGAATGACAAACAAAGCGGGACCGGATTGAGGGGCGAGCCGGAAAGCCAGTCCCCCTGCGGCGAAGTCATCGTGAAGTCCGTTCCGATGATTGCCGATTATGTCGTACCGCTGATCGGCGGGCTGGAAAACCAGTGCTCGGACCTCTCGCTGCGCTTCGTCTCGAGCCCCGAGCTCGAGAGCATCACACCACTGACCCCAACCCTCCATATCCGCGCGGGCACCCGACCAGCGGGCGAGGCGCTTTTCGTCAAGCCGCTCGGCACGCTCCATTTCGGGCTTTATGGCGCGGCCAACTATGTCGCCCGCCTTGGCCTGCCGCAGGGCTACGACGACCTCGGGCGCTTCGGCTTTGTCGTCCACGACCGCGCATGGAACCGCGTCCCGTGGGAGAAATGGCTGGTGGCGCATTACCCCCAAGCGCATATCTTTCTTTACAGCGATTGCGAGAATGCGCACCGCGTGGCGATCAGTTCGGGCCATTGTCTGGGCTTTCTGCCCTCTTCGGCGCTGCTCAACTTCCCCAATCTGGTCGAGGTTCTGCCGCCCCACCCCGAATGGAGCGCCCCGATGTGGCTGGCCACCCATGCCGAGACGATGCGCAAACCGCATCTCGCCAATATCACCCAAAGCATCGGCGAGCGGCTGGCGCGGGTCTGGGCGTGAGCGGCCCGTCAGACGCGCCGCGGTCGCGGTGCGCGGAAAGATCGTTCCGGGGCTGGCACTTGCGCGCGGCTTCGGCCAGAAAGGAGCTGCGCCATCGGCTTCGATCCGCCCCGAACGGCGCGAGCGACGGCACGCCCATTGCAGCCGAGGCCATCCATGACCGCTCAATCCCGCACCATTCAAAGCGAGCCGCTCAAGGGCCATCTCGCCATGCTGATCTTTTCGATCATGGTCGCGGGCTCGTTTTCCTTTGGTGTCAGGGCCGCCAATCTGATTGATCCCGGTGCGATAACGGCGGCGCGTTTCGCGATTGCGGCGGGGCTGATCGGCGGCTTTGCGGCCGCCATGCCGCAAGGGATCCCCCGCACGGCCTTTCGTTCGCCGTGGCGCTATGTGCTTTTGGGCGCGATTTTCGCGGCCTATTTCGTCTTGATGTTCGAGGGGCTCAAGACCGCCGCCGCCGTTCCCGCCGCCGCGGTCTTTACCCTGACGCCGATCATGTCGGCAGGATTCGGCTGGCTGTTGCTGCGCCAGAAGCTGACCGGCCAGATCGCGATCTCGCTGGCCCTTGGGGGGATTGGCGCGCTTTGGGTGATTTTTCGCGGCGATATCGGCCAGCTCATGCGCCTGCAGATCGGCAAAGGCGAAGCGATCTATCTGCTCGGCTGCGCCTTCCACGCCTTTTACACGCCGCTGGTGCGCCGCCTCAATCGCGGGGAAAGCGCGCTTGTCTTCAGCTTCGGAGCGCTTTTGGCCGGCATGATCGTGCTCGGCATTCTGGAATGGCCGGTGATCCGCGCGACCGATTGGCTGAACCTGCCCGCCATCGTGTGGTGGACGATCCTCTATACGGCGGTGTTCGCGACCGGGATCACCTTCGTTCTGGTGCAATATGCCACGCTGCGCCTGCCTTCGGCCAAGGTCATGGCCTATACCTATCTCACGCCGACATGGGTCATCCTGCTCGAGGCGGCACTGGGGCAAGGCATGCCCGGTCTGATCATTCTGCCGGGTATCATCGCCACCATTGCGGCCCTCGCGCTGCTTTTGCGCGAGTGACGCCTCCGGCGGGGGTATTTGCGTGACAGAGAAAGCGCCTAGGCCGGTAGGGGCTCGGGTTCCACGAGGGCCACGATATCCATCATGATGCGGTTCAGTTCGAAGTCCTTGGGCGTATAGACACGCGAGACCCCCATTGCGCGCAATCTTGTCGCATCCTCGTCGGGGATGATGCCTCCGATCACCACCGGCACATCGCCGAGACCCGCCGCCTGCATCCGCTGCATGGTTTCCTCGATCAGGGGCAGATGCGAGCCCGAGAGGATCGAGAGGCCGACGACATGCGCACTGTTTTCGCGCGCGCTGGCCACAATCTGTTCGGGCGTAAGGCGGATGCCGTCATAGGTGATGTCCATGCCGCAATCGCGGGCACGGAAGGCGATTTGCTCGGCTCCGTTGGAATGCCCGTCGAGACCGGGCTTGCCGACAATGAATTTGAGCCGCCGCCCGAGACGCCGGCTGACCGCATCGACGGCCTCGCGGATCGGCTCGAGGCCGTCGGTGTGGTTCGAGGGGCTGGCGGAAACGCCGGTCGGGCCGCGGTACTCACCGTGGACCGCGCGCATGACGCCCGCCCATTCGCCGGTCGTGGCCCCCGCTTTGGCCGCGGCAATCGAGGCGGGCATGATATTCGCGCCCCTCCGCGCAGCCTCGCGAAGCGCATCCAGCGCGGCGCCGACGGCCCCGTTGTCACGCTCGCGTCGCCATGCTTCGAGCCGCGCGATCTGTTCGGCCTCGACGCCCTGATCGACGGTCATGATGCCGCCGTCTCCTGCGGTCAGCGGCGAAGGCTCGCCCTGTTGCCAGCGGTTGACGCCGACCACGACGGTCTCGGCGGTCTCGATCCGCCCGAGACGGGCGGCATTGGCCTCGACCAGACGGCCCTTCATATAGTCGATCGCCGCAATCGCGCCGCCCATCCCGTCGAGAAGCGCAAGCTCGCTGCGCGCGCCGGCCTTAAGGGCCTCGACCTTGGCCGCAATGGCGGGGTTGCCGTCGAAAAGGTCGCCATATTCCAGCAAATCGGTCTCGTAGGCGAGGATCTGCTGCATGCGGAGCGACCATTGCTGGTCCCAAGGCCGCGGCAGACCGAGAGCCTCGTTCCAGGCGGGAAGCTGGACCGCGCGGGCGCGCGCATTCTTGGACAGGGTCACCGCCAGCATTTCCAAAAGGATGCGGTAGACGTTGTTTTCGGGCTGCTGCTCGGTCAGGCCGAGCGAATTGACTTGAACGCCATAGCGGAAACGGCGGAATTTCTCCTCCTCGATCCCGTAGCGTTCGCGTGTGATCTCGTCCCAAAGCTCTGTAAAGGCGCGCATTTTGCAGAGCTCAGTGACAAAGCGGATGCCGGCGTTCACGAAGAAGCTGATGCGGCCGACCATCGCGGGGAAATCACTTGCAGCCACCTTGCCGCGCAGATCGTCGAGCACCGCGATCGCGGTCGCCAGCGCATAGGCCAGCTCTTGTTCGGGCGTCGCTCCGGCCTCTTGCAGGTGGTAGGAGCACACATTCATCGGGTTCCATTTCGGCAGATGCTGCGCGGTATAGGCGGCAACGTCCGTGATCATGGCGAGCGAGGGCTGCGGCGGGCAGATATAGGTCCCGCGCGAGAGATATTCCTTGACCAGATCGTTCTGGACCGTGCCCTGCAGCTTGGCGACATCCGCCCCCTGCTCTTCCGCCGCCGCGATATAGAGTGCCAGCAACCAGGGCGCGGTCGCATTGATCGTCATCGAGGTGTTCATTTGCTCGAGCGGGATCTGGTCGAAAAGCGCCCGCATATCGCCGAGATGACCGATCGGCACGCCGACCTTGCCGACCTCGCCCCGCGCCAGAACGTGGTCGCTGTCATAGCCGGTCTGGGTCGGCAGATCGAAGGCCACAGAAAGCCCCGTCTGCCCCTTGGACAGGTTCATGCGGTACAGTTCGTTCGACTTTTTCGCGGTGGAATGGCCCGCATAGGTACGGAAGAGCCAGGGCTTGTCTTTCTCGGTCATCCAAACGCTCTCGCAACAATATTACAGTTGAGCAATCGTTACGGAAACAATCATACCCTGTCAATTCGCCGCGTTGCAGAATTTGCGATCCCTCTCGCAAATGCGAAATCGCACGGAGGTTGCAGGGCTTGGCACGACTCCATTTCGCGCGAGTGACCAGCAATGGTTGGGATTTGCCGGTAGCGCGCATCCTCCGCTCCGCCCTCGGGGACGGGAATCGCAACGGAGAGAGGGCCTGCCGGATCTGCTCGCTTTCGGCCCATTTTGCACCTGCCTCGGCTTCCATCGGTCCCTAGGCGCATTTTTTTTCGCATGCGCAGCATCAGTGGGGTATCATCTCCACAAGGCCCCGCCTTCTCCGGTCAAACATCTATAATTTAACGGGATTTCAAAGAAACACACCAAAGCGGAGGCGTCGGACCTCGCGCAACAAAATAACCAATGCGACACATTGTTTCAATTTCACAGTTTCTTTGGTTGCATTGTTTCAACGCCAATCGTAATTCATGTCTTATTCGCCGATTCTGCAACGCGGCAAGGAGATTGAGATGGCTCTGGACCAACCCGCCCCGATCGCGGCCTATGATGCGCCGGAAAAGGACCTCTACGAGATCGGCGAAATGCCGCCCCTCGGTTATGTTCCGAAATCGATGTATGCTTGGGCGATCCGCCGCGAGCGTCACGGCAATCCCGACAAGGCCATGCTGGTCGAAGTCGTCGAGACCCCGAGCATCGACAGCAACGAGGTTCTGGTGCTCGTGATGGCGGCGGGCGTGAACTATAACGGGATCTGGGCCGGTCTCGGCGTTCCGATCAGCCCGTTCGACAGCCATCACCAGCCCTATCACATTGCCGGTTCGGATGCCTCGGGGATCATCTGGGCGGTCGGCGACAAGGTGAAGAACTGGAAGGTCGGCGACGAGGTCGTCATCCACTGCAACCAGGACGACGGCAACGACGAGGAATGCAACGGCGGCGATCCGATGTATTCGCCGAGCCAGCGCATCTGGGGCTACGAAACGCCCGACGGCTCCTTCGCGCAGTTTACCCGCGTTCAGGCCCAGCAGCTCATGCGCCGCCCCCAGCATCTGACCTGGGAGGAATCGGCCTGCTATACGCTCACGCTGGCAACCGCATACCGCATGCTTTTCGGCCACGAACCGCACGAGCTGAAACCCGGCATGAACGTGCTGGTCTGGGGCGCATCGGGCGGGCTGGGGTCTTTCGCGATCCAGTTGATCAATGCGGCGGGTGCCAATGCGATCGGGGTTATCTCGGACGAGGACAAGCGCGAGTTCGTCATGGGGCTTGGCGCGCGCGGCGTCATCAACCGCAAGGATTTCAAATGCTGGGGCCAGCTGCCGACGGTCAATACGCCCGAATACAAGGTCTGGTTCGACGAGGTCCGTAAATTCGGCAAGGCGATCTGGGACATCACCGGCAAGGGCAACAATGTCGACATCGTCTTTGAGCATCCCGGCGAGGCGACCTTCCCCGTCTCGACCTTCGTGTGCAAAAAGGGCGGCATGGTCGTGATCTGCGCCGGCACCTCGGGCTTCAACTGCACCTTCGACGTGCGTTATATGTGGATGCACCAAAAGCGCCTTCAGGGCTCGCATTTCGCCCATCTCAAGCAGGCGTCGGCCGCCAACAAGCTGATGCTCGAGCGCCGGATCGATCCCTGCATGTCGGAGGTCTTCCCTTGGGCGGAAATCCCGCAGGCCCATACCAAGATGCTCAACAACGAGCACAAACCGGGCAATATGGCGGTGCTGGTCCAGTCGCCCCATACCGGCATCCGCACCTTCGAGGATGCGCTGGAGGCGAGCCGCGCCAAGGGTCGGTTCTGAATTAACTTTTGCCAACAACCGTTTGGCAGACAAAAGAAAGGGCGGCATTGCCGCCCTTTTCCATGGGATCGTCTTTGCTTCGGGTTCAGCCGTATAGCGTGCGGGCGCGATCCTCGAAGGCGCGGACGATGCGCGACATGGCCTCGCCGAAGACGACGCCGATCAGCTTGCCCAGAATGACGCTTTTGAATTCGAAATCGACGAAGAATTCGACCTTGCAGCCGCCCTCGGGCAGATCCTCGAAGGTCCAGCCGCTGCGCAGATAGCGAAACGGCCCGTCGAGATATTCTGTATCAATGCGCAGATCCGCGGGCCAGAGCGTGACGCGGCTGCCGAAACGCTCGCGCATCACCTTGAAGGAGATGACCAGATCGGCCTCGATCACTTCGGAACCGTCGGGGTGCGCCTCGCGCGAGCGGATGCGGGCGGCGCTGTTCCACGGCAGGAATTTCGGATAACTCTCCACATCCGCCACCAGATCATACATCTGACGGGCGGCATAGGGCAGGATGCGGCTATCGCTATGATGTGGCAAAGCTTTGTTATCCGTCGCTATCGTATTATCTGGGTCTTGCTGTCTGGCGGCACTCCTAACAGGGGAGAGGGGCAATGAACAACCTCAACTGGCTTATTCGCGCCTCGCGCTGGGTCCGAAATCCGCCGAGCGAAAAGCGGGTCATTCTGGTTTTCTCGGTCATTGCCATCGGTCTCGCGATTGCGGGGCTCGAATATTTCGGATTCTGGCCCGATTGGGCCACGCTCGAGCGCCCGCCGCGCGGCCCGCATCTGCCGCGCTGAAACGGGTTCGGGACCGGATCGGGCCGGATTGCGGTGTCGGGCGAGGCTTAAAGCCCCGCCTCACCAAAGGTATTGCACTGACCCATTTGGCCGGTCTTGAAGCCGCGGGTGAACCAGGTCTGGCGGTCCTCGGCCGAGCCGTGGGTAAAGCTGTCGGGCATCGGCGTGCGCCCTGCCTGCTTCATCAGGACATCATCGCCTACCGCACCGGCCGCGCGGATCGCCTCGCGGATATCGCCTTCGTCGATCGTGCCGAACTGGTCGCTGGCCTGCCGCGCCCAGATACCGGCGAAGCAGTCGGCCTGCAGCTCGGTCAGGACCGAGAGGTAGTTCGAGTCGCTTTGGCTGGCGCGCGCGCGTGTCTGGTTCACCTGGCCCAGAACCCCGATCAGGTTCTGGATATGGTGACCGACCTCGTGGGCGATCACATAGGCATAGGCGAAATCGCCGCCCGCATTCATCTTGCCCTGCATGATCTGGAAGAAGTCGGTATCGAGATAAAGCTTATGGTCGCCCGGACAATAGAACGGCCCCATTGCCGCCGACGCGCCGCCGCAAGCCGATTGCACCGCGCCCGAGAACAGGACCAGCGTCGGATCCTTGTAGGCCATCCCCGCCTGTTCGGGCAGAACCCGCGCCCAGACCTCTTCGGTATCGGCCAGAACGACCGAGACGAACTGCCCGATTTCCTGCTCCTGCTGGCTCAGCGGGCGCGTCTCACCGGATTGTGTTCCCTGATCCACCGCACCGACCAGAGGCGAGATATCGACCCCGAAGAAATAGCCGACGGCCAAGACCACCAGCATCCCCACGACCCCGACACCGCCAACGCCTGCTGCGCTCCTGCCGCGCCTGTCATCGACATTGCGGCTTCCCCGACGTCCTCGCCATTCCATTCAAAGCCACTCCTTAGCCATGGGTTTTCCGCACAGTGACCCTAATCATCATCGCAATCAACGCCCTGCGAGACTTGACAGTTCCGCGGCCACAGACCAGCAAATGCACAGGCAAATGAGGAAAAGACATGTTCGACTGGATCACCTCGACGATTGATCACTGGGGCTATCCCGGCATCTTCTTCCTGATGGTCGCCGAAAACGTCTTTCCGCCGATTCCCTCCGAGCTGATCATGCCGCTGGCCGGCTTTCTCGCGGGATCGGGCAAGTTGAACCTGTGGCTGACGATCCTTGCGGGCACGGCCGGATCGGTCCTCGGCACCACGATGTGGTATTACATCGGCCTGTGGATCGGCGAGGCGCGGCTCAAGCGTTGGGCCGCAAAACACGGCCGGCTGATGACCGTCTCGCCCGCGGATATCGACACCGCGCACCGCTGGTTCGACCGTTACGGCGTGCTTGCCGTGCTGCTCGGGCGCATGTTGCCGACGATCCGGACGCTGATCTCGGTGCCGGCGGGTTTCGTGCGCATGCCCTTGCCGCGCTTTCTGGTCTACACCACCATCGGCAGCGCGCTCTGGACCAGCATTCTGACCATTGCAGGCTATCTGATGCAGAGCCAATATGCGCTGGTCGCCGATTGGGTCGACCCGCTGTCGAAGGTCATCGTGGCGCTGGTCGTGGTTGTCTATCTCTACCGTGTCTTTACATGGAAGCCGCATTAACCCCCCTCGCCCTTTCCCGTTTTACGCCGTCTCCGTGCAATCAAGTCCCACCTGCCCCAACATCCGCCCCATCGCGCACCACAGCGCCGATCATCTGAAATGGAAGCCCATGCCATGACGCATCTGAGCAATCGACAATTGGCAGGCCTTGCCGGGCTGGGATCGGCGGGTCTTCTGCTGGCCGCACTGACCTTTCAACATTTCGGCTATGCGCCTTGCGAGCTGTGCATCCTGCAACGCTGGCCCCATCTGGCGGCAGCCGTCATCGGTCTGGCGGTCTGGGCTTTCGGCTGGGCCCGCGCGCTGGCGGTCCTCGGCCTGCTCGCCGCACTGGCGGCGACGGCTTTCGCGATTTTCCATGCCGGCGTCGAGCTGAAATACTGGGAGGGACCCGCACATTGTTCGGGCGGGATCTCCAATCTGGCGCAGCTTTCGACCAATGACCTGATGGCGCAGCTCAAGGCCGCGCCGGTGGTGCGCTGCGACGAGGTTTCCTGGAGCCTGCTCGGCCTCTCGATGGCGGGCTGGAATGCGGTTTGTTCGGCGGTTTTGTCGCTGCTCTGGGCCGTCTCGGCCTTTCGCCGCGCCTGAGATCCTTCCGCTTGCGCCCCCGATCGCGGGCCGCAAGCGGGAATTTGTCCGGCCCGAGCCCGATCCCGAGCGGATCACTGCCCGATCCCGCGCAATCGGACCGCCGCAAGGCCGCTTTCATCAAGATAATCCGGCATAATCGGTGCGAAAGCCCCCGCCGCGATTGCACCCAAGGTCAGTGGGCGGTATACCATGACACAACAATATCTTGAGGCGATCACGTGTCAGACACTCCGGAAAACGACAACGACGACAACATCGAAACCGCTGCATCGACGCAGGACGACGCCGCGCGCGAGGTGATGGCGCATGACGGGCCGGTGGTGAGCATCTCGGACGAGATGCGCACGGCCTATCTCGACTATGCGATGTCGGTCATCGTCAGCCGCGCCATCCCCGATCTGCGCGACGGGCTGAAGCCGGTGCACCGCCGCATCCTTTTCGCGATGCACGAGACCGGCAACACGCATGACAAATCCTATCGCAAATCGGCCCGTCCGGTCGGCGATGTCATGGGTAAGTACCACCCCCACGGCGATGCCGCGATTTATGACGCGCTGGTGCGCATGGCGCAGGACTTCTCGATGTCCCTGCCGCTTCTGGACGGTCAGGGCAACTTCGGCTCGATGGACGGCGACAGCCCTGCGGCCATGCGCTACACGGAAGTGCGCATGGACAAGCCCGCAGCCTATCTGCTGGCCGATATCGAAAAAGACACGGTCGCTTTTCAGGACAACTACGACGGCAAGGACCGCGAGCCGACGGTTCTGCCGGCGCGCTATCCCAACATGCTCGTCAACGGCGCGGGCGGCATCGCCGTCGGCATGGCCACGAACATTCCGCCCCACAACCTCGGCGAGGTCATCGACGCGACCCTCGCGCTGATCGAGGATCCCGATCTGACGGTCGAGCGGCTGATGGAATATGTCCCCGCCCCCGACTTCCCGACGGGCGGCATCATCCTTGGCCGCTCGGGGGCGCGCAAAGCCTATATCGAGGGTCGCGGCTCGGTCATCATCCGCGCCAAAACGCGGATCGAACAGGGCCGCAACGGCCGCGAGTCGATCATCATCGACGAGATCCCCTATCAGGTGAACAAGGCGACGATGATCGAAAAGATCGCCGAACTCGCCAAGGAAAAGAAGATCGAGGGCATCGCCCATGTGCAGGATGAATCCGACCGGATCGGCGTGCGCGTGGTGGTCGAGCTCAAGCGTGACGCGACCGCCGAGGTCGTGCTGAACCAGCTGTTCCGCTTTACGCCCATGCAAACGAGCTTCGGCGCGAACATGCTGGCGCTCAACGGCGGCCGCCCCGAGCAGCTGACCTTGCGCGATTTCCTCGTCTACTTCCTCGCCTTCCGCGAAGAGGTCGTCGCCCGCCGCACGGCTTACGAGTTGCGCAAGGCGCGCGAGCGCAGCCATATCCTCTGCGGTCTGGCCGTGGCGGTTTCCAATGTCGATGAAGTCGTGGCCACCATCCGCGCCTCGGCGGATGCGGCGCAAGCGCGCGAGCGTCTGATGGAGCGCCGCTGGCCTGCCGAAGAGATCATCGAATATCTGCGCCTGATCGACGATCCGATGCATCCGGTCAACGACGACGGCACCTACAACCTCTCGGAAACCCAAGCCCGCGCCATTCTGGAACTGCGCCTGCAGCGCCTGACCCAGCTCGGCGTCAAGGAAGTCACCGACGAGCTGCAGGAGCTGGCCGATGCGATCCGCGAATATCTCGCGATCCTCGCCTCGCGCGAGCGTATCCTCGAGATCATTGCCGGCGAGTTGCGTGAAGTGAAACAGCTTTTCGCCGTGCCGCGTCGTACCGAGATCACCGATTGGTCCGGCGATATGGACGACGAGGATCTGATCGAGCGCGAGGATATGGTCGTGACCATCACCTCGGGCGGCTATATCAAGCGCACCGCGCTGGCCGAGTTCCGCTCGCAGCGCCGCGGCGGAAAGGGCCTGTCGAGCATGGCCACCAAAGAGGACGACCTCGTCACCACCCTCTTTGTCGCCAATACCCATACCGAGCTGTTGTTCTTCACCACCGACGGCATGGTTTACCGCCTGAAAACCTGGCGTCTGCCGCTGGGTGGCCGGACCGCCAAGGGCAAGGCAATCGTCAATATCCTGCCGATCGATCCGGGTGTTTCGATCGCGGCGCTGATGCCGGTCGATGCACCGGAAGCCGATTGGGACAATTACCAGACGATCTTCGCGACCTCCGAAGGCGATGTCCGCCGCAACGCCCTGTCCGATTTCACCAATGTGAAATCGAACGGCAAGATCGCGATGAAGCTGCCCGAAGGCGTCGAGCTGATCGGCGTGCGCATGGCGACGGAAACCGACGACGTGATGCTGGTCACGGCATTCGGCCGCGCGATCCGCTTCCCGACAACCGATGTGCGTGTCTTCAAGGGCCGCGATTCGACCGGCGTGCGCGGCATCCGGCTGTCGGAAGGCGACAAAGTCGTCTCGATGTCGGTCATCCGCCACTTCGAGGCCGATCCCGCCGAACGCGCCGCCTATCTCAAGATGCGCCGCGCCGTCGAAGGGGCGCTCGATGACGGGGCCGAAAGCGACGAGGACGACGAGACCGTCGAGGGCAACATCACGCAGGAACGCTATGCCGAAATGTCGGCGGCGGAAGATGCGATCCTGACCATTACCGCACGCGGTTCGGGCAAGATCTCGTCGAGCCACGATTATCCGGTGCGCGGTCGCGGCGGTCAGGGCGTCATGGCCATGGACAAAGCGATGCGCGGCGGGCCTCTGGTCGCCTCCTTCCCTGTCGAGCGTGACGACCAGATCATGCTTGCCACCTCGACCGGCCAATCGATCCGCGTCGCGGTCGACGGCATCAGCTTCCGCTCGCGTTCGGCCGGGGGCGTGCGCGTCTTCAATACCGGCGCCGGCGAAGAGGTGGTTTCGGTTGCCCGTATCGCGGAAAGCGGTGAGGATGACGCCGAAGAGTAAGGCCGCATAGGTATTTGGGTCAGAGCGAGGGCGAAGGGTGGAACCACGCGAAGCGGTACTGCGCGAGCGGTTGCAAACGGGTTTTCTGGGCATTGTCGCCTTCGCTTTGATCCTCTTCCTGCTGGTGCAGGCGAAATTCCTGCTGATCACGCTGTCCATCGCGATCATCATCTTTTCGCTGACCTCGGATGCGATCCATGCCATCGCCAAGCTGAAAGTGCCCACATGGTTCGCGACCATCGCGGCCTTGTTGGCGCTGAGCATCTTTCTGCTCTGGCTGGTTGCGACCATCGTCAGCCAGGTCAACGAGATCGTCTCGACCTCGATTTCCTATGCCGAGCGGGTCCAAAGCCTCGTGCCCGAACTGACCGACTGGATGGGCCCCAATGCCCAGACCGCGGTCGAGAGCTTTTTCAGCAGCATCAACGTCACCGGCTGGATCCGGCAGGTCGCGGCGCAGGCCTCGAACCTCTTTTCCGGCGTGGTGATGATCCTGCTTTACGTCGGCTTCATGTTCTCGGAGCGGATCTGGTTTCCGGTCAAGATCGAGCGCCTGACCGGCGATCCCGACAAGGCGCGCAAGGTGCGCGCGATCATTTCCTCGATCATGCGCAGCGTGAACCGCTATCTGGTGATCAAGGCGCTGGTCAGCGCGCTGACGGCCGCTTTGGTCTGGCTGATTTTCTGGACGGCGGGCCTCGATCTGGCGGGACCGATCGCGATGATCACCTTCATTTTGAACTTCATCCCGACCATCGGCTCAATCATTGCAACCGTTGTCGCGGTGCTTCTGGCGCTGGTCCAGACCGGCGATGTCCCCGAGACCGTGGTCATCGGACTGGCCTGCACCTGCGTCCATTTCCTCATCGGCAATATCCTCGACCCGATGCTTTTGGGCCAGACCTTGCGGATGTCCTCTTTCGGGATCGTGCTGTCCCTCGCGGTCTGGGGTGCGGTTTGGGGCCTGCCGGGGATGTTTCTTTCGGTGCCGATCATGGCCGCAATCATGATCATCTGCGCCCATATCCCCTGGCTCAGGCCGGTGGCCGTCCTGCTCTCGCGCGAGGGGTTCGCCGATGACGGGCTCGAGGGCGACGATTATCTTCTGGACGAAGAGCCCGCCCCGCGCCAAGAGGCATAGGGGCGGAGCCGTCACGGCGCACGGCAGGCCGGAGCCCGCCGTTTCACCGCATCCTAGTTGCGCTCGAACTGCTCGCCGTAGCCGCTCGTCCCGCTGTCGCCGTCATCACCGTCATCATCACCATCGTCGCGGCCTTTCGCGATTTTGGCATCATCGTCCAGCGGACGCAGGCCAATGGTGCGCGGATCCATCGGCGGCTGTTGCGGGCCCGGATCGGGCGAGAGCGGCGCGGCCTTGCGCGGCGGGTTCTGCGCGGCGGTCGGGTTCAGCGTTTCGGCATTGCGCAGCCAGATGTCGCGCTGCGGAAAGGGCAGTTCGATTTCCTCTTCCGCAAAGCGGCGCGCGATCTGGTGGTTGATCTCGGAGATCACGCCGGTCCCGCCGTTCACGTCCGAGACAATGGCGCGGATCTCGAAATTCATGCTGTCGGCCCCGAAACCGCGGAAGATGATCGCGGGCGGCGGGGTGATCAGCACGGTCGGCTGGTCCTCGGCGATTTCCTTGAGCACGCGCTCGACCTTGCGGGTATCGGTGCCGTAAGCCACGCCCACCGGCACGATCACGCGACCCGAGAGGTTGTTGCGCGTCCAGTTGGTCACCGACTGGCTGACGAAATCCGAGTTCGGAACGATGACCTCGGTCCGGTCGAAGGTCTGGATATGGGTCGAGCGCACCGAGATGCGTTTGACGATCCCCTGTTTGCCGCCGACCTCGATCCAGTCGCCGACGGTAATCGGGCGCTCGATCAGCAAGATGATGCCCGAGACGAAGTTCGACACGATGTTCTGGAGGCCGAAACCGATACCGACCGAGAGCGCACCGGCAAAGAGCGCGAGCGACGACAGGTCGATCCCCGCGCTGGTCACGGCCAGCATCAGCGCAATCATGATGCCCACATAGCCCAGGCCCGAAACGATCGCGTTCTGCCCGCCCGCGTCGATCTTGGTCTTGGGCAGAATGGTCGTGCGCAACGCGCCCTGCACGAAGCGTGTGACCCAATAGCCTACCGCGAAGATCACGAGGAAGGCGAGGATCCGCGTCGGCGACAGGCGCACGCCTCCGAAGGCGACGCCCTGTTTGAGCTGCGACCAGAGCTCGCTCAGCTCGCTGCTGCGCGCGCCCCAAATCAGCGCGAAGAGCGGCAGCGAGGCGATAACCAGCGCTATCCCCACCAGCACCGGCATGAGAGAATCGCGCGCCGCGCTGTCGCCACCCTTGGCCATCGCGTAAAGATCGGCGATGAAATCCTGCAGGAGGATCAAAAAGCCCACGAGGCCGATGGTCATGACGGTCGGCCAAAGGATCGCATTCGCGCCCGCCGTATAGCCGATCAGCGCCGCCAGCGCCGAAAAGATCGCGATCAGACGCCCGATCGATCCAAAGATCGCCATGATGCGGACGCGGTAGGCGGGGTTTTCTGCGTTGTCTTGTTGCGGCAACTGGCGCAGGACATCGCTCAGCCGGAACAGGAAAAGCGCGCCGAGCAAAATAACAGGCAGGTGCCAGATAGCGGCCGAAGCATCGGAAATCTGGAGCGGCACCCGCCCCTCCGGCCCCGGTTGGTTGAGAAAGCCCGACAGCGGCAGGACGGCCGAGCCGAAGATCTGGTGCAATGCCAGAGACGCGGAAAGCGCCACGCCGTAGCGGCGGCCATGCAGCCGCGCCTTGTCCGATACCGGCAAGCAGGTCGAAATATCGTCTTGCGGCGAGGGGAAAATCCTGCGGCTCAGCCAGACGCCTGCGAAAAACGCGAGCCCCGCCGCCGGTAGCGTCATGATGAGCGGCCGCCCCCACGCGCCGAACAATCCCGTGACCAATAGCGCGATGACCAAAAGCACGACGCCCAGCAGCGGCACGAAGATCTGGCCGAGCGAGACCGCGAAAACCAGCGTCGCCCGTGTCCGGTCGCTGACCCGCGCCGAAAGCCGCATCGGCAGCGAATCGATCCATCTGCGGCCCTTGGTCAGCAGCAAAAGCGCCGCCAGTAGGACGCCCGCGACCTTGGGCAACCATTCGCGCGCCCCGCTCCAACCGCCCTGATTGGCCAGACGGGCGGAGACCTCGCCCACCAGACCCGCAGCCAGCTTGTAGCCGTCCTGAAGCGCCGGCCCCCAATTGGCGGGGTTGAGCGGGCTCGGGGCGATGCGCAGGAGGGCGCTGGTCTGGCGGTCGCGCTGGAAGCGGTCGATCTGCTGGATCACGCCATCGGCGCGGCCATAGGCCTCGACGGCGGCAAGCCCGGGGGCCTGCAATTCCGACATCTGCGCGCCCAGCTCCTTGCGCCGCGCCGCAATATCTTCGGATTCGGTCGCCCCTTCGGCGGGGGGCGGCCCCAAAGCCGCGATCTGGTCGCGCAGCGTGGCGATCCGCGTCGCATTGGTGCCTTCGGCCGCGCGGAAACTATCGCGCCACTTCACCACCTCAGCGCGGATCGCATCCAGACGCGCATCATTGGCCTGTCCCGATTGCAGGATCTGCTCGGCCTGTCCGGCGAGCTTTTCCCAAGCGGCGTAATCGGGCTGGGGTGCCTCTTGCGCTGCGGCAAAGCCGGTCAGCGCCAGAAAGACGGTCAGGGTCAGGGCAATCAGGTGGCGCATGGGAGATTAGTCTTCGTAAACGGTCGGAAGATCGGCCGGCGCGCGGTCGAGCCATTCGGGAACCGGCAGGCTCAGCGCGCGCAGGAAATCGGGGTTGAAAAGCTTGCTTTGATAGCGCGTGCCGGAATCGCACAGCGCGGTGACGATCGTATGGCCCGGCCCCATCTCGCGCGCCATGCGGATCGCGCCGGCAACGTTGATCCCCGACGAGCCGCCAAGGCAGAGCCCCTCGTGTTCGAGCAGATCGAAGATGACCGGCAGCGCCTCGCTATCGGGGATGCGGTAGCTGAAATCGGGGGTGAAGCCTTCGAGGTTGCGCGTGATGCGCCCCTGCCCGATCCCTTCGGTGATCGACGAGCCGGGGCTTTCGAGCTTGCCGGTCGTGTAGAAGGAATGGAGCGCCGCGCCTTCGGGGTCGGCCAGACCGATCTTTACGCCCTTGGGCTGGAGCGCCATCGCAACCCCCGCAAGCGTCCCGCCCGAGCCGACCGCACAAATGAACCCGTCGACCTTGCCGCCGGTCTGCTCCCAGATCTCGGGGCCGGTCGTCTCGATATGGGCCTGACGGTTGGCGGTATTGTCGAACTGGTCGGCCCAGATCGCGCCATGAGGCTCGGTCTGCGCAAGCTTTTCGGCCAGACGGCCCGAATAGCGCACATAGCTGTTGGGGTCGCGGTAGGGCGCGGCGGGGATCTGGACAAGCTCGGCACCAGCAAGGCGCAGCATGTCCTTTTTCTCCTGACTCTGGGTCTCGGGGATGACGATGACCGAGCGGAAGCCCATCGAGGCCCCGACCAGCGCAAGGCCGATGCCGGTATTGCCTGCCGTACCTTCGACGATCGTGCCGCCGGGCTGCAGCGTGCCGCGCGCGATCGCGTCACGAATGATGAACAAAGCGGCGCGGTCCTTGATCGACTGGCCGGGGTTCATGAATTCGGCCTTGCCCAGGATCGTGCATCCGGTGATTTCCGAGGCATGACGCAGCTTGATCAGCGGCGTGTTTCCGATGGAGGAGGCAAGATCAGGGCAAATACGCATGAGCAGGGCCTTTCGCGTTGAACTGTATGTCTGTTTATACGCCGCCCGCAGCGAGCGACAAGTCCAACCGCCCTAAACACGACTTATCCTAGCGTGTATTCTTTGCGCATCCGGTCGGCCTCTGCCTGAAGCCAAAGCGCGAGGACCAGCAGCGGCCCGTTTCGGATCTTGCCCTGCCGCAACATACGCTCAAGCTCGGCCCGCTCGACCAGATGCGAGCGGATGTCTTCGGCTTCGGCCTCGAGCCCGCCCAGCCCTTCCGATCCGTCGGGCAGATCGGCGATGCCGATGTAAAGATAGAGCATTTCGGCGGTCGCGCCGGGGCTGGCGTAATGATGGGGCGCGGGGATCAATTGCCCGAGAGCGACGCCCGCCTCCTCCTGCGCCTCGCGGCGCGCGGCATCTTTGGGTGCCTCAAGCTGGTCGATCCGGCCCGCGACAGCCTCGTAGAGCCAGGGCTCGCGGTCGCCGCGCAGGGCGGGCGCGACGCGGAACTGGTCGATCAGCATAACGCGGTCGCGCACGGGGTCCCACGGCAGAACGACCACCGCATCGCCCGAGACGAAAACCGCGCGTTCCAGCACCTCCGACCAGCCGCCGGAGTAAAGCCTGTGGCGCAACCTGACATCCTCGACTGCGAAGAAATGCGCATAGGGCTCGGATCGATCGAGGATTTCGAAACGTGCACCGCCCGCCTTCTCCGCAGCCGGTCCGATCACCGCCTGTTCCTCTCGCTCGGCCCGCATTCGGGCCGCGACCCAGTCGCCGATCCGCGGCAAACGCGCGCGAATGGCCGACGCAGGGCGTGCCGGATCAAGCGCAAGGAGCGCCCGCGCCATGGCGGCGCCATATTCGGCGGGCCAATCGCCCGTTCCATCGCGTTGCGCCCCCACATTGGCGCAGGCATCGTCATCCGCCAGTGTTACGCCCAGCACTTCGCGGCCATCGAGCGGGATCGGCGACAGATCCATGATCTCCGCGTAACGGCACAAGGCGGGTTGCCAGTCGACCGCCACCGCCGCCAGGGGCTCGGGACCCGCGCAGAAAACCGGCCAGCCGTCCGCAACGATTCCCGCCTTCGCGCCGCCATAGAGGCGCCCCGTCATCGGCACCGCCGTCCCTTCGAGCCCCAATGCGTCGAGCATCTGCGGGCTGGCCAACGGCCCTGTCAAAACAATCATAGATCCGCCTCGGCAAGCTGACCGGCCGACATCACGCCGGTCTCATAGGCGATACGCGCGAAGATCCCGTCGAAAGCCGCGCCAAGCGCATCGGCCAAAGCCGACGCCTCGCGCGAACCAACGAAGGTGGTCAGATCCTCGAGCTCCGCCTCGCTCAAAGGGCTATAGGCCAGATAGAGCATGGCCTGAACCCACCGTGTGATATTATCGCGGATTTCAGGCTCCTGCGCCCAGGCCTCGCTGGTCATGTCCTCGACGGGAACCTCGATTTCGCTGACATCGGCAAAGCCGCGGCTCGAGGCGATAATGGCGTTCAGACTACCCGCGACATTGGCATCGACCACATCGGTCACCGCCATGATCCGGTCGATCCGTTCAAGCCGGAGGTTGCCGGTTTCGGCCGCCTGCTCTGCCGCCTCCATCGCGGCATCGCGCGCATCGGGCGCGATCATCGCGAGGCGCGCCGAAAGCTCGAGCTGGACGACGCGCTTGCCCAAATCTGTGTGGTAAAACAGCAAAGCCTTGCGGATCTGCGCCGGATCGACACGACCGAGCGCAACCGGAAGCTCGATCGCCATCAGCCGCGAAAGCCGGTCGGGATCGTTGATCCGCGCGATATTGGCGCGCCATGCCGTCTGCTGGTCAGGCGGAATCGCGCCGAGATCCTCCGAGGCCTGCGCCACTGCCTCTTGCGACATGACCGAAACCAGCTCGTCGAGCATCAACAAACGCGTGACCTCTCCGGTCAAAATACGACCGTCCTGCGCCACAGGTGCCGCATCGACGGGGGCGGCAAAAGCCGGCGGCATGATTCCCCCGATAAGGGCGTCAAAACCGCCCACAGTAAAAAGTGCAACTATAACAGTCGCTTTTGTACAATTAACCAACGAGTAAAAACTTTCTTTCATCTTTTTTAGAGTTTCTCGTTCAACCCCTCTTGCGCTTCCATATTCACACAGCTAAATGCCCCTCACCACACCAAAAAAAGCGCGGAGAGGTGCCGGAGTGGTCGAACGGGGCGGTCTCGAAAACCGTTGAGCCTGCAAGGGTTCCGTGGGTTCGAATCCCACCCTCTCCGCCAATTTTCCCAATCGGCAAAAGAATAACCAGACAGGTCCTAACGGCCGGTTAACGTTTTCTGTTGTGAATGGCGGTTCTGCGTCCGATCCTGGCGCGCGAAACACCAACGCTACCGTTTCCCTCCCTCCCATCTGTCACTACCCCAAGCAGCGCAGTCGTACGCTGGTGCGGATCCGTCTGGTTTCGACGCACCGGCCCGAAGCCGTTTGCGCAATTTTTTGCACCCCTGAACGCGTCCCGTTTACCGCGATCGCGCCGTTCGGGATTCGCCCGAAGCCTTTCCCAATCCGACAGCCATGTCCTCTGTGCAAGCGGCGCCTTCTGCCCTGCCCCTGTTAAGGCGGAATTTCCTTCCTATCTCCTAGGGCGTCGTTCCTGTTTGGTTAACCAGAGCCGCCATGTTTGTTTTTCTTGATTTTGAAGCCTCCTCCCTCGCGAAAGACAGCTACCCGATCGAGGTCGGCTGGGTGTTCGAGGACGGTCGCTCTGGCGGGATGCTGATCCGTCCCGCGCCGGAGTGGAGCGATTGGGACATGCGCGCTCAGGCCGTACACCAGATCGATCGTGCAACCCTCCTGCGCGACGGGACCCCGCATGGGGCGGTGGCGGCGCATTTGGTCGAGATGATGGAGGGGCATGCGCTTTTCGCCAGCGCTCCCTCATGGGACGGCAAATGGTTGAGCGTGCTGCTGCGCACCGCCGGATTGCCGCGCCATAGCCTGCGCCTGCGCGACACCGATCTGGCTTGCCGCGAAACGGCAGGCGCGATTCTCGGCCCCGTCCTTCCGGCCGATGCGCTCGAAGCCGAAATCGACGCGATTCTGAAAGCCGTCGACGAGGCCCGCACCACCGTTCCTCCTGCGCACCGCGCCCTCGCCGATGCCGAGGGAGAGCGCGACCGCTGGCTGCAGGTCCGCGACGAGGCGCAAAAGCGCATCCACAGCCTCTCGCCCGAAGGCCGCGTCAGGTCCTGACGGAAAAAGCCCCTTAATCTTGCCGATATCCGCAAGACGGGCGGCAGCAGTCCCGCCCGCCCCGTCACGCCCGAAAGCAAAGGGATACCATGTCCGATCTCTTCGATACCCCGCCCTTGCCCGGCCTCGCGACCCGTGCCGATCTCGTCACGCGCGAGGAAGAACAGGCCCTGATTGCCGCAATCGACGGCGCGGGCCTGACGCCGTTCCAGTTTCACGGCTGGGAGGGCAAACGCCTGACCACGGTTTTCGGGTCGAAGGACGATGCGGCCAAAGGTGCGCGCCCCATCCCCGACTGGCTCTTGCCTTTGCGCGCGCGGCTTGCCGAATGGGGCGGGCTTGCTCCCTCGCAATTGGTGCAGGCGCTTCTGATCCGCTATGATCCGGGCGCAGGCATCGGTTGGCATCGCGACAATGCGGGCTTTGATCAGGTCTTCGGCCTCTCGCTTGGCGCAGCGGCCGATATGCGGTTCCGCCGCAGACGCGAAAGCGGCGGCTTCATGCGCGTCACGGTCCCGCTCGAGCCGCGCGGGGCCTATCACATGACGGGGCAGTCCCGCTATGATTGGGAGCATTCCATCACCGAGATGGACAGGACGCGCTGGTCGATCACCTTCCGCACGCCCGCGCCCTGATCCTTCGCACCCTTGACGTCGCCTCGACGCATCCACCCGCAGCGGTCCACGCCATTCTGCAACCATCGTGGCACCAACCGAAAGTCCATCTTCCCCACGGGACGAACTCGCCGCATTTGTCTTAGGAATGGAAGCTGCTACAGGCAGGAATGGAACTCCGGCCGCTTTGCGGCATTCAAACGGGGTCAAGGCGGATAAGCGTTACGCGGCATGCAAGAAAACAAGACTGACACCCTCCCCTTCGTTTTCGAGGGGAATTTGACCCAAAGGACCGCCATGATCGGGTTGACCGGCACGCTCATCGCTTCCAGTCTCGCCGAAGCCGAGACGATCCAGACCCATTTGCCGCGCCATCTGCGCCTGTCGCGCAACGAGCCGGGTTGCCTGCGTTTCGACATTTCCCTGACCGAAGATCCTTTTGTCTGGCAGATCGACGTTCTCTTCATCGACGAGGCGGCTTTCGTCGCCCATCAAGAGCGCACCTTGGCCAGCGAATGGGGCCGGCTTTCGGCAGACATCACCCGCGATTTCACCAAATTCGCCGCCAATATCGAGCTGCGCGACGAACGCCCCGAGGATACGGCGGCAATCCTGTCGCTCCTGGCCGAGACCTTTGACGGCGTGTCCGAGGCGCGTCTGGTCCAGACCCTGCGCGAGGACGGCGATCTGGCCTATTCGCTGATTGCCGAGGCCGGAGGCGCGATCCTCGGCCATCTCGCGCTTTCGCCGCTGGCCTCGGCGCGGCCTGCGCTGGCCATCGCGCCGCTTGCGGTGATGCCGCGGGCGCAGGGGCGCGGCATTGCCTCCGAGCTGATCCGTTTCGCGATCGAACGCGCGCCCGAACATCTGCTGGTCGTACTTGGCGAGCCCGATTTCTACGGCCGCTTCGGCTTTCGTCAGGTGAATTGGGATTCGCCCTTTGCCGGCCCGCTCCTGCAGGCGCGCGGCCCCAACCTGCCCGAGCGCGCGCGCATCGCCCATGCGCCGGCCTTTGCCAGCCTCGGCTAGGCAAGACTACTACCGCACAGAAAAACCCGCGCCGCCCTGTCGGGTCGCGCGGGTTTTGTCGTTTCGGGCGGCAGGGACGTGGCCCCGCGCCCCATTTGACCCAGCGATCACTCGCCCGAGGCGGTGCCGTCATCCTCGGGCTGCGGCAGGCGCAGGCGTACACGTTTGACGCGGCGGGGGTCGGCCTCGACCACTTCGATCTCCGCGCCGTTTTCAAGGCGGATCACCTCTCCACGCACCGGAACGCGGCCCGTCAGCATGAAGATCAGACCGCCGAGCGTATCGACCTCTTCCTCTTCCTCCTCGGCCGAAAGACGCAGCCCCGTGACCGCCTCGACATCCGTCAGCGGCGCGCGGGCCTGAATGAGCCAGAGCCCCGGCGCTTCGAGCTGCCAAAGATCGCCCTCGGCCTCGTCATGCTCGTCGTCGATCGTGCCCACGACCTGCTCGATCAGATCCTCGATCGTCACCAGACCGTCGACCCCGCCATATTCGTCGATCACCAGCGCCATATGGATGCGCTTTTGCTGCATCTGCTGGAGCAGGACGCCAAGCGGCATCGAGGGCGGAACGTAAAGCAGCGGGCGCAGCATCGGGCGCAGCGCGAATTTCGCGGGCGGATTGGCCCCGAAGCCGTATTTCAGCGCGAAATCCTTGAGGTGGATCAGCCCGAGCGGACTGTCGAGGGTCCCGCGAAAGACCGGAAGGCGGGTGAAGCCCTGCTCGCGAAACAACGCGACCAGCTCTTCCATGCCGATATCGACGGGGGCGGCCATGATTTCGGCCTTGGGGATGGCGACATCATCGACGCGCATCCGGCGCAGGTTCACAAGCCCCGGCGCAATTGCCTGCGAGGCGGGTCTTCCGTCTTCGCCGGCGGCTTCGCTATCGCCTTCTGGTTCGGCGCCGCCAAAGGCGCCGAGAATGCGGCCAAGGATGCCGCGCGACGGAGGGAGGTCCCGCCCGTCGCCTCCCACACCATCGGCCCAACCGGCCGGGTCAGAGGAAACGGGCGTGTCAGGACTTCGGTCGCTGCTCATCTTTCATACTCGAGATAGGGGTCAGGGATACCAAGACGCGAGAGGATCTCCGTTTCGGAGCCCTCCATCGTCAAAGCGTCGGAATCGTCGATGTGGTCATAGCCCGCCAGATGCAGGATCGCATGGACCAGCAGGTGGGTGACGTGATCGGCGAAGGGCTTGCCCTGTTCTTCGGCTTCGCGAAGGCAGGTGTCGTAGGAAATCGCGATATCGCCCAGCTCTTCGGCCGGCGGCAGTTCGGGCCGCTCGCCGGGCGCGCGCGCGCCGAATTCGCTGGAAGGCCAGGACAGCACATTGGTCGGACGCGGCTTGTCGCGGAATTCGGCATTCAGCCCCGCGATGCGCTCATCGTCGCAGCCCAGCACCACGATGCGAAGATCCTCCATCCCGAGCCATTCCGAGACCGCGGCAAGCGCACGCGCCGACTGGCCCTCGAGATCGGCGTCGAGCCAGCGGTCGTCCTCGATCACCAGATCGATCGCGCCGCTTTCCTCGTCGTCCTCATCGGCGAAAGGGTCGAACGGGTCGGCGCCGCTCATGCGAAAGAGCCCCCCGGTGCACGGCGCGGATTGCTTTGGCCGCGCTCGTCGCGGACCTCGCCGCGCGCCAGAGCCTCTGCGCTGTCCGTGTCGTAAGCATCGATGATGCGCGCGACGAGATTATGGCGCACCACATCCTTCGAGGTGAAGTAGGAGAAGCTGATCCCCTTGATATCCTTGAGGATCCTTTCGGCATCCATCAGGCCCGAGGTCACGCCGCGCGGCAGGTCGATCTGGCTGCGGTCGCCGGTGATCACCATGCGCGAGCCCTCGCCCAGACGGGTCAGGAACATCTTCATCTGCATGGTGGTGGCGTTTTGCGCCTCGTCGAGCACGACGAAAGCGTTGGACAGCGTGCGCCCGCGCATGAAGGCCAGAGGCGCGATCTCGATGCGCTTTTCCTCCATCAGCTTCTGCATCTGCTTGCCCGGCAGAAAGTCGTTCAGCGCGTCGTAGAGCGGCTGCATATAGGGGTCGACCTTCTCCTTCATGTCGCCCGGCAGAAAGCCCAGACGCTCGCCCGCTTCGACGGCGGGGCGCGACAGGATGATCTTGTCGACATGGCCGCCGATCAGCATGGTCACGCCGACCGCAACCGCGAGATAGGTCTTGCCCGTGCCCGCAGGACCGATGCCGAAGGCCATTTCATTGGCGAAAAGCGAGCGGACATAGGCCTTCTGACCGTCGGTGCGCGGTTCGATGGTCTTTTTGCGGGTGCGCAATTCGATCGGCCCGCTCTGGAACATCTCGAGCTGCTCGCTCGGGCTGGCGGGACGCTCGAAGATCGGATCCGGCCCCATGCGCAAAGCGGCATCGACCTCGGGAAGGCCGACGGGGCGGCCCTGTTCGAGGCGGGCGTAAAGCGCGCGCAGCACCTGTTCGGCATCCTTTTGCGCCTCGGGCTCGCCAACCACGGCGAGCAGGTTGCCGCGACGCAAAACATGGACATTCAGCGAGCCCTCGATCCGTGCAAGGTGCCTGTCATGAGGCCCACACAGATCGATCAACAGCCGATTGTCCGGAAATTCGATAAGAGTTTCGCCAGTTGTGGCGGTCGCACGTGGAAGCGGGGGTTGTCCCAAATCACTCTCCGAAAGGGTAGTCGTCTACAGTTAAAGGTGTCAACGCGACGGGATTCGCACAAGGGGTCGGGCGCAAACTTCGCCCGAAAACGGCCCCGGGAGGCGAGATTTCATGCAATCGTCATCTCACTCGCGCCATCGGCCCTCGATGAAGTCATGCAGATAATCGTCGCGCGCCCCGTCCATTTCGGCCAGCGCGCCCTGCCAGCGCACGCAGCCGCGGTCCAAAAGCGCGACGCGATCGGCAATCGTGCGCACCGAGGTCATGTCGTGGGTAATGGTGATCGCTGTCGCACCGGTTTCCTCGACAATGCCGCGGATCAGCGCATTGATGCGGGCGGCGCGGATCGGATCAAGGCCGGTCGTCGGCTCGTCGAAAAAGATCACCGCAGGATCGGCCGCAATCGCGCGGGCGAGCCCCGCCCTTTTGCGCATCCCCCCCGAGAGCTCGGCGGGCATCAGATCGGCGACCTCTGGGCCGAGCCCGACGCGCGCGAGCTTTTCAAGCGCAATCGCTCGGGCATCGGCGCGCGAACGGGTCTTGAGCAGGCGGAAGGCCACGTTTTTCCAGATCGGCAGACTGTCGAATAGGGCGGCATTCTGGAACAGCATGCCGAAACCGTCTAGAAAAGCCGCGCGATTTGCACCTGCAAGCGGCGCACCCTTGTAAAGGATCTCGCCCCGATCCGGCGTCTCCAGCCCGAGAATGCAGCGCAGCAGCACCGATTTTCCGGTGCCCGAGCCCCCGATGACGACAAGGCTCTCGCCCTCGTCCAGATCGAGATCGATGCCCGAGAGCACCTCCTTGCGGCCGAAGCTTTTGTGCAGGTCGCGGATGGACAGAAGCGGCGCCATCAGAAGAACAGCCCCGTCAGCACGAAATTCGCGGCGAGGATGCCGATGGAAGCGGCGACGACCGCATTGGTCGTGGCGCGCCCAACCCCTGCCGCACCGCCCGCCGCATGGATGCCGAACCAGCAACCCGAAGTCGCGACGATCAGCCCGAAAAATCCGCCCTTGATCAGCCCCGAGACCACATCCCAGCTTTCGAGATAGGCCCAACTATTGGCGAGATAGGTCGTCGAATTGAAGCCGAGCGCATTCACCCCGATCAGCCAGCCGCCCATGATGCCGATGATGTCGCCGACACCGACCAGTACCGGCACCGTCAGGATCGCGGCCCAAAGGCGCGGCGAGACCAGCCATTTCACCGGATCGGTCGAGAGCGTCATCAAAGCGTCGATCTGCTCGGAAACCCGCATCGTGCCGAGCTCGGCGGCAATCGCGCTCGCGACGCGCGCCGCGACCATCAACCCGCCCAGAACCGGCCCGAGCTCGCGTGCCATGCCGATCGCGACAACCGCAGGTACGACATCCGAAGCCTGAAAGCGCGCGCCGCCAGAATAGAGCTGCAAGGCCAGGGCCGCGCCGGTGAAAAGCGCGGTCAGCCCGACCACCGGCAACGAAAGCCAGCCGATATGGAGGATCTGGCGCCCCAAAAGCGCGGGCGAAAGCGGCAAGATGCCCGCAAGCCCCTTGCCCAGAAAGATCGCGACCCGCCCGCAAGCGGCGATCACCGCAATCGCGGCGCGCCCTATCGCACTGATCGGATTGCCGGCCAACCGGTTCGGGCTCAAACCCACACTCTCGGATAGCGCCGGCCGAGCGAGGTCAGGATCTCGTAGCCGATGGTGCCGGCCAGCGCCGCCAGATCATCGACGCTCTGACGCTCGTTGAGCAGCGCGAGTTCGGCCGGAACCTCGGACAGATCGGTGACATCGACCGTGATCAGATCCATCGAGACCCGCCCGATCATCGGCACGGCCTGATCGCCCGCCCAGAAATTCAGCCCCTTGTTGGCCAGCGAGCGCGGTAGCCCGTCGGCGTAGCCCGCCGCCAAAGTCGCGATTTTTGACGGCCGCGCGGCGGTCCAGGCATAGCCGTAGCCCACCGATTCCCCGACCGCGACATCGCGGGTCTGGATCACCGGAACGGAAAGGCCGACCACGCTTTGCGCGCCGACAAAGGGATCGGCGCCATACATGCCGACGCCGCAGCGCACGAGGTCGAAATGGAAATCGGGGCCGAGCAGGATACCGCCGGTCGCGGCCAGCGCTCGCGGCGCATCCACCCCGTCGGTCATGGCGCGGAAGGCGGCCAGTTGCGCGGCATTGGCGGCATTGTCCGGCTCGTCGGCACAGGCCAGATGCGACATGATCAGCGCGGGGCCGGCAGCAGCGGCCTCGGCGCGGATCGCGGCCCATTCGGCCGGCTCGAAGCCGAGGCGGTTCATGCCGCTGTCAAGCTGGATCCCGAAGGCCCCTTTGGGCCGCAAGGCGCGGTCGCGGAAAAACTGGGCGGGACTGTTGAGCACGGGAACAAGCCCCGTCAAATCTTCGCCTTCCATATGACCGGCGAGCACGAAAATCCGCGCATCTTCAGGTAGATGCGGGCGCAAGGCGCGCCCCTCGGAGGCGACGGCCACGAAGAAGTCGCGTGCCCCCGCCCCGTAAAGCGCCGGCGCGACTTTGGCCGCGCCCAGCCCGTAGGCATCGGCCTTCACCACTGCGCCCGGACGCGCGGCAGGCGCGCGCTCGGCAAGCGCTTTCCAATTGGCCACCAGGGCCGAAAGATTGATCACGAGTCCCATGGCCTCGGCATGAACCCGTGCCTTGGCGAGGTCAAGGGGTTTAACTTGTTTGCAGCTTTGCAATCGCCACGCCAGACAGTGTTTGCAAATTTTCTGCTTTATGCTTCCGACGCAGGCATTTGCACGTTAAACAAGTTGAGAACGAACGGAGGACCACCCCATGAAGGACATTCTGGACGAGTTGGAGCAGCGCCGCCGCGAGGCGCGTCTGGGCGGTGGCCAGCGCCGGATCGATGCACAGCATGCCCGCGGCAAACTGACCGCCCGCGAGCGGCTCGAGCTGCTGCTCGACGAGGGCAGCTTTGAAGAGTTCGACATGTTCGTGCGTCACCGTTCGACCGATTTCGGCATGGAGGCCGACCGTCCCTATGGCGACGGCGTCGTCACCGGATGGGGGACGATCAACGGCCGCATGGTCTATGTCTATAGCCAGGATTTCACCGTCTTCGGCGGCTCCCTGTCGGAAACCCATGCGCAGAAAATCTGCAAAATCATGGATATGGCGATGCAGAACGGCGCGCCGGTGATCGGGCTCAACGATTCGGGCGGCGCGCGCATCCAGGAGGGCGTTGCCTCGCTCGCGGGCTATGCCGATGTCTTCCAGCGCAATATCATGGCCTCGGGCGTGGTGCCGCAGATTTCGGTGATCATGGGCCCTTGCGCGGGTGGTGCGGTCTATTCGCCCGCGATGACCGACTTCATCTTCATGGTCAAAGACACGAGCTACATGTTCGTCACCGGCCCCGATGTCGTCAAAACCGTGACGAATGAAATCGTCACCGCAGAGCAGCTTGGCGGGGCCTCGACCCATACCAAGAAATCCTCGGTCGCGGACGGAGCTTTCGAGAACGACGTCGAGGCGCTGTCGGAAATCCGCCGCCTGTTCGACTTCCTGCCGCTCAACAATCGCGAGAAAGCGCCGACGCGCCCCTTCTTCGACGACCCCCACCGCATCGAGGCCAGCCTCGACACGCTGATCCCCGACAACCCGAACCAGCCCTACGACATGAAGGAGCTGATCCTGAAGATCGCCGACGAGGGCGACTTCTACGAAATCCAAAAGGATTTCGCGGCCAATATCATCACGGGTTTCGTGCGGATCGAAGGCCAGACCGTGGGCGTCGTCGCCAACCAGCCGACGGTTCTGGCGGGCTGTCTCGACATCGACAGCTCGCGCAAGGCGGCACGTTTCGTGCGGTTCTGCGATGCGTTCGAGATCCCGATCCTGACGCTGGTCGACGTGCCGGGCTTCCTGCCGGGCACCACGCAGGAATATGGCGGCGTCATCAAACACGGCGCGAAACTGCTGTTCGCTTACGGCGAGGCGACTGTTCCGAAAGTTACCGTCATCACCCGCAAGGCCTATGGCGGCGCTTACGACGTCATGGCGTCCAAACATCTGCGCGGCGATTTCAACTACGCCTGGCCCACTGCCGAAATCGCGGTGATGGGGGCGAAAGGCGCGGTCGAGATCCTGTACCGCTCCGAGCTGGGCGAGCCCGACAAGATCGCGGTACGCACCAAGGATTACGAAGACCGCTTCGCCAATCCTTTCGTCGCCGCGGAAAAGGGCTTTATCGACGAGGTGATCCAGCCCCGTTCGACCCGCCGCCGTGTTGCGCGCGCCTTTGCCAGCCTGCGCGGCAAACAGCTGAAGAACCCCTGGAAGAAGCACGACAACATCCCGCTGTGATCCGGTCCTCTGCCGCAGTTACGTCGAAATTCGCCCTGCTTTTTCTGGTGGGTCTGGTTTCGACATCCGCGGCAGAGACCCCCGCCCCGCCCGCCTCACAGCCCGCATCGGCCAGCATCGATCTGCCGTCGGGCGCGAAAGTCTACCTTCAGGAAACCCTTGAAGATAACTTTGGAGATTACGGTTTGACCCTTCGCTACCGCTTCGTCATGCCCGATCTGGCCGATCGCGTGCCGTCGTCATTCGGCACGGGCACCGATTTCGGCGGCGACGAGCCGCTCGATATCGACACGCAATCGATGGAAGGCGGCGAGGATAGCGGCGAGGATTACATCGACGACGGGCTGATCTCTCCCGAGGATCTTGATTTCCAGCCGGTCTTTTCGATCCCCGGCGCCGAAGAGGCCGCCGATCAGGTCATCGACCATGCCATCAGCGATATCGACGACGGCACCACCCTGCCGGCGGTCCCCGATGTCCTTCTCAAAGACCCCATTCACGACGATATCGTCTGGATCTGCGACAATATCGCATTGCCCGAAGCTCTGAAATCGGCCAAGCGGCCAGCACAGATTGTCGTCAGCCTCGCTGATCGGGAATCTGAGTTCGGATCCTATGACCCGAATGTCCTTCAGATTTTTGAGTCCTTTTCCTTGCCCAAGGATCGGGACAGTTGCGAATGGAGACCCTGGTGATGCGGCCTATCAAGATGACTGATGCAGCCCTGCCACAGCGCTCCGGGCGAATGGCGACCGGTACAGCCGGTCTCTGTCTGCGCGCCCGGACGGAAGTTAATATGATGCGTTGGTCGCATGTTGCGGCCGACACTATATCGAGCAGCCGGGGTCAAAGAACCCCGTCCATCAGGAGCTTTTACCTATGTCGAAGAAACTCGTTCTCGCCCTCGCACTCGTCGGTTTCGCAGCAGCTTGCGCTCCCAAAACCGAAGAAGTCATCGTTCCGACCGCTCCGGTCACTGCCGAGCCGGTCTACCAGGGCAAATTCGGCGCCAACTAATCTTGGCCCGCGCGGGCGGGGTCTCTGCCCGCGCTTGTCCGGCCTCACACAGGCCTTTGTCCCTTCGGCCCTGATCGTTTCCGGCCAGCCCGCATTCCGCAAGGAGGGCGCAGCATGCTGAAACATCGCGGTTTTCCGGGACGCCTTCCCTCCACCGACTACCAGTTCACCATCCGCCGTGCCAACAAGAAAGGCGCGACCAAGCTGATCGCGCGTGAACGTTTCCGCGACCGCTCGCCCGCCGACAAAAAGGCCGATGCGGGTTTCCTCGCGGCTTTGATCAACCATTTCGGCGACGAACCGTTCGAACGCGGCAACCTTGATGGCGGCCGGATCTCGTGGCTTTTGGGCCGCGAAGTCGTGGCGGTCGGCAAGCTTGATCCGACCAGCTACGACCAGATGCTGCGCGTCGACATGAAAAAGGCCGAAGCGAACTTCCCCGAGCTTTTTGCCGCCGAGCCGCCCGATTTCGATTGGGACGAGGCTTTCGGCGACGATTGGGACGACGAGGATTTCGACGACGAGGACGAGGACCGCTGATGCGCATGTCTTTGCCGAGCGCGAGGTTTTCACGGGCATTTCAGTTGGCTCGCACGCAAACTTATGCGAATGGATGGGAAGTAAGACATCATCCCGTCCTGCTCGGCTGTGACGAAAAGCAACCGTCGGGACTAACAACCAGAGGCAGTCTAACATGCAGACCCGCACCTTCTTCCGTCTTTCGGCACTTGTTGTCGTGGCTTCGACCCTCGCTGCTTGCCAGCCGGGCCAGCCGGTCAACCCGAACGTCCGCAACGCAGCAATCGGCGCTGCCGGTGGCGCAGTTGCCGCAAAAGCTTTTGACGGCGACGCAACCAAAGGCGCACTCGCAGGTGCGGCTCTTGGCGCGCTTTGCAACGACGCAGGCGTTTGCTCGGGCTACTGATACCCGCCAATCAGCGCAAGATTTCGCGCCGCTCCCGCATTTTGCGGGGGCGGCGTTTTCTATTTCAACGCCGGATTTCCGGCCCAATCCACGAGTCGCTCATGTTTAAGAAAATCCTGATCGCCAACCGTGGCGAGATCGCCTGCCGCGTCATCAAGACCGCCCGCAAGATGGGGATTGCGACCGTGGCCGTCTATTCCGACGCGGACCGCAACGCGCTTCATGTGCGCATGGCCGACGAGGCCGTCCATATCGGCCCCTCGCCCGCCAACCAATCCTATATCGTGATCGACAAGATCATGGAGGCGATCCGCCAGACCGGCGCCGAAGCCGTCCATCCGGGCTACGGCTTCCTCTCCGAGAACAAGAAGTTCGCCGAGGCGCTCGAGGCCGAGGGCGTGGCCTTCATCGGGCCGCCGTCGGGTGCGATCGAGGCGATGGGCGACAAGATCACCTCCAAGAAAATCGCGCAGGAAGCCGGTGTTTCCACCGTTCCGGGCTATATGGGCCTGATCGCGGATGCCGAAGAGGCGGTGAAAATCGCGAACGAGGTCGGCTATCCGGTGATGATCAAGGCCTCCGCCGGCGGTGGCGGCAAGGGGATGCGCATCGCCTGGAACGATCAGGAGGCCCGTGAAGGCTTCGAATCGTCGCGCAACGAGGCCGCCAACAGCTTTGGCGACGACCGCATCTTCATCGAGAAATTCGTGACCCAGCCGCGTCACATCGAAATTCAGGTACTGGCGGACAAACACGGCAATTGCGTCTATCTGCACGAGCGCGAATGCTCGATCCAGCGCCGCAACCAGAAGGTCATCGAAGAGGCACCCTCGCCCTTCCTCGACGAGGCCACACGCAAAGCCATGGGCGAACAGTCCGTCGCGCTGGCGAAAGCGGTGGGCTATGCCTCGGCGGGGACGGTCGAATTCATCGTCGACGGATCGAAGAACTTCTATTTCCTCGAGATGAACACCCGCCTGCAGGTCGAACATCCCGTCACCGAGCTGATCACCGGCGTCGATCTGGTCGAACAGATGATTCGCGTGGCCTATAACGAAAAGCTGCCCTTCGCGCAGTCCGATCTCAAGATCAACGGCTGGGCCATCGAAAGCCGCCTATACGCCGAAGACCCCTATCGCAACTTCCTGCCCTCGATCGGCCGCCTGACGCGCTACCAGCCGCCGGCAGAAGTCGCGGCCGGTCCGCTGAAGACCGCCGGAAACTGGGTCAACAACAGCGAAAGCCGCGACAGCGCGACGGCGGTGCGCAATGATACCGGCGTCTACGAGGGCGGCGAGATCTCGATGTTCTACGATCCGATGATCGCCAAACTCTGCACCTGGGCGCCGACCCGTCTCGAGGCCGTCGACGCGATGCGCCATGCTCTGGACGAGTTCGAGGTCGAAGGCATCGGCCACAACCTGCCCTTCCTTTCGGCGGTGATGGATCACCCCCGATTCGTTTCGGGGGACATTTCGACGGCCTTCATCGCCGAGGAATATCCCGAGGGCTTCCTTGGCGCGACATTGCCGCAAACCGAGCTTGAACGCGTGGCCGCCGCTGCCGCCGCAATGTTCCGCGTGGCCGAAATCCGCCGCACCCGCATCTCGGGGCGTTTGGACAACCACGAGCGCCATGTCGGCGAACATTGGGTCGTCTCGCTGGCCGGCAAGGAAATTCCGGTGCGCATCACCGCCGACAAGGCAGGCTCGACGGTCCAGATCGGCGGGCGCAGCCTGCGGGTCGAAAGCGAATGGCTGCCCGGCCAGTCGCTCGCCCATATCATGGTCGATGGCGAGCCTTTGGTGATGAAGGTCGACCGCGCGACCTCGGGTTTCCGCCTGCGTCTGCGCGGCGCGGATCTGGTCACCCGCGTCCAGCGCCCGCGCGCGGCCGAACTGGCCCGCCTGATGCCCGAGAAAATGCCGCCCGACACCTCGAAGTTCCTGCTCTGCCCGATGCCGGGTCTGGTGGTGAAGATCAACGTCGAGGCCGGAGACGAGGTGCAGGAAGGTCAGGCTTTGGCCACGATCGAAGCGATGAAGATGGAAAACATCCTGCGCGCCGAACGCAAGTCGGTGGTCAAGATCGTCAACACCAAGCCGGGCGAAAGCCTCAAGGTCGACGACATCATCCTCGAGTTCGAGTGAGGCCCTGATGGTGCCCGGACCCGCTGCCCGCGTGATCCCGAGCGTGCCCCTTGCGGATGCGCGGCGGGATCCGTGGTTGCGGGTTTGCTTCTTGCGGACGGGGGCGGTCTGATGCCCTCGCCCGTCGACGATTGGCTCAATCCTGCCGTTCAGGGCGCTTTGGTCGCGGCTTCGGTCGCGGTCGTCGGCTGGATCTATAACGGACGCCAGAACCGCCGGATGGCGGCGCAATTGCGCGCCGAGCGGGTCGAGGATCTGCAGCGCGCCATTCTGGCCGAGATCCGCGCCCATGTCGTCGCGCTCGAACACCAGCAGCTGACCTTCGAGGAAAGCTTTGCTCTGGTCGAGCGCGTGCGGCGCGGCGGCTTTATTCCGACCATCCCGACCGAGGCCAACGACCGCATTTTCCGCGCCGTCATTGCCGATATCCACGTCCTGCCGGCGCGGGTGATCGATCCGGTGGTGATCTATTACCGGCTTCTGGCAGTGATGGGCGCTTTTGCCGCCGATATCCGCGAACAGGCGCAAAGCGATGCGGATCGGGCGGCGGATATGCTGGCCGATTACCTGTCGCTGACCGAAGAGGCCCTCGAATCAGGGCGCTATGCCATGACGCTGCTGAGCGCGCAACTGAACGGCGGTTCGGTGGCGATCGATGCTTTGCTGGATGGGGCCGAGCAGCGCGAAGCCGCACGAATCGCATCCGCCCTGCCCGTCGAGCTGAACGAGATGCGCGACCGCCTTAATAGGCGATCTTCGGACCGGAGCGACCTCTGATGGGCTTCAATCCGATGACATTGGTGATTTCATTGGCGGTGCGCGCCGAGGCGAGCCTTTCGACCAGCCGTTCCGTCGCGCTTGCAGGCTTGCCGGCCGCACGCGGCTGGCGGTTGTCGGCAGGCGCATCCGCAGGACGCGTTCCGGCCGGAGCCTTGGCTTTGAGCGAGATCATCGACTTGGGCATCGTCAACTCCTTGCAGGGCGACTTGAAGCGGGGCGGATTGGAAGCACCCTTCGCCATCAAGGTAGTGGTCCTTGGCCCTTCGCGCAATATGTTGCGCGCAAAGAGCCTTAACCGCAACGAAACTTGTGCCCGTACAAACCGCGAAAATGCGTCCGGAGCGCGACGCGCGGCAGGATCTTACGGCAGAACCCTTGCGCGGCCGATTTCCTGCCGGCGCAGCGGCGTTTTGTCGATCGCGCGGGAAATCTCGCGCACGGACCACGGCGCGGGTTTGCGCTGTTTGACCTGCCCGTCCTTGTCGAGCACGACCAGCGAGAACCCCTCGGGGCGCAGGCTGCGCCGCCAGCTCGAATTGGCGGCGGGATCGGTATCGGTGATCACCACGACATCGCGCGCGACCAAGCCGGCAGGCTCCGCCTCGATCATGCGCATCTGCGTGCGGAAGGCCGGATCATCGGCGCTGTCGGCAAAGACGACGACCGGACGCGCCTGCCACAAATATGCCCCCGGCTCGACGCCGGCGGCATCGACCACCTCGAGCGCGCCTTGGGCAAGCGGAGCCTCGACGGGATCGATCCCCGCATCCGTGGCGCTTTGCGCGCCCAGATCGGGGCGCACATATCCGCTGCCGGCCCTTCCGGCATCGGGCTGCCCGCCCATTGCGGCAACCAGCGGCACTGCCGCCAACAGAATCAATCGACTGAACTTCATCACGGCCTCGTTTCCCCAACCATATAGGTGCGAAACGGGTATGGGAAAGGATGCAACATGACCGAGACGGCAAAACCCTCGATGGACGGCTGGCGCAAACTGGCGAGCAAGGAGCTGAAAGGCGCGGATCCCGATACGCTCGACTGGCAGACGCTGGAAGGGATTACGGTGAAACCTCTTTATACAGAAGAGGACACCCGCGACCTCGCCCATATGAACGGCCTGCCCGGTATCGCGCCCTTCACGCGCGGGCCGCGCGCCACGATGTATGCGGGCCGTCCCTGGACGATCCGGCAATATGCGGGTTTCTCGACCGCCGAGGAATCGAACGCCTTCTACCGCAAGGCCTTGGCCGCCGGTCAGCAGGGCGTTTCGGTCGCCTTCGATCTCGCGACGCACCGCGGCTATGACAGCGACCATCCCCGCGTCGAGGGCGATGTCGGCAAGGCCGGCGTCGCGATCGATTCGGTCGAGGATATGAAGGTGCTCTTCGACGGGATCCCGCTGGACAAGGTCTCGGTCTCCATGACGATGAACGGGGCGGTGATCCCGATTCTGGCGAATTTCATCGTCACGGGCGAAGAACAGGGCCATTCGCGCGCCGTTTTGTCGGGGACGATCCAGAACGACATCCTCAAGGAATTCATGGTGCGCAACACCTATATCTATCCGCCCGAACCCTCGATGCGCATCATTGCCGACATCATCGAATACACCTCGAACGAGATGCCGAAATTCAACTCGATCTCGATCTCGGGCTATCACATGCAGGAGGCAGGCGCGAACCTCGTGCAGGAGCTCGCCTATACGCTGGCCGACGGGCGCGAATATGTCCGTGCCGCGCTGAATGCGGGCATGGATGTCGATGCTTTCGCGGGACGGCTGTCCTTCTTCTTCGCGATCGGGATGAACATGTTCATGGAGGCCGCCAAACTGCGCGCCGCGCGGTTCCTGTGGCACCGCATCATGACCGAGTTCAATCCGCAAAAGCCCGGCTCGCTGATGCTGCGTACCCATTGCCAGACCTCGGGCGTGAGCCTGCAGGAGCAGGACCCCTACAACAACGTCGTGCGCACCGCCTACGAGGCGCTCGCGGCGGCGCTTGGCGGGACGCAATCGCTCCATACCAACGCGCTGGACGAGGCGATCGCGCTGCCGACCGATTTCAGCGCGCGCATCGCCCGCAATACCCAACTGATCCTGCAGGAAGAAACCGGCATCACCCATGTCGTCGATCCGCTGGCGGGTTCCTATTACGTCGAAAGCCTGACCGCCGAGCTGATCGAGAAGGCCTGGGCCTTGATCGAGGAAGTCGAAGAGATGGGCGGGATGACCAAAGCGGTCGCCAGCGGCATGCCCAAGCTGCGTATCGAGGAAACCGCCGCCCGCCGTCAGGCCATGATCGACCGCGGCGAAGAGGTGATCGTCGGCGTCAACAAATACCGTCTGGCGAAAGAGGATGCGATCGACATCCTCGATATCGACAACGTCAAGGTCCGCGAAAGCCAGATCGCGCGGCTGAACACGATGCGTGCAAGCCGCGACGAGGCCGCCTGTCAGGCCGCCTTGGCCGAACTCGCGCGCCGCGCCCGCGAGGGTGGCAATCTGCTGGAGGCGGCCGTCGAGGCCGCACGCGCAAGGGCTTCGGTCGGGGAGATCAGCATGGCAATGGAGAACGAATTCGGGCGTCACCGCGCCGAGGTCAAAACCCTCGCCGGTGTCTATGGCGCAGCCTATGAGGGCGATGCCGATTTCGCGCAGATCCAGAAGGACGTCGAGGCTTTCGCCGAAGAAGAGGGCCGCCGCCCGCGCATGCTGGTGGTGAAAATGGGTCAGGACGGCCATGACCGCGGCGCCAAGGTCATCGCGACCGCCTTTGCCGATATCGGCTTCGACGTCGATGTCGGGCCTTTGTTCCAGACACCCGAGGAAGCCGCGCAGGATGCGATCGACAACGACGTCCATGTCGTGGGGATTTCCTCGCAGGCGGCGGGACACAAGACGCTCGCGCCCAAGCTGATCGCCGCGCTGAAGGAACAGGGCGCCGAAGAGATCCTCGTGATCTGCGGCGGAGTGATTCCGCAGCAGGATTACGATTTCCTCAAAGCGGCGGGGGTGAAGGCGATCTTCGGTCCCGGCACCAACATCCCTTCGGCCGCACGCGATATTCTGGATCTGATCCGCGCGACGCGAAAGGGCTGACACCCGAAGGGCGCGGGATTGGCGGGGCAAGCCCTGCCGCCACGCATTAACTAGACCGGCGGGCCAAACGCCGGTTTTGCTGCCGCCTTCGGGTATTTGGATGATGAAGAAAGCCCCGCCGGTCCGTCGGATCGGCGGGGTTCCGCATTCCCGCCCGCGATTGCCGACAGCCCCTTCCCCGCCTTGTCTTGGCGGGGGGGCTGTGAAAGAGTCGAGACCTTATACGAACGGGGGCGCAATGAGCGACGCGAGGGCTGACGCAACGGGCAACGTGGTCAATGACGGGCGCAACGGCACCGTCAAACAGATCATCTGCATCAAATGGGGCGCGAAGTTCGGCCCCGAATTCGTGAACCGCCTGCACGGCATGATCGCGCGCAACATCACCCCGCCCTTCCGGCTGTATTGCTTTACCGACAGCGACGAAGGGCTTCATCCTGATATCGCCGTCAGGCCCCTGCCCGAATTCGACTATAAAGCGCCCGAACGGACCAAGGGGAAATGGCCGAAATCGCGGCTTTGGGGCGATCTCGGCGATGTCGAGGGGGTGGTTTTGTTCCTTGACCTCGATGTCATCATCACCGGCAATCTCGACGATTTCTTCAGCTATGGCGATCCCGACGACACGATCCTCGGACTCAACCCCAATACGCCTCTGGAAAAGATGGGCCAGACCTCGGTCTACCGGATGCGGGTCGGCAAGCTGAAACCCTTGCAGGACATCTTCCGCGCCGATCCGCAGGCGGCCGCCGACAAGTTCAAATACGAGCAGCGTTTCGTCACCCGCAATGCGCCCGGCGGGGTGAAGTTCTGGCCCAAGGGCTGGCTCGCGCATTTCCGCATGCATTGCGTTCCGAACTTCCCGCTGAACTATTTCCGCGAGGCGCGCATTCCGCAGGGCACCAAGATCGTCATCTTCCCCGGCAATCTCAATCCGCCCGATGCGATCCTTGGCCGCTGGGACGAGGCCGACGAGCATCGTGCGCCGCTCGACCATCTGCGCGCCGCTTTCGACGGGCGCCGGCGCGAGAGCTTCGGCAAACACATCCGCCACTATCTGCGCCCCGTGAGCTGGGTCGAGAAATTGTGGCGCGAATGAACCGACCGCCCGAGACCCATTACCTGCTGCCCGCCGATTTCGCCGCTGCTTTGGGGCAGGCGGTCGCGACCTTCGGCTGGCTCGAGGAGGTGCTCAAACGGGCACTTTTCTCGCTGGAGCGGGTCCGGCTGGCCCGCGATCTGACCGCGACAGAATTGGCGCGCTGGCGCCAGCATATGACCGATATCGCCGATGATTCCCTCGGCACCTTGATCGAGCAGCTCGACAGCGCGCTGCGCCGCCATCCGGGCATCGACGACCGCGACGAGATCAACGACCGGCTGGTTGTCCTCAAGCACCAACGCAACCTGATTTGCCATGCCTCCTGGAGCCCGACCGCCGAGAAGACGCGCTGGCGTCCGGCCTTTGTCGCGATGAAGGGCGAAAGCGTGCCTGCGGACCTTTCGGCGCCGGAGCTTGATCTGATGCGCCACGAGGCCGAAGCGGCGGGCCGGCGCATCATCGCGATCATGCATCTGACGGGGATTGCGGGGGAATGGGTCGGCGAAGACGACGATCCCGACATCGACCGCTGACGCCGTCGCGCGCCGCAGGTCGTCCCCTCCTCCGCCGCGGCCTCCGCTGTCTTTGCGCAACAGCCCCCAGGGCCCGGTCTTGCGCCCCGTCTTGCGCGCGTTGCAACAGCCCGCGCCTTCCGCTAACACCCGATCAAGCTGAAATAACGAGAGATCCATGTCCTCCCACAGCACCGCGTCCGAACCGAAACCGCTGCGTCTTGGCATTGCCGGACTGGGCACCGTCGGTACCGGCACCGTCAAAATCATCCAGAACCACGCCGCGCTTTTGTCCAAGCGCGCGGGACGCCCGATCGCGATCACCGCGGTTTCCGCCCGCGACCGCCACAGAAACCGCGACATCGACCTGTCGGATTACGCCTGGGAGGCGGATGCCCGTGTCCTTGCCGCCCGCGAGGATATCGACGTTTTCGTCGAGCTGATCGGCGGTGACGAGGGCATCGCCCGCGAAGCCATGACCATCGCGCTGAAAGCCGGCAAGGATGTCGTGACCGCCAACAAGGCGCTTCTGGCGATCCATGGTCAGGAACTCGCCGAGCTGGCCGAAGCCAACGGCCGCCTGATCCGGTTCGAAGCAGCCGTCGCCGGCGGTATTCCGGTCATCAAGGCGATGACGGAATCGCTGGCGGGCAACCAGATCCGCCGTGTCATGGGCGTGATGAACGGCACCTGCAACTACATCCTGACGCGGATGGAAAACGCCGGGCTGCCCTATGCCGAGGTCTTCGAGGAAGCCCGCAAGCTCGGCTATCTCGAGGCCGATCCGACCCTCGACGTCGGCGGGATTGATGCCAGCCACAAGCTGACGCTGCTGGCCTCGATCGCTTTCGGCACCAAACCCGCCTTCAATGCCGTCGAGATCGAGGGGATCGAGCGCGTCTCGATCGACGATATCCGCCGTGCAGCCGATATGGGTTACCGCATCAAGCTTCTGGGCGTGGCGCAGATGACCGCGCGCGGGCTCGAGCAGCGCATGTCGCCCTGTCTCGTGCCGGCGGACAGCCCGCTCGGCCAATTGCAGGGCGGCACCAATATGATCGTGGTCGAAGGCGATAGCGTCGGCCAGATCGTGTTGCGCGGCGCAGGCGCGGGCGAAGGTCCGACCGCCAGCGCCGTGATGTCCGACGTGATCGAGATCGCGCGCAATGTCCGCCTGCCGGTCTTCGGCCAGCCCGCGAGCACCCTGCTCAGCTCGCAGGCCGCACGCACCGCGGTTCCGGCCGCCTATTACCTGCGCCTCGAGCTCGCCGACAAACCGGGCGCGCTGGCCAAGGTCGCCTCGGTTCTGGGCGATGCGGGGATTTCCATCGACCGGATGCGCCAATACGGCAACGACCGCCACCAGCAGGGCGCGGCTCCGGTCCTGATCGTGACCCACAAGACCACGCCCGATGCGATCGATCACGCGATCGAGGCCTTGCCGCGCACCGGTGTCATCACAGGAGAGCCGGTCGAGCTGCGGATCGAAGAAGTCTGATCCCGCCGCACCGTCCGCTTCAAAGGCCCCGCATCGCGGGGCCTTTTTCATGGCTGATGCGCGTTTCGCGCTTGGCCTTGACCGCGCTTCTTGCCAGTTTCGCGCAAACGACATTGAAAAGCGCAAAGGCCGCCGCAATGAGCACAGCCACACCAGCCACGAAGGCTCTCGACGCGGGCAAGGTCGCGTTTCACGTGATCGAATATGATTATGTCGCTGGGCAGGACAAAATCGGCCTCCATGCCGCCGAAGCGATCGGGATCGCGCCGGAACGGGTGCTGAAAACGCTGATGGTCGAGGTCGACGGCAAGCCCGCCTGCGCCGTGATCCCCTCCGACCGCAGCCTCTCGATGAAGCGGGTGGCGGCGGCCTTTGGCGGGAAGTCCGCGCAGATGATGCCGCCCGACAAGGCCGAACGGCTGACGGGTTTCCACACCGGCGGCATCAGCCCCTTCGGCCAGAAACGTGCCGCCCCGACCGCCTTCGAGGAAAGCGCGCTGGCCGTGCCCGAGATCGTCCTGAACGGGGGCAAACGCGGCCTGATGGTCGCGCTCGCCCCCGAAGATGCGCTCACCGTCGCGAAAGCCGCCGCCAAGCCGCTTTGCGCCGACCTGTGATCAGGCGCCCGACAAGGCCACCACCGGATCGAGCCGAGCGGCATTGCGGGCGGGCATGAAGCCGAAAACCACGCCGATCAGGCTGGAGCTGGCGAAAGCCGCAATGATCGAGGCACCCGAATAGACCAGCGTGAACTGGGTGCTGAGCGCGCCGAAGACCACACCGAAGCCAAGCGCCAAAGCGATGCCGAGCAAGCTGCCCATCAGGCAGACCAGAACCGCCTCGATCAGGAATTGCTGCATGATGTCGCTACGCCGCGCGCCGACCGCCATGCGCACCCCGATCTCGGAAATCCGTTCGGAGACCGAGACCAGCATGATGTTCATCACCCCGATTCCGCCTACAATCAGCGAGATCACCGCAATCGCCGCGATCAGAAGCGTCAGGGTCTGGGTGGTCGTGGTGATGGTCTGGCGGATCTCGTCGGTGTTCATGATGAAGAAATCCGTAGTGCCGTGGCGCTGGGTCAAAAACTGCGTCACCGCCTGTTCGGCCACGGCCGTATCGACCGTATCCGCGACCTGAACCGTGATGCTGTTGAGCGCCATCGAGCCCGAAATCCGTGCCTGCACCGTGGTATAGGGCGCGTAAAGCCCGAGATTCTGGCTGCCTCCTCCCGGCCCGCCCGCGCTGATCGAGATGACGCCGGTGACGCGCAAAGGCACGTTGTCGAAGATCAGAACCGCACCGACCGGATCACCGCCACCCGCGAAAAGCGCGTTGCGGGTATTCTCGTCGATCACCACATCCTGCGCCATCCCTGTCACGGCCGCACGGTCGAACAGGCTTCCCGCCACCAGCTTCGCGCCGGTCGCGGCAAAGAACTGCTCGCCCACACCGTTGATCTGGGCACTGGCCTCTGTCGCGTCGAAGCGCAACGTGCCCGAGCTCTGCACGCGCGGCGTCACGGCCGCGACATAGTTTTGCCGCGAAAGCGCCTCGGCATCGCTGACCACCAGCGTCGTGATCCGGCCCGAGCGCATATCCCCGAAACTCGCCCCCGCATAGATCTGGAGCGTATTGGTCCCGAGGCTCGAAATATTGGCGAGAACCTTCTGCCGCGAACCAGCCCCCAAAGCCACCACAGACACGACAGAGGCAATGCCGATGATGATCCCGAGCATGGTCAGGAAGGTGCGCAACTTATGCGCGCCGAGCGCCAAAAGCGCCATGCGCAGGATCTCGGCAAATCGGCGCGGCAGGACATCGGCAGGCGAACGGCTGGGCTGCCGAGGCGCGGATGGATCCCGCGGCGGGTCGATCGGATTCGACGATATATCACCATTATTTTCAATGTGATTCGCCGAGTTATTGATGTTTTCTCGAACCACGTTCCGACGCTCCGGCCTGCGGTCGGCGATGATTTCTCCGTCACGGATTTCGATGATGCGCTCGGCCCGCTCCGCAATCGCGAGGTCATGGGTCACGATGATCACCGTGCGCCCCTCGGCGTGAAGCTCGTCGAGAATGGCCAGAACGTCCTGCCCGCTGCGGTAATCGAGAGCGCCGGTCGGCTCGTCCGCGAGCACCACGCCGGGGTTGTTCATCAGCGCCCGCGCGATCGAGACGCGCTGCTGCTGCCCACCGGAAAGCTGTGTCGGACGATGCGCGGTCCGGTCGGCCATGCCCAGACGCCCGAGCAGAGCCGCCGCGCGGTCGCGCCGGTCCGAGGGGGCCTCGCCGGCATAGATCGCGGGGATCTCGACATTGCCGAGCGCCGAAAACTCCGAAAGGAGGTGATAGCGCTGGAAAATGAAACCGAACCTTTCGCGCCGAAGCGCCGCCAGAGCATCGGGGCCGAGCTGCGCCACCTCCTGTCCCGCAATCCGGTAGCTGCCCGAGCTGGGCCGGTCGAGACAGCCCAGAATATTCATCAGCGTCGATTTTCCCGAGCCCGAGGCCCCGACAATCGCCACCATTTCGCCCTCGCGGATCACCAGATCCACGCCCTTGAGCACGGTCGTCACACCTTCGCCGGACGGATAATCCTTTCGAATATCCTTCAGCTCGATCAATGGCTTGCGATCCATTTTTACAGCCCCATCGGCGGGCCGCCGCGGCCCATCATCCGGCCCGAGCCGCCGGAGGAGCCTCCGCTCCGGCCCGCGCCCTCGCCGGTCACGACCGCTTCTCCCTCCGAGAGGCCTGCGAGAACCTCGGTCGAAACCTTGTCGTCCAGCCCGATGACGATCTCGCGCCGGCTGATCTGCCCGTCGCTGCCCAGAACCTGAACGGTAGCGGCACGGCCTTGGGTCACGCTCTGCCCCTCGCCGTCACGCGCCTCGCCTGCTTCCGCCGAACCGGAGCCCGAAGCGGCGGCGCCGCCGCCCCTGCCGCCCCGGCCCCGCCCTTCAGCACCGCCGCCCTGACGCCCTGTCGGGGTCACGGTCACGGCGCTGAAGGGCACGGTCAGCACATTTTCGGCGCGACCGAGAACGATATAGACCTGCGCCGTCATATAGGTGCGCAAGGCCTGCTCGGGGTTCGGCACGGTAAAGACGCCGTTATAGTAGACCGCCGCCGTCGAGGTGCTCGTCCCCGATGCGCTCGTGCTGATGCTGCTGTCGTTGCGGATCGATTCCGGCGCGGGCTCGACCGTCTCGAGGCTCGCGCCATAGCGCTTGCCCGGCTCGCCGAGGATATTGAACCAGACCTCCTGCCCCGGCCGGATGCGCACGATATCGGCCTCCGAGATCTCGGCGCGCACGGTCATGCGGTCGAGCTGGCCCAGAATGACGATGGTCGGCGCGGCCTGGCTGGCATTGACCGTCTGGCCTTCCTGACTGACGATGGCCAGAACCGTGCCGTCGATCGGTGCGGTGATCTTGGTATAGCCGACATTGGCGCGGGCGGTCTCGATCGCGACCTCGCCCTGAATGATCTGGGCATCCAGCGCCTCGATCTGGGCCTTGAGAACCTCGACCTGCTCGCCGGCGCTGTCGAAATCGACGCGGGTCGAGGCGTTGCGCGCCACCATTTCCTGCTGGCGCGCAAAGGTCCGCTCGGCCAGAGAAAGATTGGCCTCGCGTTCGGTCCTTTGCGCGCGCACCCCCGCCAAGGCCGCCTCGGCGGTGCGGAGCTGGTTGAGCTGGGTCACGCTGTCGATTTCCGCGATCAGATCGCCCGCCTTGACCTCCTGACCCAAAGCGACCCCGACCGAGGTGATACGCCCCGAGACCTGCGCCCCAACCGCCACCAGCCGCGCGGGCTTGAGCGTGCCGTTGGCGAGCACGGTCTGCTCGATCGTGGCACGGGCGACCGGCGCGGTAATGACCTGCAAGGCGCTGCCCTGATCATTGCGGCCATAGACATACCAACCCGCCCCAAGCACCGCCACCAGCGCAAGCGGCGCCCCGATCCGCAGAAATTTCCGCATCCGTTCCGTTCTTTCCTTCCGCGCACCCAGCCCGCCGAATGCGGGAAATCGGGACGCCATCCGCTCCGGCTTGCGGAGACATGTTTTCGTTGTGCGGCTTATGGCACGGCAAATGGAAACCAAAAGGAAATAACTTTGCCCTATCCTTGCGAAAGCCGCGCCCAAGGTCACGAAAGGAAAGGGCGAATGCCCCTCTGGCACATTGGCCTGCCCTGCGGCAAAGATTGACGCAGCGCTCCCCGCCACCCGCGTCCATTCGTCCCCTTCTCCGCCCCCCGCGCCCCGATTAGGCTTCGATCATGATCCTTGCATCCCTTGCCCTTTCCGCCGCCGTCGAGGCCAGCCCCCCCGCCCTGCGCGCCCCCGCACAAGGCGATGCCGCGGGCATGGTTCTGGCGCAGGCCCGTACCCCCGAAACAAGCGCCGACGCGCCATTGGTGTCGGGGCAGTCGGGCAGCCCGAACTCCGACAAGGCGGATGGGGCAGATGCTACTGCGGTGCGCGCGCCTGCCGTCGGCAATCCCTCGATCGCGATGGGGCTGGCCGGTATTGCGGATTGGTCGACGCAATCGCCCTTCATCGACGTCTTCAAAACCTCGCGCCCCTGGATCGGCCACCTCCCCGGCCAATGGGGCGGCGCGAGCGAAGAGGTCATGGCCGCGGCCACCGACGAGCACGGCTGGCTCACCCGCATGCCCGAGGGGGTCAGCCATGTCAGCACCCTCATCCTGACCGAGATGCCCGAGGGCATGGTCTCGAGCGCCGGCACCTACCGTCTGAGCTATCAAGGCGAGGGCGAGGTCACGATTTCGGGCGGGCGGGTCATCGCGACACGTCCGGGCGAGATCGACTTCGAATATCGCCCCAACGGCGGCAATATGGTCCAGATCGAGCTGCGCGCGATCGCGCCCGAGAACCCGATCCGGCAGATCTCGGTCGTCCATGAACGCGATCTTGCCCGCTTCGCGGCGGGGCAGGTCTTCAATCCCGCATGGCTGGCACGGATCGGCGACATGCGCGCGCTGCGCTTCATGGACTGGATGGCGACGAACGGCTCGCCGGTCGCGCATTGGTCCGATCGCGCCGAGCCGCAGGATGCGTCATGGGCAGGGCCGGCAGGCGTGCCGCTCGAAGTGATGGTCAAGCTCGCCAACGAGACCGGAACCGATCCGTGGTTCACCCTGCCCCATCTTGCCGATCCGCAATATATCGAGCAGTTCGCAAGCTATGTCCGCGACCAGCTCGATCCCAAGCTGACGCCTTGGTACGAATATTCGAACGAGGTCTGGAACTGGCAATTCCCGCAGGCGCAATGGGCCAATGAGCAGGGACAGGCGCTCTGGCCCGATCTCGGCACGGCATGGGTCGAATATTACGCCGGAAAATCGGTCGAGATGGCGCAGATCATCGACAAGACCTATGGGCCGAAACCTGCGCAAAGCTATCACAAGGTGATCTCGACCCAGACCGGCTGGCTCAGCCTCGAAGAGGCGATTCTTGATGCGCCCGCATGGCGCAAGATGGCAGTGGGACGCAAATTGCCCTCGGCCACATTCGATTCCTATGCGATCACCGGCTATTTCGACGCAAGCTTGGGCCGCGACGACAAGCCGAAACTGGTCAAGGAATGGCTGGCGCAATCGCTCGCCGCCGCGGAGTCTGCCGCCGATGCCGCCGGTCTGACCCGCGCCGCGAAAGACGCCTATGTTGCGGGGCATCTTTACGATCTGGCCGGCGATCTCGCCATTCGCGAATTGCGCGACGGCTCGGTTTCCGGCGATCCGGCGGGCTCGCTCAAAGAGCTGTTCTCCACTTTCGCCTATCACAAGAAGATCGCCGACCAGCGCGGCCTGCGTCTCGTGATGTACGAAGGCGGCACGCATGTCGTCGGCGTCGGCCCTTGGGCAGATGACGAAGAGCTGACAGGCTTTTTCGTCTGGCTGAACCAAAGCGAGGGTATGGGCCAGCTTTACACCGAGCTTCTGGCGGGCTGGAAAGCGCAGGGCGGCACGATGTTCAACGCCTTTGTGGATATCGGGCGGCACAACAAGCACGGCTCCTGGGGCAACTTGCAACATATCGACGACAGCTCGGCCCGCTGGGATGCGCTGATCCGTTTCAACCGCGACACACCCGCATGGTGGGAGAGCCGCGCAAACGGCACTTTCGTGACCCGCAGCGAAAGCGAATGAATATCGCGGGTCGCGCCGCGCTGCTGCCGCGCGACCGGAAAACCCCATAAAAATACAACCTTAAGGGGTATTCCCGGCCTTTCTGTCCGGAATATGCCCAAACGCCGTCAGGTCTTGCCGCCCAATGCCGGAAGGAAGGAACGGAAGCCTGCGCCGGTCGTTCATCCTTGGCGAACAGGTTCGGGCGGCGTGTCTGCATCGGTGCTTCTCCGGCACCGGCCTTTTCGCGGATACGAGGGACGAGAACCGCATATGTCACAGGCCAATTCGTTAACCACCGCCCCCATCAACCGGACGCTTCTGCTTTTCGCCCTTCCGACCCTCGGCTCCTCGGTTCTGCAATCCGCCAACGGCTCGATCAACGCGGTTTGGGTCGGGAGGCTTTTGGGCGAGCAAGCGCTTGCCGCAACCACCAACGGCATTCTGGTCATGATGCTGATGACGGCCTTCGTCTTCGGCTTCGGACTGGCCTCGACCATCCTGATCGGCCAGGCGGTGGGCAGGAACGACCTGCGCTCGGCACGTCAAGTCGTCGGCACCGCCATGGGGACATTCGCGCCGGCTGCGGTCATCGTCTCGGCGATCGGCTGGATCCTCGCGCCACAGATCCTCGCGCTGCTCGGGACACCGCCCGAAATTCTGGCGCTCGCCGATGATTTCCTGCGCGTGACCTTCGTCGCCATGCCCGCGATGATGATCCAGACCATGCTGATGATGGCCCTGCGCGGCAGCGGCGATTCGATGACGCCGCTGATCTTCATGGCAATGGCCGTAGTGCTCGATGTCGTTCTGAACCCGCTCTTCATCCTCGGGATCGGCCCGCTTCCGGAGATGGGAATCGCGGGCTCGGCGCTGGCGATGGTGGTGGCAAACTACATCAGCCTCGGTGCAATGCTCTGCGCGATCTATGCCCGCAAGCTGCCGCTGCGCCTGACCGGAGCGGATCTGAAGTTCCTGGTCCCGAGCCCGCATATCCTGCGGCAACTGGTCGGCAAGGGCCTTCCGATGGGCATCCAGATGATCGTGGTTTCCAGCTCGATGCTGACGATGATGACCATGGTCAACAGTCAGGGCGTCGACACGGCCGCGGCTTTCGGCGCGACCCAGCAGCTCTGGACCTACGTCCAGATGCCCGCCATGGCGCTCGGTGCGGCGGTCTCGGCGATGGCCGCGCAAAACATCGGCGCGGGCCGCTGGGACCGCGTCGGCGAGATCACCCGCTCGGGCATCATTTTCAACATCCTGCTGACCGGCGCGCTTGTGGTGGCGCTTTTTTTCCTCGGCCGTCAGGTCATGTCGGTCTTTCTGGGGCCGGAAAGTCCGGCTTTGTCGATCGGTGCGCATATCAGCCGCCTCTCGACCTGGGGGTTTCTGGCGTTCGGCGTCTCGATGGTCCTGTTCGGGACCATGCGCGCCAACGGGCAGGTGATCATCCCCTTGGTGATTCTGATCATCGCGCTCTATCCGGTACGCGTCGGATTTGCGGTCGGCATGAAGGGCCTTTTGGGCCCCGACGCCCTGTGGCTGAGCTTCCCCGTTGCCATGGTCTCCACCCTGATCCTTGCGACGATCTGCTACAAACAGGGCGGCTGGCGCAAATCTTCACCACCCGAGGCCCCCGCGCCCTTGCGAGAACAGGCAGCCAGCAACCTGCTCGGCCCCTGAGCCGGAGCCGTCCGGATGCCCGCAAACCACGGGCAGCCGCCGAATTTCCAAAGGCTCCCCCTGCCCTGCCCGCGCGGGAAATCCCTCCTCCCCACCAAGATCGGGGCTTTCGGCGATACGCTCATCAACGAACTGAAGATTGTGCGAAAAAGGCCCTTGTCTGTCCCGACCTCGCTGCATATACGGGTCAGCGGAGCGGTGGCCGAGTGGTCGAAGGCACACCCCTGCTAAGGGTGCAGGCGGGAAACCGTCTCGAGGGTTCGAATCCCTTCCGCTCCGCCACCTATCATTGATATTATTGAATTTTTCAGAAGAATTTCTGTCATACCCGCCATAGGGCCCGCCATCTAATTTGCGCTTGATTGCAACAGATTGCGGCATCGCCTTGCGCTGGATCTGGCTGTGCCTTCACGTCGGGCAAATGCGATCCGACCATGTGCGACGCCGCGACACCCACGACTTTCGCGACATGCGCCGGACCAAGCTGTTAAAGACACGCTCGATCCTCTGCTTTTCCTGAATTGCGGATGCGTGCCGAGACCGTGGACGCCGGTCCCGAGCCGGATCGGCCCAGACTTTACGATTCCCCCCTGCCGGCCCAGACGCCATATCTGGCGCATGACGCCGATTGACATTTGCTTACCCGACATACCGACAGAACCCGACAAAAGCCCGATCGGCTGGAATGTCGCCATTGGGTCGAGCATCTGCTACGCCGCTACATCCGCTGCAACCGCTACACGGGCACTCCGATCTGGTGCGCTGCGACATTGCGACACCCGCGACATTCGCGACACACCGAATCTGATAGGGTGCCTGAAAAAAAGCGCTCGGCCCTCTCTTGCTTGGCCATCATCTGCCAAGCCCCCCAGCCCTAAATGAAAGCACGGGCCTGCGCCCATTGATCGGGAATTGCTTGCCAGACAGCAGGCCGCGCCGCGCGATTGATCGGAGACGGGTGCGCAGAGGGGACGAAGGAAAGCCCAAGCCCCTCGATGAACCGAGCTGCACGCTGGGCCTTTCCATCGACGCAGACAACAACACGCAGGTTCGGCAACAACTCGGCGAGCTTGCCCACGCGGTCGAGCCCGTCGCGGAGTTCGGCGGCCTCGATCCGTCTTGAGCCATTCCACCACGGCACGGTGTTCCAGAGGATTGATTCCTGCCGCGAAATGCCTGCCTGCTGCATGAAATGGAAAATCGCTTCTGCCGTGGGGTCGTCATTGTCCCGCGAAATGAAACCCGATCCGACGCGGCCCACCAAGGCGAGGTCGTCCGTCATTGGCCCCGGCTTTTCCATCAGGAACAGGATGCGTGCATTTACGCCCGCGTCGGCTGGGTCAAAATCAGGCACAGTGCCTCTGCCCTCGGCCCGCAACTCTTTGGTCAGTTCGACAAGCGGCCCCATGTGCGGCGACGACAACAGCGCGCGCCGCCGCGCTACCACATTCGGATCGCGAAAAGAGCGGGGGTGTTCGTCCGTCATGCCTTTGTCCATTTTGGATGCTCTGCGCCTGTCGCATCACCTTGGAGCCCCGTACTGGAAAAGCAAAGCCCCGCGCTGGGCGGGGCTGTCATGCAGTTGGAAGCCGTGCGGTTGCCGCCGTCAGCTCGGCAAGCTCACGCTATCGAGGTTGGCATTCAGTTCATCGGCCATAGCCCGTGCCACCCCAATGAGGACCGTCTGAGCGCTCTCGGCCACACCTTCGAGGTTTAGGGATTCCAGTGCCTCAAGGACGCCCGACAACTTGCAGGCCAAGTTCTGCTGGTTCTGCACATGCTTTTTGAGTGCGCTCGTGGTCATGCTGCTTCTCCTTTGCGCCAATGACCGCGCTTGGTCTCACGGGCCAATTCCTCGACGCCTTCATGCACAGTCGCCATAAGGGCCTCGGCTATCTCAAGCACATAGGCCACATTGGCCTCCCGATGCAGCGTGACCTCTTCGCCGCTGGTTTCATTCTCCAGCGCCAGCCGCGCGACACGTAGCAGCGCATAGACATGGTAAGCCAGCCCGTCGGCGGCCTCGCGGGCGTCCCCAGTGAAACGCAGGATTTCAGAAGCCCTCATTGTGCAGTCTCCATGAGTTTGATCGTGTGGCGCAATGCCGTGCGCATATAGGCTCGGGCCTCCCGTTCGGGGACGCTGTATCCATTGCTGCGCTCGCTGGCATCCAGAGCGAGGACAAGGCTGTCCTTGATCTCGTGAAGCCTCGCGGCAGACAAGCCGGTATCGTTCGCGATATTCGCGTTCATCCTGTTTCCTCCAGTTTTATCAGGTGGTGGTCGCCGGACGCAGGCCCAGCGTCTTAGTCGTTTCGCTGCGCCATTGCGTGGCGGATGAGGGCAAGCTGGTCATGGTCCGCGGTCGAGAGCCGGTCTTGGCACTCGATCACAAAGGCCCATTCTGCCAGAGCGGCATAGGTCATTGCTTCGACTTGCGAAGCCGAAACCTGCACGCGCTGGGCAGCTTTACGGGCCATCTGCGCCGCTACCTTGGCCTGATACCATGCCTGCTTGAGCGCCCTGCGCAGGAGCGCCCGCAGAGACTCACCATTCCCGATGAACCGCCGCGCAATGACCCATGCGGCCGACATGATCGAAGAAAGATTGTAGTTCATGGTCGCGGTATTCCTGTGCTATTAGCATATCTATGCAATCAACAGCACATGCTGTCAACACAATAAAGGTGCTATCAGCACAGAAAGGTCACTATGACACCAGATCAATTCAAAGGGGCGAAAGCCATGTTAGGCCTCAGCAACCCAGAGCTCGCGGAAGCTACCGGATTGCACCGCAATACACTCAACAAACTGGACAAAGGCGAAGGCAAAGCCTCGACAATTCAGCTCGTTCGCCTAACCTTAGAAGCTAGGGGCATCCAGTTTTTAGATATTGGCCAGCCCGCACTCGGGCGTGGTGTCGCCCTGATTAAGGGGAAAGCCGATGAAATGGGCTGAATGCGCTGCGTTGTCAGAATCCTTAGGGCACTCTCGTTTTTTGTGGCCAAGCGGCGGCATCACTGAGTTCAATTGCGAGCCCGGCTTCACGCTGTCAGACCTGACCGGCGCAATCTCCTGGATATGGACCTACCCAGGGGATTTCATCCTGCGCGTCCCATCCATCGCTAGCTTTCTGGAAGTGCCAAGCGCGAGCATTGGCGGCCTTCTTTCCTCAGCTATCACATTTGGGCTGTTCGCTTTGATCTGGTTTACTGTCACCCTTTCGAAGCCACCACGCCTAGAGGGGATCGACTGACAGCCGGCGGTTTGGCGCTTTAGATATCACCTTTCTAAGGGGTGACAAAACTCAGCCGGCCCAGCAGCTACGCTAGCCCTGTTTTCCCTTCGATCGGGGCCTTCCCGCCCGCAACCGGCACCATTCCGCCCGTGCCCCAGTACAAGCCTCGCAACCCAGAACACAGCCACCTAGACTGAGGCCCTGAATGCTGGATTGGAGCATGGGCCCAATGGCTGATAAAAACGTCGACGGCGCACCGCTTCTGGACGATCAGACCCTTACATTACTGGCACGACAGTTGCGCGGAACGACCCACGCGAAACTGCGGTTCATTGGTGACGATCGAGACTTCGAGCACGCTCTGGCTAATGTGCTTCTCGCGCTGGGCATATCTTCGGAGAGCGAGCACATCGCCGACGTGGCGCCCTCGCCGCAACGCCGCTTCAGCTTCCGCTATGAGGGCAGCACGGTGATTGTGACGGTCGCGCTAGAAGTGGCAGCCGACCACTACTAGCCCTCGCGCGTCGGCGCTTTGCGCGCAAGCATGATGCAGATCCGCCCGCGCGCTCTAGCCCTCATCCACTTCCATTTACGGCCATGTCACCGCGGCACGATAGAGGTGCCATGTCGCGTGGCCAAGCACCGGCAGGACGAAAATCAGCCCGACAAAAAGCGGGATCGACCCCAGAGCCAGCAAGACAGCGACAATCAGCCCCCAAAGCGCGATGGTTCCGGGGTTGCGGCGGACAACGGCGAGAGAGGTTGTCAGAGCCAAGGGGATGCCGACCCGCCGGTCCACGAGCATCGGGAAAGACACGACGCTCAGGCAAAGCACAACCGCAGCGAAGATGGCGCCGACCCCAACGCCCATCGCAATCATCTCCCAACCTGCCTCGGTCGTGAAGCTGTCACGAAGCAAGGCGGAGATGTTGTCATAGGGCACTGGCCCAAGCGTGGCGAGCCAGATGGAATGGGCAGCATAGAGCCAAAGCAGAAAGACCCCCACGAGCAGGGCGCCAAGCGTAAGCACTGGGCCAAAGACGCTCGCGCGCAAGGCATCCATCGCGACGCCCCAGCTGGGCTCCAGCCCTTGCTCGCGACGTTTGCTCATCTCGTAAAGACCGGTCGCGGCCACCGGTCCCACGAGGGGGAAACCGGCGGCCAATGGAACCAAGAGATGCAAATGCCCCGCTTGAAGCGCCCAGACAGAGAGCGCAAATCCGATCACCGGATAAAGCAGCACCAAGACGATGACGTCTGATCGGTATGCCGCTAGATCCCTTATGCCCTTGCTCAGGGCTATTCCGACCTCTCGCGCTCCAATCGTGTTGACGACCGGTTGCGCAACCTCTACGCCCCCAATCCCGTCAACAGCCGCCTCTAGGCCGTGCCCCACGCCAACAACGCGCCGTGCGGCCCAAGTGATCGGGTTGCCAATTATTTCGGTGGACATTGCTTTACCCTCCATCTCGAGGAGGCGCGGAGCTGAGTCAGGCATTGACCGGTCGGACGGTGGCATATGACCAAGCCGTCAGGCCATTTCCGGCCTCTGGGTCAGCATATCAAATTCTTGGCGCACTTCACATCGGATTTGTCGGGGGCTGCCGAGTGGCCTAATCTCCGGAGGCACAGCATTGCGCCGGCAGCGCTCCGGCAACCGCGCCGCGATCCGCCTCTTTTATGGCCTGTCGTATTCAAGCCAAATGATTACAGCCCGTGCGGCTTGATTTCACTTCAATTAAATGTCCTTGAATATGGATTCGTTACATAATTTCAGAGCAGTCAGGCATGAGCAAAGAAACTACGAATGGTTGCCCGTGGTACGAGAATCCTTGGAAATGCTGTGGATTTGCCTCTCTACTATTGGGGCTGCTAAATTTTTTCTTAATTTTACTTCACTGGAACACCAGCAGCGAAATCAAAGACATAAGCGCCATCGGTGTCTCCATTACTGTACTACAGACATTCTTGGCGGTCGGTGCGCTGGGCGGGTTCTTCCTTCTTAGATCCGCAGCAAAGTCAGCTGCGGAAGAAGAAGCGCGTGCCGAGTTCGCGAAATTTAGGATCGAAGGCCAAGTCGAGCTGGAGAAGGTGAAGGCGGAGATTCGAGAAAGCGCTCAGCTTATAGCCAGGCGCGCCTCTTTGGACTATCTTGACAGCACCGGCATACGTTATGGCACTGGAAACTCTGCGGCATCGACTCCAGATATGATGTCCGCACTTGATGATGAGGAGGGCTCCGATGATCGATGAAATGGCTATTGTCAAAAAGTACGCCGCTCACCTGCCTGTCGAGGTCAACGCACTCATTCGTGAGCTTGGACTCACCTACTTTGAGGCTCCGATGCCGTCGGAGAACTCCGGCCGTATCCACAAGGATGGTTCGGACTTCACTATAACTGTGAATGCTAGCGAGGGGCCCCAGCGCCGACGCTTTACAGCTGCGCACGAGCTCGGCCACTACCTCCTGCATCGCGACCTTCTTCCAGATGGCGCTCACCTGGACCGGCTATTTAACGCCCAAGGTTATGAAGAAGCCAACGACGGCATTCGTCCTCATCACGAGGTGCAAGCCAACCAGTTCGCAGCAAACCTTTTGATGCCCGCAACATTTCTTCGAACACACTATGACCCAGCAGCGGATAACTATAAAGAACTCGCTCGTAACTGTGCAGTGTCGTCCCGCGCGATGCAGGTACGACTGAAGGCTCTGGGGCTGCGAGGTTAAAAGCAACCTTCTTTGCTGGTAAGCCGGTCTCAGTTTCTCAGTCCGCTCAGCCGTTCCCGCGTTGCCCGCTTCCGGCATCCTTCACAGCAGTATAGGGCATCGGCTCGGCGGAACTCCGGCACGGGCCGCTTACACCAGAGACACGCCCAGCCATCGCGCCGCAAGTTATGAGCGATCCGCCCAGCCCGCGCCATCCGCTGGGTACGGCCCGACAGCAGGAAGGTATCGACCAGCAGGCTAAAGCCTCCGCCTTGCCGATCGATGGTCACGCCGCTTGGATCAGGTGCTGGCATCGCTCCACTCCTAAATCGTGGGTTACAGGCCGGTTAGGCCTTTGGATATTCAGGAGCCTCTGGAGCTGACCCCTTTGGAGTGCTCGCGTCCTCTTTGACGCGCGGTTCGTGTTTTTTCGTGTTTTTCAGCCGCGAACAGCAATGCGTGCGGCGGCGGCTCAACGGGCACGTTCCCGAAATGCGGGGAGCGTGGCCACGCCTTATTCGGTCACCCGATCAAGCCCAGCGCGCGCGCAGATAAAGAACGAGGCGCTGGGCAGTGCAATTAGGCACACGTGAGATATGCGGCGCCCAGCGCGGGCGCATCAGCGCCCACTGCTCTTACTTGTTTCTCCCCGCAGAAGCCTTTTCGCGAACTGCTCCGCAAGCACGCCTCCGCCCTGAGGCGAGCCCTTGCCAGCACCACGCCCCGGCATGTCGATGGTGGCTGGGGAAAGCGGCGCGAGCAGATTCGTGGTGAACGTGGGCCTGCCACGTCCGACAAGCTGGTTCGCGAGCCACGCCTGACCGGGGCCGGACATCCTCGCAGCCCCCAGCGCAGCGGGCGCGGCCGAGCCGACAATGGAGCCCGCAATTGCACCAGCGGGGCCACCACCGATTATGGCACCCGCACCGGCACCAAGACCAGTCCAGCCCACATAGGGCACCCCCATAGCGCGAAGGTTCTGCGCGGTTCCGGAGTTGGACATTGGCCTCATAATACCCCCCGCAGCTCGTGCGAGTTCACCTAGTTCGCCACGGCCACCCTGAGCATAAGAGGCTCGGCCTTGCTGAACGACGGCATTGCGCAGCGCCGAAGGAGAGAGGATGCCGACCGCCGCCTCCTCGCCAGCGCTGGTGGCAGCCCTCTGGATCGCGAGGAAGTTGCGCCATTGGTCGCGTGCGGTCGCCAGGCGAGCAACATCGTCAGCGCGGCCCAAGCTGGTCAGGGTCGAACTCATGGCATCATCCAAGGCAGTCAAAGCCTCGATTGCTGCTGAGCGAGTGGCGCCGTCATTGCTGGCCGTGAGCCGAGAAAGGCTAGAGCGCCATGAATTCACTGTGCTGGCAGGTATACTTTCGCCAGTCCTGAATGCGCCGGTCATTCGCTTCACAATCTCGCCGACGATGGGGGCTTGTGCCGACTTCGGGGCAAGCTGCTTATAGGTCTCATTCGCCATGGACAGCGCATTGAGCGTCTGCGGATCTGGCGTCACGTCAACGCCTCTGGGCGTCGCTGGGCTCATCCTGCGCGCTCATGCTTCACCACCTTGCTGCGCGGCTTGAAGCGCGGCCAGCACGTCCGGCAAGAGCGCGCGCTTGAAGGCCACGCCCTTGCGGCTGGGGCGCATCTCGCCGTCCTCTGCTTTGAACCAGACACGGAGATTCACCAGCTGCACACCCTTGAAGTCGTCAACGGTCAGGCGCAGCTCTTCGCGGCTGTTCTTGGGAATGATTGCCAAATCCATCAGTGACACCCCGCACGGCCGAGAGACACGCTGGAGCGCAGGACATAGCGGGCGTGCCGGCCGGGGAACGGGCCGTCATGCTGTTCGTGGATCGTCTCGATATCCACGCCCGCACCGCGCAGCTTGTGGACATAGGCCGACCAGCGCGGGCCGGGGTGATCGATCGGGGTGCAGCCCTTAGGACCTGCCTGCATCAGGGCTTCCAATGCCCACCGGTCGCGGCCCTTGGTGATGATTGTGCGCTGGCTGTCTGCTCCATCGCGCACCGTGAAGGCCTGTGCCGGCCATTGCTTGGTGAAGGTCATGCCTTGCCTCAATGCTTGCGGGCAAGAGCGTCGCGCGCTATATTCGCGGTATCCTGATACCTGCCAAATGTTGCACCGCCGCCCCTTGCCTCGGGGTGGCGGTTTCTTATGCGGCTGCCCGATTTGCGGACTTGGCAGCTTCCCACGCTTCGAGCTCTGCGAGCTTCCAACGGGTACAGCCGGGCGTCAGGGTTACGGGCTTGGGGAAATTCGGATCAGTCTTTGCCCAGCGCCAAGGGGTTGTGCGGTGAACCCCGTAGCGTGCGGCGATTTGGGTGTCGGCGAGGAAGGTGTCGGCCATTGCCATGCGCTCCAATCAATTGCGATTGGAGGCAATATGCCGCCCTAGAACTAGTGGGGGAATGCAACGACAGGCCCATAATATTGATAACGTGCCCGAGCAAGGTGCCCAGAAACGCACACTGGTCATTCTAACCTCACACCATTCTGGGCAGCTTAATTGGGCAGCCTTTCTGGGCGTGCTCCGCTTATGCCGTTCTTTTCAAGAACTGGTTTCAGATACCGCTGAGCCGTGGAACGCGGTAACGGCTGGCCGAACGTTCTATTCACGAATTCGCTCGCCTCCGCCCAAATTGACTCAAGCTTTTCTGGCAGTACCTTAGCCTTTGCCCGTCTCTCAAACTCGATTACCAGCGCAGTCTCGAGAAGGCCGCCCCCTTGCTTAGGCGCGCCCCGACTGGTCGCCCGCGCACTGATGACGGCTTCACCTTCACTTTCAGCGTTGCGTGCAATGAGGCACGCTCCGAAGTCCTCAAGCGTCCTTAGAGATTTCCCAATGTCAGGCTGGGGAACCAGCATCATGAGTTCGGAGAACGATACTTGAGCCGCGATCCACCTCGGTTGTTCGTCTTCACCGGTACCTAGGTTGCTCAACGGCCACGCAACATCAGACATCCGCCAATCTGATCTTGGAATATCTCCAAACCTCCCGCTCATTGGGCCATCATCAGGCGAGGGCAATAATTCGATACCTCGCGCCGCTAGCTTTCCTTGAACAAGTGCGGTGAACAGTTTGCTGCGTGCTATCTCAACAAGTTGATCTAGCTCGGCTAGAAATGGCGCAATGGCCATTGCGCTCTCAAGCTCGCTTTCTAGGGCGCTTAATTCTCGCTCGAATTCGTTCTGCCGATCTTGATCGTAATCGGGGTCACCAGCAGCAGGGTAGTACTTCTTATGCAGTTCCACTTGAAGCTCGACCGCATCGCGCGCCTCTTTAACTGTTTGACCGTAAGACTCAGTCATGTGCCGCGCGAAGTCCGCTGCATCATCATGTTCCAAGAAACGATGCGCAATGGGGGCAATTGGAAAGTAAGTTGGTGAAGCCAGCCCTTCTAGATGGTCAAGGTGCGCGTCCACGTTTTGCCTTTCATCGTGCCCATTCTCGTCCGGCCAAAATGTTGGCACCACTCCGAATGCGATCCAGTGGGCTGCTTCATCAAGATAGCACGTCTCAGCTACCTCAGCGCGAATGAATATTTCCACTATCCAATCCTCACTACTTGTGCTCCCGACCGTGTTTTCCCGGTCAGATAATCTGCCCATGCCGCCATCATAGCGCGGCGCTTCTCAACCATGTCCCCGCGCCGGTATGACGCCTCGACCGCGCTCCCGACCTTGTGCGCCAGCGCGACCTCGGCCATGTCGCCGGGGAAGTGTGTGCGCTCTGCAACCCAATCGCGGAAAGTGCTGCGCAGACCGTGCGGAACGGCTGGGCGCTTATTCACTCGATCCGTAAAGCCCCTGCCCCCTGCATCCACATCAGCCGCATGCACACGCTTCATGGTCGCGCTCAAGGTCATGTCAGACATTTCACCGCCACGCGGCGCGGGAAACACCAGCGGATTGCCTTCGAAGCGAGGGAGGGCTTGCAGCAGCTCGACCGCCTCGAATGACAGCGCCACCCGATGCTCTCGGTCCATTTTCATGCGCGCAGCTGGGATGATCCAAAGCCCTTTATCGAGGTCGATTTCCTCCCACAGCGCCCCGCGCACCTCACGGGACCGCGCAGCCGTCAGAGCCGTGAACTCAAGCGCCCGGCTCCCCATTCCTTCACGCCCGCGGATTTCAGCAAACCAGCGCGGTGCATCGTCAATCTGCACGGCGGGGTGATTTTCTTCCTGCTTGATCTTGGAGGGCGCGGGCAGAAGCTCTTTCAGGTTGCCCGCCCAGCGTGCCGGATTATCGCCTGTCCTGTGCCCGGCCACCGTCGCCCAAGACAGCACTGATTCAATGCGGCCGCGAAGGCGCGAGGCCGTCTCGGTCTTTTCAGTCCAGATCGGCTCAAGTACGCGCAGCACATCCTGCACGGCAATTTCGTCAACCAGCAACTTGCCAAGCTCGGGCACGGCATAGGTCTGGAGCGTATTGCGCCACTGATCGCGATGCTTGGCATTTTTGAACGCTTCAAGCTTTGCATCGAGATAGCGGTCCGTCGCATCAGAGAACGTGAGACCTCGCCGCCGAGCTGTTTCCAAGGCCGCGCGAGCCGACCTGCGTTCCTCCACGGGGTCTATGCCGCGTCGGATCTGGTCCTTTGCCTCGCGCGCCCTATCGCGCGCCTGCGCCAGCGTCACATCGGGGAAGCCGCCCAAACCAATCTCGCGGCGCCGCCCGCCGACCGACACGCGCAACAGCCACGTGCGCCCGCCGTTCGGCGTGATCTGGAGAAGAAGTCCGGAGACACCACCAACCGCAAAGGTCGAGTTGCCCCCCTTGCCCGGGTGTTGCAACCTTTTCACATCCAGTGCGGACAGCTCTTTCGCAACCCTCGGCATATACGCCCCTCATCATACCCGCCTAAGACTATGCATTCGGTCGCAAAAGATTGCAACAGGCAGCAACAGGGGCTCACAATAAAACACGAGGTTTCATAGGGATATCTGCGATTTCACGCGACAGATCGCGACTGAACAATGGCGGCCTTCCGCTCCGCCATTTGCACATTGCAAACCTGATCCTCCCCCCGTGAAGTGGTCCGCCGTTATGCTTAGGAAACGGAGGATCAAGAATGGCAAACAAGCGACCGAAGCCGGAAGAGATTGTGTCGAAGTTGCGGCAGGTTGAGGTTCTGATGGGTCAAGGCCTGTCCCGTCTGGATGCGATCAGGCGGATCGGTGTCGTCGAACAGACCTATTACCGCTGGGGCAAACAGTGAGCCGTTGAAGGCGCCACTGGTCCAAGCCCAACGGCGAACGCGGGATGGGTGTGGATCAGCTGAAGGAACTGAAGCGGCTTCAGCAGGAGAATGAGCAGCTCAGGCGTGCTGTTTCGGATCTGACGCTGGACAAGCTGATCCTGACGGAGGCGGCTCGGGGAAACTTCTGAGCCCCGCTCGCCGCCGGGCCTGTGTCGATCATGTCCGGGGTGAGCTGGGCGTTTCCGAGCGTCGGGCTTGCCACGTGCTGCGCCAGCATCGCTCCACGCAGCGCAAGCTACCGCGAGGTCGGGCTGATGAAGATCGCCTGGTTGCCGACATGATCGAGCTGGCTCGGCAGTATGGCAGCTCAGGTTATCGCCGGATTGCGGCCTTGTTGCGGGATGCCGGGTGGCAGGTGAACGACAAGCGTGTCGAGCGCTTGTGGCGACGAGACTGAGGA
>NZ_JBHMDZ010000008.1:0-1269 GCF_042430175.1 Paracoccus cavernae | reverse complement strand
GGCTTCGACGCGCATATGTCGCAAGACTTTTGGGATCGCGGCCGCGGCAAGCTCCAGATCGAGGGCGGGCTTCTGTCGACGACCGCGGTGCAACTCTGCGGTGTCAACGGCCAGTCCCTGACGGTTGGCGGCGCGTTCACGGCCATCTTGACGCGCGCGATGCTCGAGGCTTTGGGCGGTGATCACTGCCTGCAGCTCGCGGGGATGCAGTTCTCGGATGCGGTACCAATCACGGATACGCTCGGGCCGCGCTCCAAAGGCTACAACCTGACCAAAGCCGCCACCGGCTTCGAACGGGCGCAGACGGGCAGCGGTGCCAGCGGCATGGCCTTTCCGGCCTTCGCTTTGCTCAATGCCCATCGCCGCGATCTCGGCTTGGCGCAGGTGCCGGTTGTCACCAGTTGCCACGGCATCCCCGGCATTGCGATCGAAGACATGGATGCCGATCCGGCGACAGGCTCGGGAACGGCCACGGTCTGGAGCAGCTTCAGCTATTGGAACGCGCAGGCGAAAGCAGTGGCGGAAGCTGNGGTGGAAGTTGCAGGCCGGGAGCCTCGCCTATTGGCGCGGGCAGGGGCTGCCCGCCCCGCGCTACATCCTGACCCAGCCGGGCGGTGATGCCGACACCACAAATGACGGAGCCACGGGCTGGGCGGTGTGCGACGACATTCTCGATCTTGTCGAGCAGGGCGGGGCGATCCTCGGCACCTGCCAGCATTGGTACGAGATCGCCGACAACAACGTCCATCCCGACGCGGAGGCGACGGCACTTGCCTCGGAGACCTGTGCTTGGGCCATGGCCGAGGTCGAGGCCGGTCACCGCTGGTCGATCCTGCGCCCGCACCTACTCTTGCATGAAGGCGGCGTCCTGGTGCTGCAGTTCGCCAGCCTGCGCGAGGATGAGGCACTGGCTCTTGAGGATGCGGCCAAATACGGCGGCCAAGCCATCGACGCCTTTGCGGGCTTCGAGCTGGTCGGGGGCGCGATCACCGCCCTGACCCTGCGCGGCAACACCGCCCGCATCACCTACACCGGCGCACCGACGGCCCTGCGCTACGCCATGCAGATCCAGAACGTCACCGGCATTGCGGGCAACCGTTACACCGCCCATCGCGGCCTGCTGCGCACCACGTTGCAAAAGCCCTCCAAGATCCTGCCGGCGCGCAAGCTGCAGCGCGCCATCCCTTCCTTCACCCTGAACCTCGGAGCATAGCATGCGCCTCAACTTCGACTTCCTCGCGGCGGCGGATGCCCATTTCGGGCGCGTCA
>NZ_JBHMDZ010000007.1:0-515 GCF_042430175.1 Paracoccus cavernae | reverse complement strand
ATGGGCGATTACGCCAAGGCCCACGGCATGCGCCACCGCAGCCACGGCAAGATGCACAAATCGGTCGATGTCCAGAAGCTGCAAGAAGAGCTTGGCGGTTCGGTCGGCGTCTGCTGCCAGAAGGTCTCGGAAGCCGAAGTCTTCGCCCGCGGCGGGATCAAGGACATTCTGGTCACCAACGAAGTGCGCGATCTGGCAAAAATCGACCGTCTGGCCCGCATGCCGAAGCTCGGCTCGACCGTCACGGTCTGCGTCGATGACGTGACCAATATCGCGGATCTTTCGGCTGCGGCGCAAAAGCACGGCACCGAGCTCGGCATCTTCGTCGAGATCGACTGCGGCGCGGGCCGTTGCGGCGTGAAAACCACCGAAGCGGTTCTGGAAATCGCCAAAGCGGCGGCGGCTGCCCCGAACCTGACCTTCAAGGGCATTCAGGCCTATCAGGGCGCGATGCAGCACATGGACAGTTTCGAGGACCGCAAGGCGAAGCTCGACGCGGCCATCGCGCAGGTCAA
>NZ_JBHMDZ010000006.1:0-313895 GCF_042430175.1 Paracoccus cavernae | reverse complement strand
ACGCCCCTACCGGTCCGGTGATACGAAAGAAGGTCCGTCCCGAAAGGGGCGGGCCTTTTTCATTGGCGGCGCTATCATCAGGCCGGCGGCGCCAAGCCGGGGCGCTGCCCCGGACCCCGGGATATTGCCCGCATGAAAGAGAAGGGGGAGGGGAGGGGTGGGCTGGAACGACAAGCTTTTCGACAACCTCGACCAGATTTACTGGACGCCCAAAATGATCGGTCTTTCGACCGTCAGGGCCGCGCTATCGCCCGACGGGCAGCACTATCTTGTTCCCAAGGAGTTGCTCTCGGGGGGACGCTCGCTTTATCGGCGCGGGTCGACCGGCGCAGTTTGGAAAAGCGGGCTTTCCGGTAGCGAGGAGCTGCTGAACCAGCTTCTTGAAGTGGCCCTCGCCATCGCGCCGGGCCGCTTTCTGGAGGAGGCGTTCTTTGCACCTTTGGGGATTTCTCCCGTCGGGTGCATCCGGACGATCGGTCGCGAGGTGCTGGCGCGCCATGCCCGCTATTCGGCGAACCAGTTCACGCAGCATGACGGCTTTTACATCAGCGAAAATTCGACCGTCATGATGGAGATGAAGCTGGGCGCGCGGACCTCGGTCGAGCAATATCTGAAATATGTGATGTTGACCGCGCTTGAGGAGATGACGCATGGTCCGCGACCCCATGCGGGGCTGGTCTATCTCGCGCCGCAATCTGCCGTCGCGGGGGTGCGCAAGGATCTGTACCTCGACGATCCCGAGGCGAGGGCCGCGATCCTGAGCGATCCGCAAGCCCATACCAAGAAGGCAAGGCTGCGGGATCTTTTGGGCCGGTATCCCGAGGCCTTCCGGTCTGTCGCGAGGCGGATGGGGGTTGCCATCACGACATGGGATGCGTTTTATGACCTTGCCGTCCGTTATCGCGACGACGCGCGGGCCACGGGAAACGAGACGCTCGAAAACCTGATGCAGGGGATAATCGCGCAGCTGGAAGCCACACCGGCTTGCGGATTGGGCGCAAGCCACACGCTTTTCGCCAAATCGGAGCGCACCAGCGACAGCGCTTGACCTGTCGCCCTATTTCATGCATTTAGCCGCATCGCCGACACTTCTCCGATTCAAGGGGAATCATTGGCTATGTGCGAGGTCGCCAAAAATAAGGGCGGCCTGCATTTTTTACGGTTCGACGCTGGCGGCGCATGGTGTGTTGTCAGCCTCTCAACTGGAACTCCCCGCAAGAGGGATGACTATGCAAAGCCAGAATATCCGCATCCGGCTGAAGGCATTCGATTACCGCGTTCTGGACGCCAGCACGCAGGAAATCGTGAACACTGCCAAGCGCACCGGCGCTCAGGTTCGTGGCCCGATCCCGCTGCCGAACAAAATTGAAAAATTCACTGTTCTGCGCGGCCCCCATATCGACAAAAAATCGCGTGACCAGTGGGAAATCCGTACCCACAAGCGTCTGCTCGACATCGTCGACCCGACCCCGCAGACCGTTGACGCCCTGATGAAGCTCGACCTCGCCGCCGGCGTGGACGTCGAGATCAAAGTCTGAGGAGGTCAATATGCTGCGGACTGGTGTAATCGCGAAGAAGCTGGGTATGACCCGCCTCTTCCTCGAGGACGGCAAGCAGGTTCCTGTGACCGTTCTCCAACTCGACAACCTTCAGGTCGTCGCTCAGCGTACCATTGACCGTGACGGTTATGTGGCGCTGCAGCTCGGTGCGGGCGAGGCGAAAGCCAAGCGCGTGTCCGGCCCGATGCGTGGTCACTTTGCCAAGGCCAATGTCGGCCCGAAGCGCAAGATCGCGGAATTCCGCGTCACCGAAGACAACCTGGTGGAAGTCGGCGAAGAAATCATCGCTGATCACTACTTTGCAGGTCAGTTCGTCGACATCGCGGGTACCTCGATCGGTAAAGGCTTTGCTGGTGGTATGAAGCGCCACAACTTCGGTGGTTTGCGCGCTTCGCACGGTGTCTCGGTTTCGCACCGCTCGATCGGTTCGACCGGTCAGTGTCAGGATCCGGGTAAAGTGTTCAAGGGCAAGAAAATGCCTGGCCACATGGGTGCCGTTCGCGTCACCACCCAGAACCTCCAAGTCGTTCGTACCGATTCCGACCGCGGCCTGATCATGGTCAAAGGTTCGGTTCCGGGTTCGAAAGGCGGCTGGGTCACCATCAAGGACGCCGTGAAGAAGCCGCTGGCTGAAAACACGGTCTTCCCGGCTGCGACGCGTGGTTCGGCTGTTGCCGAAGCTCAAGTCTCTGCTGAAGCCGCTGCGCCGGAAGGAGATAACTGATGAAACTTGATGTGATCAAGCTCGACGCCGGCAAAGCCGGTGATATCGAACTGAGCGATGACATCTTCGGTCTCGAGCCGCGTGCAGACCTTCTGCACCGCGTCGTCCGCTGGCAGCGCGCTCGCGCCCAGCAGGGTACGCACTCGACGCTCGGCAAATCGGACGTCAGCTACTCGACCAAGAAGATCTACCGCCAAAAAGGCACCGGTGGCGCACGTCACGGTTCCCGCAAGGCTCCGATCTTCCGTTCGGGTGGTGTCTACAAGGGCCCGGTCTCGCGTTCGCACGCGTTCGACCTGCCCAAGAAGGTCCGTGCTCTGGGTCTCAAGCACGCTCTGTCGGCAAAATTTGCTGCAGGCGAGCTGGTGATCGTGGATAGCCTGAACCTCGCAGAAGCCAAAACCTCGGCGGTCGCAAAAGCGGTCAAAGAGAACGGCTGGAAGCGCGTTCTGGTCATCGACGGTGCCGAAGTGAACCAAGATTTCGCCCGCGCAGCACGCAACATCGAAGGCGTGGATATCCTGCCGTCGATGGGTGCCAACGTTTATGACATCCTCAAGCGTGACACGCTGGTGATCACGCGCGCTGGTGTCGAAGCTCTGGAGGCTCGCCTGAAATGAGCAAAGAAACCAAAGCTAAACCGGAACACTACGACGTTCTCGTCAAGCCGCTGATCACCGAGAAAGCAACGCTTATCGGTGAAAACAACGGTGTGGTTTTCCAGGTCGCCAAATCGGCCAACAAGCCGCAGATCAAAGAAGCAGTCGAAACGCTGTTCGGCGTCAAGGTGAAGGCGGTCAACACCACCATCACCAAAGGCAAGACCAAGCGCTTCAAAGGCCGCCCGGGTGTCCGTTCGGACGTCAAGAAAGCCTATGTCACGCTCGAGGCTGGTAACACCATCGACGTGACCACTGGTCTCTGATAAGAGCGACGAATCTACGGCCCCCTTACCGGGGCCGTACATCTTTTGACGAAACGGACCTACAGGTCCAAAGCAACGGAAGACAGAAAGCATGGCACTCAAGTCGTATAAACCGACGACGCCTGGCCAGCGTGGGCTGGTTCTGATCGACCGTTCGGAGCTTTGGAAAGGGCGCCCGGTCAAATCCCTCACCGAGGGTTTGACCAAGCACGGCGGCCGGAACAATACCGGACGGATCACGATGCGCCGCCAGGGTGGCGGGGCGAAGCGTCTGTATCGCATTGTCGATTTCAAACGTAACAAATTCGATATGCCGGCGATCGTCGAGCGGATCGAATATGACCCGAACCGGACCGCGTTCATCGCACTGGTGAAATACGAAGACGGCCAGCTGGCCTATATCCTTGCTCCGCAGCGCCTTGCCGTTGGTGACCAGGTTGTCGCCGGCGCGAAAGTCGACGTGAAGCCGGGCAACGCGATGCCCTTCTCGGGCATGCCGATCGGTACGATCGTCCACAACGTCGAGCTGAAAGCCGGCAAAGGTGGCCAGATTGCACGTTCGGCCGGCACCTACGCCCAGTTCGTGGGTCGTGACGGTGGCTATGCGCAGATCCGTCTGTCCTCGGGCGAGCTGCGTCTCGTTCGTCAGGAGTGCATGGCGACGGTTGGTGCGGTTTCGAACGCCGACCACTCGAACCAGAACTTCGGTAAAGCAGGCCGCAACCGTCACAAGGGCATCCGCCCGAGCGTCCGCGGCGTTGCAATGAACCCGATCGACCACCCGCATGGTGGTGGTGAAGGCCGTACTTCGGGTGGCCGTCACCCGGTTACCCCCTGGGGTAAGGGTACCAAAGGTACCAAGACCCGTACGAACAAGACGACGGACAAGTTTATCTTGCGGTCGCGCAAAGCGAAGAAGGGGCGTTAACCTATGGCACGTTCTGTTTGGAAAGGCCCTTTTGTTGACGCCTATCTGCTGAAAAAAGCGGAAAAAGCGCGCGATTCGGGTAAGTCGGATGTGATCAAGATCTGGTCGCGTCGTTCGACGATTCTGCCGCAATTCGTTGGTCTGACCTTCGGGGTCTACAACGGCCACAAGCATATCCCGGTTACGGTCAGCGAAGAGATGATCGGTCAGAAGTTCGGTGAGTACTCGCCGACGCGGACCTATTATGGTCACGCAGCTGACAAGAAAGCGAAGAGGAAGTAATCCCCATGGGTAAGGAACAGAATCCGCGCCGCGTGGCGGATAACGAGGCCTTCGCGAAGATCAAAATGCTTCGCACCTCGCCTCAGAAGCTGAACCTGGTTGCAGCAATGATCCGTGGCAAGAAAGTTGAAAAGGCTCTGGCCGATTTGACCTTCTCGAAAAAACGGGTCGCGATCGACGTGAAGAAATGCCTTCAGTCGGCCATCGCCAACGCTGAAAACAACCACAACCTCGACGTCGACGGTCTCGTCGTCGCCGAAGCTTGGGTCGGCAAGAACCTCGTCATGAAGCGCGGTCGCCCGCGTGCACGTGGCCGTTATGGCAAGATCATGAAGCCGTTTTCGGAAATCACCATCAAGGTGCGTCAGGTCGAGGAGCAAGCGTAATGGGTCAGAAAGTAAACCCGATCGGTATGCGTCTCCAGGTCAACCGCACCTGGGACAGCCGTTGGTATGCGGATGACAAGGACTACGGCAACCTGTTGCTGGAAGACCTGAAGATCCGTGACTTCATCCACACGGAAGCCAAGCAGGCCGGCATCAGCCGCGTCATCATCGAGCGCCCGCACAAAAAAGCACGCGTCACCATTTACGCTGCTCGTCCGGGTGTCATCATCGGCAAAAAAGGCGCCGATATCGAGACGCTGCGCAAGAAGCTGGCAAACTTCACGGCTTCGGAACTGCACCTGAACATCGTCGAAGTCCGCAAGCCGGAACTCGACGCGCAGCTGGTCGCAGAATCGATCGCTCAGCAGCTCGAGCGTCGCGTTTCGTTCCGTCGCGCGATGAAGCGCTCGGTCCAGAACGCAATGCGTATGGGCGCTCTCGGCATTCGTGTGAACGTTGCCGGTCGTCTGGGTGGTGCGGAAATCGCGCGTACCGAATGGTACCGTGAAGGCCGCGTGCCGCTGCACACGCTTCGCGCCGACATCGACTATGCTTTGTCGGAAGCCATGACTCCCTATGGTATCATCGGGATCAAGGTTTGGATCTTCAAAGGCGAGATCATGGAACATGATCCGCAGGCCCACGACCGTCGTGCTAACGAAGCACAAGAAGGTCCGGCGCCGCGCGGACCGCGTCGTGACCGCGACGCGCGCTAAGGAGTAGAAGCAAATGCTGCAACCGAAACGGACGAAGTTCCGCAAACAGCACAAGGGCCGGATCCACGGCGAAGCCAAAGGCGGCTTCAACCTGAACTTCGGCTCCTTCGCGCTCAAAGCAACCGAACCGGAGCGTGTCACCGCGCGCCAGATCGAAGCTGCTCGTCGTGCGATCACCCGCCACATGAAGCGCCAAGGCCGCGTTTGGATCCGTATTTTCCCGGATCTGCCGGTCACCGGTAAGCCCACCGAAGTCCGGATGGGTAAAGGTAAAGGCTCGGTCGACTTTTGGGCGGCCCGCGTGCACCCCGGTCGCATCATGTTCGAGATCGATGGTGTGAGCGATGAAATCGCTCGTGAAGCACTGCGTCTCGGCGCGATGAAGCTTCCGGTCCTGACCCGCATCGTCCAGCGCGAAGACTGGTAAGATCGGGCAGGCGTAAAGCTTGCACATCAAGAAGCCCCGCCAATGGCGGGGCTTTTTCTTTTCGCGCGCGGCGCATGGCGTGGCCTCATGATCACAGGCCATGCACGAGGCAAAGCGTGGTGGCGCCGCAACATCATTGAGGAATGCGCTGCCTAGCGTACAGCCGGCTTTGCCGGTGATTCCGCTTTGGCAATACTCGCTCGAGATTAATCGGGAGGGCCTCAGCTTTGACACCGACAGCATTTGCACTGCTTTTCTTCGGCGCTCTGGGCATCGGGGCCCTGATCAGCATCTTCGATGATGATAACGACAACGCCGGAGTGGATACCGCGACGCCGCAGCCGCCGAATGAAGGTGGCGAAGGTGACGATGTCATCGACCACTATGATCCAAGCGCGGACGAAGACGGGACACTTGGCACACGAGGCGGTGATGATCTTGTCGCGGTGGATGACCTGAACGACGTCATGGTTGATCTCGGCGCGGGAGACGACAGCCTCGAAGGCGGCAACTATCACGATGTGACGATCACGGCCGGTGAGGGTGATGACCTCGTGACACTGGAAGGTGGCGAGGAGGTTGCCATCGGCACCGGTACCGGCAACGACACGGTCCTGCTTACCGATCCCGGCCACGGTCTCGGTGTAGATCTTGGCGAAGATGACGATCATATCCTTATCACCGGTGCGACACCCAGCGCCGATTACACCGGATCCGACGTGCGTTGGCTCACGGGCGGAGAGGGGAACGATCGCTTCGAGTTCGTGCTTCGCCCCAATTCCGACGGTGCGCCTTTCGAGGACCCGATGACCATGGGGCATCCGCATGCGGCCATCATTTCGGACTTCACCAGCGGCAGCGACCGCCTGATCGTCGATCCGAGCACCTTGGCCGGCGACGCCCTCTATACGGGCTACGAGATCACTTCGGCTGCAGGCACAGGCTATCTGGAAATCGTCTTCCGCTACACGCATCCCGATCATCCAACGGGACTGGCGGTTTCGGTCGCTCTGGTTGGACGGGGGCCAAGCGGGTTCCAGGAAAGCGATATCGAGATCGTGGGGCGTGCGGTCTAGGCTCCGGGTCTCGCAGGAGGCCGGTGAGGGGCGATTCCCCTCGCGCGCGGCCCTGACGGCCGGATCGCCTAGGGGTGAACGGTTGCGGGTCGAAGCTCTTGCAGCCGGCCGGATTGCGCGGGTTCTTCGGGCGATAATGTCACATTCGCCGTCCGTTTCATGCGGTTGCCGAATTAGGGCTTTCGCTCTCTGACCGCTTTGTGGCTTAGCGTCGGACGGTCCTTGTCCGTGCCTCGTTCCCAAGAAACACCTTGTGTTTGCTGGGGATCAACTGTATGGGCAGGGCTTCTATTGTGAAGCTCCACCGGAATCAGGGTGGCCCTGCTAGTTTCAGGAGCCCTCCGGTGATGTTGAAAGGAACAGGCGCATGAAAGCGCAAGAACTGTCGACGAAGACGCCCGAACAGCTGCGTGAACAGCTGATCGCGCTGAAAAAGGAAGCATTCAACCTGCGCTTCCAAGCCGCTACCGGCCAGCTCGAGAGCACTGCGCGCATGCGCGCGGTCCGTCGCGACACCGCTCGTGTCATGACCATCCTGAACCAGAAAGCGGCGGAAGCCGCTGCGTCGAACTAAGGAGCTCTCCCATGCCTAAACGTATCCTGCAAGGCAAGGTGACCGGCGACAAGAACGAGCAGACGATCACCGTCCTCGTCGAGCGCCGCTTCAAGCACCCGGTGCTGCACAAAATCGTCCGTAGCTCGAAGAAATATCGCGCTCACGACGAGCACAACCAATTCAAAATCGGTGACGTTGTTCGCATTGAAGAATGTGCTCCGATTTCGAAGACCAAGCGCTGGACGGTTCTGACCGGCGACGCTTCGTAAGCAAGCGTAACCAGCTTTTAACCGATCAGCTATGATCGAAACCCTGGGGCGTCATAAACCCCAAAGGTCGGGAGAAACCTAATGATCCAGATGCAGACCAATCTGGATGTTGCTGATAACTCCGGCGCTCGCCGAGTTCAGTGCATCAAGGTCCTGGGTGGTTCGCACCGTCGCTATGCGTCGGTGGGCGACATTATTGTCGTTTCCGTCAAGGAAGCCATCCCGCGCGGCCGCGTGAAGAAAGGTGACGTCCGCAAGGCCGTCGTCGTGCGCACCGCCAAAGAAGTGAAACGTGAAGACGGAACCTCGATCCGCTTTGACCGCAATGCTGCCGTCATCCTGAACAACCAGGGTGAGCCGGTCGGTACGCGTATTTTCGGGCCGGTCGTTCGTGAACTTCGCGCAAAGAACTTCATGAAGATCATCTCGCTTGCGCCGGAGGTGCTGTAATGGCTGCCAAGCTTAAAAAAGGCGACAAAGTCGTCGTGCTGGCCGGCAAGGACAAAGGCAAGCAGGGTGAAATCACCGCCGTGTTCCCGCAAGTGAACAAAGCGGTTGTGGATGGCGTGAACATCGCGATCCGTCACCAGCGCCAGACCCAGACCACGCAGGGCGGCCGCGTCTCGAAAGCGATGCCGATCGATCTGTCGAACCTGGCTCTGATGGACAAAAACGGCAAAGCGACCCGCGTCGGCTTCCGCATGGAAGGCGATCAGAAGGTCCGTTTCGCCAAGACCACTGGGGATGCGATCTGATGCTGGACCAAGCAACCTACACCCCGCGCCTGAAGCAGCAGTACAAGGACACGATCCGCGCTGCGCTGATGGAAGAATTCGGCTACAAGAACGCCATGCAGCTCCCGCGTCTGGACAAAATCGTCCTGAACATGGGCATTGGTGAAGCAGTCAAAGACACCAAAAAAGTGAAACAGGGCGCTGAAGAGCTGTCGCTGATCGCTGGTCAGAAAGCTGTCATCACCCATGCGAAGAAGTCGATCGCCGGCTTCCGCGTTCGTGAAGAAATGCCGCTCGGTGCGAAGGTTACCCTTCGTGGCGACCGCATGTACGAATTCTTTGATCGCCTGATCAACATCGCGCTGCCCCGCGTCCGCGACTTCCGCGGCGTGAAAGGCACCTCGTTCGACGGCCGTGGCAACTACGCCATGGGTCTGAAAGAACAGATCGTTTTCCCGGAAATCAACTTCGACAAGGTCGACGAAGTTCTGGGCATGGACATCATCATCTGCACCACCGCGAAGACCGACGCGGAAGCGAAAGCGCTGTTGAAGCATTTCAACATGCCCTTCAACAGCTGATCGCGGAGGTAAAAGATATGGCTAAAAAATCCATGGTCGAGCGCGAGAAAAAGCGTGAGCGTCTTGTCGCCCAGTACGCCGAAAAGCGTGCGGCGCTGAACGCGATCATTCATGACCAGTCCCTGCCGGTCGACGAGCGCTTCAAGGCCAGCCTGAAATTGGCTGAACTGCCGCGCAACTCTTCGGCGACGCGTCTGCACAACCGGTGCCAACTGACCGGTCGTCCGCATGCGTATTACCGTAAACTGAAACTGTCGCGGATCATGCTGCGCGAGCTCGGCTCGTTCGGTCAGATCCCCGGCATGGTCAAATCGAGCTGGTAAGGGGCAACTTATGTCGATCAACGATCCTATCGGCGATATGCTGACCCGTATCCGCAACTCGCAGATGCGCGGCAAGTCTACCGTCCGCACTCCCGCTTCCAAGATTCGTGCTTGGGTGCTCGACGTGCTGAAGGCTGAAGGCTACATCCGTGGTTACGAAGCCGTCACCAACGAGGCCGGCCATGCCGAACTCGAAATCGGCCTGAAATACTACGAAGGTCAGCCGGTCATTCGCGAGCTCGCTCGCGTTTCGAAGCCCGGCCGCCGCGTTTACGCTTCGGTCAAGGAAATCCCGCAGGTCCGCAACGGCCTCGGCATTTCGATCGTGTCCACGCCGAAAGGCGTCATGACGGATGCAGCAGCTCGCAATGCCAATGTTGGCGGCGAAGTTCTCTGCACCGTGTTCTAAGGAGGGGATATTATGTCTCGGATTGGTAAAAAACCGGTCGCCCTCCCGAAAGGCGTGACTGCGGAAATCAAAGGTCAGTCGATCGAAGTCAAAGGTCCGAAAGGCACCCGCAACTTCGTCGCTTCCGACGATGTGACCCTGTCGCTGGAAGACGGCGCCGTGAAAGTGACCCCCCGTGGTCTCTCGAAGCGTGCACGTCAGCAGTGGGGCATGGTCCGTTCGATGGTCGAAAATCTGACCGTCGGCGTGAGCGAAGGCTTCAAGAAAGAGCTTGAAATTCAGGGTGTGGGTTACCGCGCCTCGATGCAGGGCAAGACCCTGAAGCTCCAGTTGGGCTATTCGCACGACGTTAACTTCGAAACTCCTGACGGGGTGACGATCACCGCACCGAAGCAAACCGAGATCGTGATCGAAGGTATCGATCAGCAGGTCGTCGGTCAGGTTGCGGCGAACATCCGTGAGTGGCGTAAGCCCGAGCCCTACAAGGGCAAAGGTATTCGCTACAAGGGTGAAGTCGTCTTCCGTAAGGAAGGCAAGAAGAAGTAAGGGGCGCGAAAATGGCACTGAACAAAAGAGAGCTGTTCCTGAAGCGCCGCCTGCGCGTGCGGAACAAACTGCGTTCGATCAACGACGGGCGTCCGCGTCTGTCCGTTTTTCGTTCGTCCAAGAACATCAGCGTTCAGCTGATCGACGACGTGAAGGGCGTTACGCTGGCTTCGGCCTCGTCGCTCGAGAAAGATCTCGGCGTGGTCGGCAAGAACAACGTCGAAGCTGCTGCCAAAATCGGCGCGGCGATCGCGGAGCGTGCAAAGAAAGCCGGCGTGGAAGAAGTTATCTTCGACCGTGGTGGCTTCCTGTTCCACGGCAAGGTGAAAGCTCTTGCCGATGCAGCTCGCGAAGGCGGCCTGAAGTTCTAATCATGTGGGTGGCGGCAACGTCACCCCGATGATCCGGGGGCGCCCGATCCGTCGAGCGCCCACCTGGATCGGATCTAATGGCGCCAAGCGTGCCTACCTTAGAAGGAATGCCTTATGGCAGAACGTGAGAACCGCCGGCCCCGCCGCGAAGAGCGCGAGGAAACTCCGGAATTCCAGGATCGCCTTGTCGCGATCAACCGTGTGTCGAAAACCGTCAAGGGTGGTAAGCGCTTCGGCTTTGCTGCTTTGGTCGTTGTCGGCGATCAGCGTGGCCGCGTCGGCTTCGGCAAGGGCAAAGCGAAAGAAGTGCCCGAGGCGATCCGCAAGGCGACCGAGCAAGCGAAACGCAATCTTATCCGCGTTCCGCTGCGTGACGGCCGCACGCTGCACCACGACATCGAGGGCCGTCATGGCGCTGGTAAAGTCGTGATGCGTACGGCTCCGGCCGGTACCGGTATCATCGCCGGTGGTCCGATGCGCGCTGTGTTCGAAATGTTGGGTGTTCAGGACGTCGTTGCGAAATCGCTCGGCTCGCAGAACCCCTACAACATGATCCGCGCCACCTTGGACGCTCTGAAAGCAGAAACCAGCCCGCGCAGCGTCGCTCAGCGTCGCGGCAAGAAGGTTGCTGACATTCTTCCGTCCACCGACAAGCCGGCTGCTGAAGCCGCTGTCGAAGCGTAAGGAGAGGGCTCATGGCTAAAACCATCGTCGTCAAGCAGATCGGTTCGCCGATCCGTCGCCCGGCCGTTCAGCGCGAAACGCTGAAAGGCCTTGGCCTGAACAAGATGAACCGCACCCGCGAGCTGGAAGATACTCCGGCCGTCCGCGGCATGGTCAACAAGATCCCGCATCTCGTGACCATCATCGAAGAGCGCGGCTGATTTCCTCAGCCAGGACTTTGGGAAACGCCCCGGGGGAGACCTCGGGGCGTTTCCTTTTGTCTGCCGCCCAAGCTGGGTGGCTGAATGGCCGCGTTAAACATTTGGTAAGGTCTCGACCCTAATCTCGCCTTTGCGGGACTGTCTTGGGAAAGGGGCGAAGGGTGCTCGGCTGTCGGTACTGGCTATGGCTGGTCGGTCTCTTGCTGTTCGTGCAAGGGGGCGAGGCCGGACCTTGGGCGCGTGAGGAGGGGGAGGTGTTTCTGTCCCTCTCGGCGGAGCACGACCGCGCGGGCAGTACCTATAGCAGTCTCTACGGCGAATATGGTCTGGGACCGCGCAAAACGCTCGGGGTCGAGCTCGGCTATACCGATCAGGGCGAGACGACAGCGCTGATGTGGCTGCAGACCACGCTCGACAAGCCGGAATGGACGAATCGCTTTGCTGTTTCGGCGGGTCTGGGCGCGGTCGAGCGGGACGGGGTCTATACGCCTTTGGGCCAGATAAAGGCCGGTTGGGGCCGCGGGATCGAGGCTTTGCCGGGCGGCGGATGGATCAGCGCCGAGGCGAGCTTCCGCGTCACCGGCACATTCGAGACCGCGCGGGTCAGGCAGGGGTGGGTGACTTACGAGACGACCTACCTCACGCCCGAGAAATCCGGCAAGGCCGAGGTGACACTCGGGTTTCGTCCCCGCGATTCGCTGATGCTGATCAACCAGCTGCGTCTCGAGCAGCGTGACGATACCGGCTTTTCTGGCAGTCTCGCGATCTCGACCGTCTACGACGCGCCGGGGCCGGCCCAGATCGAGATGGGATTCGTCGCGCCGGTAACGGGACAGGGGGAGGAGGCGATCAAGCTGGGCACCTGGCTTGCCTTTTAACGATCCAGTCAAAAAAAGCCGCGCCGCTTGGGCGGTGCTTTTCATTGCTGGCTGACAGTCGAGCGCTATCCGATGGAGGTGACATGTGCGCTCCCGCTGATGCGCAGCAGAAAAGGCGGCGCCTCTTTGGCTGCGTGACGCGCGCAAAGGGTGCTTTCGGGCTTGGGTCCGCAGGGTGGGGGTGTTGCTTTCCCTTGACCTCGCGGCTTTGCTTGGCTAAAGGACCGGATGCCTTTGAGGCATAATTCAACAAGCAAAAAAGCCGTGTCCGTCCTCGCTACGCTTCAAGGGACGATTCCGGCAAGGAGAAGCGTTATGAAACTTCATGAAATTCGCGACAACGAAGGCGCCAACCGCAAGAAAAAGCGCGTTGCACGTGGTCCGGGCTCGGGCAAGGGTAAAACCGCCGGCCGTGGTATCAAGGGTCAGACCTCGCGTTCGGGCGTCGCACTGAACGGTTACGAAGGCGGCCAAATGCCGCTGTACCGCCGCCTGCCGAAGCGCGGCTTCAGCAAGCCGAATCGTCTTGAATTCGCCGTTGTGAACCTGGGCCAGATCCAGCAGTTCATCGACGCGGGCAAGCTCGATGCGAAAGCTGCCGTGACCGAAGAGCTGCTGGTTGCATCGGGCTGCATCCGTCGCAAACTGGACGGCGTCCGCGTTCTGGCGAAAGGCGAGCTGAAAGCCGCCCTGAACCTGACCGTTGCAGGCGCGTCGAAGACCGCTGTCGAAGCGATCGAAAAGCTTGGCGGCAAGGTCACGCTGACCCGTCCGGTGAAAGCCGAAGAAGCGGCAGCTGAATAAGCTGTTGATTGGGGCTCCGCGGCCCCATAGATAGCATTCTAGTTTTCCATGCGCCGCGGGATGGGGAAACCCTCCGGCGGCGCAGCCATGAATGGGGCAAGAAATGGCGTCAGCCGCAGAACAGATGGCCGCGAACTTCTCTTGGGGGACGTTCGGAAAGGCTACCGAACTTCGCCAGAGGATCTGGTTCACCATCGGCCTGCTGATCATCTACCGTCTCGGGACCTATATCCCGGTGCCGGGGATCGATGGTGGCGCCCTTCGCAACTTCATGGAGGGCGCTCAGGCGGGTCTGGGGGGCATCTTGTCGATGTTCACCGGCGGCGCGCTGAGCCGTATGGGCGTCTTCGCCCTCGGCATCATGCCCTATATCTCGGCCTCGATTATCGTCCAGTTGCTGTCCTCGATGGTTCCTGCGCTGGAGCAGATCAAGAAAGAGGGCGAGCAGGGCCGCAAAAAGATCAACCAATACACCCGTTATGCGACGGTCGTGCTGGCCTTCTTCCAGGCATGGGGCCTTGCAGTCAGCCTGCAAAGCGGCGGTCTGGCCCATACGCCGGGCATGTTCTTCCTCGCATCGGTCGTGATCACGCTGGTCGGCGGTACGATGTTCCTGATGTGGCTGGGCGAGCAGATCACCGCCCGCGGCATCGGCAACGGCATCTCGCTGATCATCTTCGTCGGCATCGTCGCCGAAATCCCGAGCCATCTGGCGCAATTCCTTGCGCAGGGCCGCACGGGTGCGATCTCCACGCCGGTCATTCTGGGCGTGATGGTCATGATCATCGCCGTCGTCGCTTTCGTGGTCTTCATGGAGCGCGCGCTCCGCAAGATCCACATCCAGTATCCGCGCCGCCAGGTCGGCATGAAGATCTATGACGGCCAGTCTTCGCACCTGCCGATCAAGGTCAACCCCGCAGGCGTCATTCCGGCGATCTTCGCAAGCTCGCTTTTGCTGCTGCCGGTCACCATCTCGACCTTTTCGGGCAACCAGACCGGTCCGGTGATGTCGACGATCCTTGCCTACTTCGGTCCGGGGCAGCCGCTTTACCTGCTGTTCTTCACCGCGATGATCGTGTTCTTCGCCTATTTCTACACCCATAACGTCGCCTTCAAGACCGAGGAAGTCGCCGACAACCTCAAGAATCAGGGCGGCTTCATTCCGGGGATCCGTCCGGGCAAACGCACCGAGGATTATCTGACCTATGTCGTTAATCGCGTGCTGGTTCTGGGTGCGGCCTATCTTGCTTTCGTCTGTCTTCTGCCGGAAATCATTCGCCACCAGCTTGCGATTCCGTTCTACTTTGGTGGAACTTCGGTTCTGATCGTTGTCAGCGTAGTTATGGACACGATCAACCAGGTTCAAAGCCACTTGCTCGCCCATCAATACGAGGGTCTGATCGAGAAGTCGCAGCTGCGCGGCAAGCGCAAAGCGGGTGAACCCCGTCCGAAAAAAGCTCCGGCACGGCGCTGAAGAGATTGTAGTAGAAGGGGACATCTGACCGATGGCGATCAATATCATCCTGCTTGGCCCTCCGGGCGCTGGAAAAGGCACTCAGGCGCGTCGTCTGGAAGAGGGCAGGGGGCTTGTCCAGCTGTCCACCGGCGACATGCTTCGCGCCGCCCGCAGTTCGGGGACCGAGATGGGCAAGCGCGTCGCCGAAGTCATGGACAAAGGCCAGCTGGTCACGGACGAGATCGTCATCGGCCTCATCCGTGAGAAGCTCGAAGGCGGCGATGCGGCCGGCTTCATCTTCGACGGCTTCCCGCGCACGCTTCCCCAGGCGGATGCTCTGGGCAAGCTGATGGAAGGCATGGGCCGGAAGATCGACGCCGTGATCGAGATGCGTGTGGACGACGAAGCACTCGTCGCCCGCATTACCGGCCGCTACACCTGCGGCAATTGCGGCGAAGTCTATCACGACGACACCAAGCCGACGAAAGTCGCCGGTGTCTGTGATGTTTGCGGTTCGACCGATCTGCGTCGTCGCGCCGACGACAACGAGGAAAGCCTGAAGACCCGTCTTCTGGAATATTACAAGAAGACCTCGCCGCTGATCGGCTATTACTACGCCCTCCACATGCTCAGCACCGTGGACGGCCTGGCCGAGATGGACGAGGTATCCGCCGCGATCACCGCGGTTCTTGACAAACGGGCGTCAAACTCTTGACGCTTGACTGCGAATCCTATACTCCGCAGCATCTCGTATGAGAATCATTCGCTTTTGTGAATGGCCGGTTAAGGGCCCGGAGGCAGTGCTTTCGGGTCTTTGGTTGTGAAAAAAGGTTCCGGTACAACGGAACCGCAACGTGAAAAGGAAAACGCGTGGCTCGTATTGCTGGCGTAAACATTCCGACGGGGAAACGCGTCCCCATCGCTCTGACCTATATCCACGGCATCGGCCCGATGTTTGCTTCGCAAATCATCGAAGCTGTCGGCATCGATCCGACCCGTCGTGTCAATGATCTCTCGGATGCGGAAGTTCTGCAGATCCGCGAATACATCGACGCAAACCTGACGGTTGAGGGCGACCTGCGCCGCGAAACCCAGATGAACATCAAACGCATGATGGACCTGGGTTCGTATCGTGGTCTGCGTCACCGTCGCGGCCTTCCGGTCCGCGGTCAGCGCACCCATACCAATGCCCGCACCCGCAAGGGCCCGGCGAAGCCGATCGCTGGCAAGAAGAAGTAAGGGGAGCTGAACAATGGCACGCGATAAGACCCGCATTAAGCGCAAAGAGCGCAAAAACATCGCCACCGGCGTGGCGCATGTTAACAGCTCCTTCAACAACACCAAGATCCTGATCTCCGACGTTCAGGGCAACGCGATCTCGTGGTCGTCGGCTGGTACGATGGGCTTCAAAGGCTCGCGTAAATCCACGCCTTACGCTGCGCAGATGGCTGCTGAAGATGCTGGCCGCAAGGCACAAGAGCATGGCGTCCGCACGCTGGAAGTCGAAGTTCAAGGTCCGGGTTCGGGTCGTGAATCGGCTCTGCGCGCTCTGGCTGCTGTCGGCTTCAACATCACGGCTATCCGTGACGTGAGCCCGATCGCACACAACGGCTGCCGTCCGCCCAAGCGCCGCCGCGTCTAAGATCTGACAAAATTTCAGCGCCCTGCATCGGAAGACGCGGGGCGCCGTTTCGCATTTCACCTCGGGCGTTTCCTGCTACTGGACATGGGCAGGAGACAGGTATGGAGGCAAACGCATGATCCATAAGAATTGGGCTGAGCTGATCAAACCGACGCAGCTGGACGTCAAGGCCGGCGCGGACGCGACCCGTGTCGCCACCGTCGTCGCCGAGCCGCTGGAGCGTGGCTTCGGTCTGACCCTTGGCAACGCGCTGCGCCGTGTGCTGATGTCGTCGCTGCAAGGCGCCGCGATCACCTCGGTACAAATCGACAATGTCCTGCACGAGTTCTCGTCGGTTCCGGGCGTCCGTGAAGACGTTACCGATATCGTCCTGAACCTGAAGGGCGTGACCCTGAAGATGGATGTCGACACCCCGAAACGCCTTGCGCTGACCGCAAAAGGCCCGGGCGAAGTCCGCGCCGGTGACATCACCGAGACCGCAGGCATCACCATCCTGAACCGCGACCACATCATCTGCCACCTCGACGAGGGTGCAGAGCTGCGCATGGAGCTGACCGTCCAGAACGGCAAGGGCTATGTTGCTGCCGACAAGAACCGTCCGGAAGATGCGCCGATCGGCCTGATTCCGATCGATGCGATCTTCTCGCCGGTCAAGCGCGTCAGCTACGAAGTCACCCCGACCCGCGAAGGTCAGGTTCTCGACTACGACAAGCTGACGATGAAAGTCGAAACCGATGGTTCGCTGACCCCGGAAGACGCGGTGGCTTACGCTGCCCGCATCATCCAGGACCAGTTGTCGGTCTTCGTGAACTTCGAAGAGCCCGAATCGGCCAACCAGAAAGACGCAGACGACGGTCTCGAATTCGACCCGCGCCTGCTCAAGAAGGTTGACGAGCTGGAGCTGTCGGTCCGTTCGGCAAACTGCCTCAAGAACGACAACATCGTCTATATCGGCGATCTCATCCAGAAGACCGAAGCCGAGATGCTGCGCACCCCGAACTTCGGCCGCAAATCGCTCAACGAGATCAAGGAAGTGCTTTCGGGCATGGGTCTGCATCTCGGGATGGATGTCGTGGATTGGCCGCCGGAAAACATCGAAGATCTGGCAAAGCGCTTCGACGACCAGTTCTGATTTAGCTGGTTTTCATTTCGGAGGGGCGGGGTTATACCCCGCCTCACCAAATTGCGGGCCCCCGGGCCCATTACGACTGGGCATCCGCCCCAAGGAGAGCGACCCGCCACGCATGGGTTGCCGGACAAAGAAAAGACGTCATAGGAGATTATCATGCGTCACGCTCGCGGTTACCGCCGTCTGAACCGTACCCACGAACACCGCAAGGCGATGTTCGCAAACATGGCTGGCTCGCTCATCGAGCACGAGCAGATCAAAACGACTCTGCCGAAAGCCAAAGAACTCCGCCCGATCATCGAGAAGCTGATCACGCTGGCGAAACGCGGCGATCTGCACGCCCGTCGTCAGGCTGCTGCCCAGCTCAAGCAGGACCAGTATGTTGCGCGCCTGTTCGAAATCCTCGGCCCGCGCTACAAAGAGCGTCAGGGTGGCTATGTCCGCATCCTGAAAGCCGGCTTCCGCTACGGCGACATGGCGCCGATGGCGATCATCGAATTCGTCGAGCGCGACACCTCGGCAAAAGGCGCAGCAGACCGTGCACGCCTCGAAGCAGAAGCTGCTGCTGAAGAATAATCAAAGACCTTGCCGGTAACGGCAATGTGAGCAGGTCCCGGACTTCATTGTCCGGGGCCTTTTCTTATCTCTATTTGAGCTTGGCCGCGGAATTGACGCGAAGCGCGCCAATCGGTGTCGTTTCGGGTGTTTTCGGGGCAAAAACCGCATAGTTGCGGCATGGGCGCATGCGGCATTAATTTTCGCATGCCGAGTCATGGAAAAGACGTAGCGTTCTAGACTTCTTAAGAAAAATCAGGCTAGACTGCCCCTATATTCTACTAATCCTCTCCCTTTGTCGGTTCAATCTGTCTAAAGCGACATGTCCTCACGCGCAGAAATCAACGCAGCACTCCAGAAGCTCAAGAAGTTCTCGCCTACGGGCTACTTCATTGGGCTCCATATCCGTTTTGCTGCACCTTTGATGCAGTTCCAAACCTATCCGGAGGAGTGGTCGCAACGCTATTCCGAGCGCGCCTATGCGCTTCGGGATCCGACCATCGCTTGGGGGTTCTCGACGACGGGGACCTGCCGTTGGAGCGTGCTTCCGGTGCCGGACCCATTCTCGATTCTGCAGGATGCTGCCGATCACGGGCTCGCCTACGGGCTTGCGGTGTCGCATGGGCCGATGCAATCGCGAACCATTGCATGCTTTACGCATAACAAGCGGGAATTCACGGATGACGAGATCGAGACGATCTCGGCTACGCTTTGGCGGCTCCATGAGATTACCGAGCCGCCGGAGAGCCTAACCAAGGCTCAGCAAGAGGCCCTTCGGTGTATCGCGGAAGGGGATCGTCATGCAGCAGCGGCTGCGAAACTTGGCATCACTGAAAGCGCCTTCAAAGCACGGCTCATCTCGGCGCGGGAACGCCTGATGGCCCGTACCACGGCGGAGGCTTTGCAGCGGGCCAAGGAATACCGTCTTCTGTAGGGCGACGCCCGATCGTCCGTGTATGCCCTGGGGCCAAAATGACCAGCACCCCAGGAGACAGCAATGCAGACCACCACGCTTTCGTATTCGAACCTTCACAACCACGGCGAACTGTTTGCCAACGTATTTCGGGCAAGGAAACAGTCGTTCATTATCCAGAAAAACTGGGACCTTCCCCAGACGGATGACATGGAGTTTGACCAATACGACACCCCGATGAGCAGATGGGTGGCGATTCACGATTTGGGCCGTGTTTACGCGGGGGTGCGTCTGACGCCTTCGACCGCGCGGTGCGGGATGTATTCCTACATGATCAAGGATGCCCAGGCCGGCCTGCTGGGGGGATCCATTCCTGCGGACCTTTTGTACGCAGACGCGCCGGTTGACGCGGGGACATGGGAGGCAAGCCGCCTCTTTGTCGATCACAACACCCCGCAATCGCAGCGCCGCCGCGTTCACAAACATCTTGTTCAGGAAATGAGCGCCTCGGCGCGTGCCCTCGGCGCGACCCGTCTGGTTGCTCTTGTTGCCGCGACCTGGCCGCGTTGGTTGACGCCGACGGGGCTTGATGCGCAGGCGATAGGTCGTGAAATGTGGATTGATGACGGGTATTTCCAGTGCATCTCAATCAACCTCGCCGCCAAGCTGCACTAAGCCCTTTGCCCCAAGCGCAAGGGCTTTCGCCAAATCCTCGGGCGGCGTAATGTGTCGCCCGAATGGCTGATTTGTTTGACAATACGCAGGACGGTGCCCCGGTGGCTCGGCCTGCGAACAGGCCGCTGGCGGATCGCATCCGGCCGGCGCGCCTTTCCGATGTCGTCGGACAGGAAAAGCTGCTTGGTCCCGAAGGGCCGCTCGGCGCGATGCTTGCCGCGGGAAGCCTGTCCTCGTTGATCCTTTGGGGGCCGCCGGGCGTGGGCAAGACCACGATCGCGCGGCTGCTCGCGCAAGAGACCGAGCGCGCCTTCGTCCAGATCTCGGCGATCTTCAGCGGCGTTGCCGATCTGCGCAAAGTCTTTGACGCGGCCAAGCTGCGGTTCGAGCAGGGCCGCGGCACGCTGCTTTTCGTCGACGAGATCCACCGTTTCAACAAGGCGCAGCAGGACAGCTTCCTGCCCCATATGGAAGACGGCACGATCATGCTGGTCGGAGCCACCACCGAAAACCCCAGTTTCGAGCTGAACGCGGCGCTTCTGTCGCGGGCGCAGGTCGTCATTCTCGACCGGCTCAGCCTTGCCGATCTCGAAAGGCTCGCGCAACGCGCCGAGCAGGAGACGGGCCGCGCCCTTCCGCTGACCGCAATCGCGCGCGAGCGTCTGCTCGAGATGGCCGACGGCGACGGACGCGCCGCGCTCAATCTGATCGAGCAGGTCCTGTCGTGGAAAGTCACCGGCAAACTCGACCCCGAAGCCTTGTCCAAGCGCCTGATGCGGCGGGCCGCGAAATACGACAAGTCGGGAGACGAGCATTACAACCTGATCTCCGCGCTTCATAAATCGGTGCGCGGCTCGGATCCCGATGCGGCGCTTTACTGGTTCGCGCGCATGCTCGAAGGCGGCGAGGATCCGCGTTTTCTGGCGCGTCGTCTGGTGCGCATGGCGGTCGAGGATATCGGGCTTGCCGATCCGCAGGCCCAGACCCATGCCCTGCACGCGTGGGAAACCTACGAGCGCATCGGCTCTCCCGAGGGCGAGCTCGCATTGGCGCAGGCCGTGATCTATCTCGCGCTCGCGCCGAAATCGAATGCCGGCTATGTCGCCTACAAGGCTGCGCGCGATCTGGCGCGGCGCTCGGGCAGCCAGATGCCGCCCGCCCATATCCTCAACGCGCCGACCGATCTGATGAAGACGCAGGGCTACGGCGCGGGCTATGCCTATGACCATGACGCCGAGGACGGCTTTTCTGGGCAGAACTACTTCCCCGACGACATGAAGCGACCCGTGCTTTACGCGCCGGTCGAGCGCGGTTTCGAACGCGAGCTGAAAAAGCGGGTCGAGTGGTTTTCGGGGTTGCGCTCGAAGCGGCGCGGATCGGACAAGACATGACTGCCCCGCTTTTGCAGGTCGCTTTGGGCGGTGCGATCGGCGCATCGGCCCGTTACGGCGTGAATGTGATCGCGCTCCGCGTGTTTCCGGGCTTGCCGATCGGCACGCTTTTCGTCAATATCGCGGGCTCTTTCGTGATGGGGTTGCTGGCGGCGATCCTTGTCGATCGGGGGGCTCATGGCGCGGCACCGTTTCTTCTGACGGGCGTGCTGGGCGGCTTCACGACCTTTTCGGCTTTCTCTCTGGATGCGCTGACCCTATGGGAGCGTGGACAGCCCGGGCTTGCTGCGGGTTACATCATTTTTTCTGTCGCAGGCGCGCTGATCGCGGTGTTTTGCGGCCTCTTATTAGGACGGGCGGTAATCGCATGAGTGGGGTTCAGACGGTTCGGATCGGCGCGGACGAGGGCGAGCAGCGCCTTGACCGCTGGCTGAAAAAGCGGTTCCCGCAGCTGACGCAGGGCAATGTCGAAAAGATGTGCCGCACGGGCCAGATCCGTGTCGACGGCGGTCGGGTCAAGGCCAGCTCGCGTATCGAGGTCGGTCAGGAGGTGCGCATTCCGCCGCTTCCCGACGCCTCCGAGGTCGAGCGGGCCCGCGCCGAGCGTCCGGTGGGCAAGAACATCAGCGCGGCCGATGTCGCGATGATCCAGAATGCGGTCATCTTCAAGGACGAGCATATCATCGCGCTCAACAAGCCCGCGGGTCTGCCCTCGCAGGGCGGCAGCGGTCAGGGCGAGCGTCACGTCGACGGGCTGACCACGGCGCTGATGTTCGGCTTCAAGGATCGCCCGAAACTGGTACACCGTCTCGACAAGGATACGTCGGGCGTCCTTTTGCTGGCGCGGACCGACCGTGTCGCGCGTGCGCTTTCGGAAGGTTTCCGCCACCGCAACACCCGCAAGATCTATTGGGCGGTGGTTGCAGGTGTGCCCAATCCGCGCATGGGCTCGATCAAATACGGTCTGGTCAAGGCACCAGGGCGCGGCCGCATGGGCGAGGGCGAGAAGATGGTCTGCGTCCATCCCTCGGAGGTCCAGACCACCGAAGGCGCGAAACGCGCCCATAGCGATTACGCGGTGCTTTCCATGCTGGGCAGCCGTGCATCCTGGGTCGCGCTGTCGCCGATCACCGGCCGCACCCACCAGCTGCGCGCCCATATGGCCGAGCTCGGCCATCCGATTGTCGGCGACGGCAAATACGGCGGCTCGGGGCAGGAGAACCTCGGCGACGGCTGGGGCTCGCAACTTGGTGGCGACATCAGCCGCAAGCTGCATCTGCATGCCCGCCAGATCACCTTCGAACATCCGATCACCAAGAAGATGGTCACGGTTGTCGCGCCGCTGCCCGAGCATATGGCGCGGACGTGGAAGACCGTGGGCTGGCATGAAAACGACGTGCCCGCCGATCCGTTCAGTGATGACGAATAAGCTCCGGATTTCGGGAGGCCGTGCATGAAGGTCGTGATTTTCGACGTTGACGGGACTTTGGTCGACAGCCAGTCGCTGATCGTCCGCTCGATGAATGCGGGCATGACGCACGCGGGCCTGCCCGAACTGCCGCGCGACAAGATCCTCTCCATCGTCGGCCTCTCGCTGGCGATTGCGGTGGCCGAGCTCGTCCCCGGGGCCTCGCCCGAACAGCAGGCCGCCGTGGTCGACGGCTATCGCGGCGCCTTCCACGAGGCGCGCCTTCAGGAAACCGCGCCGCTTTACCCCGGCGCGGAAGAGGCTTTGCGCGTTCTCGCGGCGCGCGACGATCTGCTGCTGGCGATTGCCACCGGCAAGGCGCGGCGCGGGCTGAATGCGATGATCGAGGCGCATGGCTGGCAAAAGCTGTTCTTCAGCACCCAGACCGCCGACGACCACCCCTCGAAACCGCATCCCTCGATGATCGAGACCATCCTCTCCGAGAGCGGCCTCGACGCGCGCGATGCCGTCATGATCGGCGATACCAGCTTCGATATGGAGATGGCGCGTGCCGCCGGTGTCGCGGGTTTCGGTGTCGGCTGGGGCTATCACCCCGATGCGGCCCTGCTTGACGCGGGTGCCCGTTTGATCGCGCCGGATTATCCGGCCTTGCTGCAATCGCTGCTGGAGTGGGCAGATGAGTGAATGGAAAGCGCGCCGCTTCTGGAAAGCCGCGAACCCGCGTCCCGAGGGGCAGGGCTGGACGATCTATCTTGACGAGCGCCCGCTGCGCACGCCCGGCAAACATGCCCTGATCCTGCCGACCGAGGCTTTGGCGCAGGCCGTGGCGCTTGAATGGGACGCGCAAGAGGATGTCATCAACCCCGAGGCCATGCCTCTGACCCGCGCCGCCAATTCCGCCATCGAAAAGGTCGGGCCGCAATTCGACGCGGTGGCCGATATGCTTGGCGAATATGGCGGGACCGATCTCTTGTCCTACCGCGCCGAGGGGCCGGCCGATCTGGTCGGGCGTCAGGTGGCGGGATGGGACCCGCTGATCGACTGGTCGCGCGATCACCTCGATGCGCCTTTGGCCGTGACGCAGGGCGTCATTCCGGTGGCGCAGGACGGGGCTGCGCTGGCGCGTTTGCGCGCGCGGCTGGGCGCGCTCGATGTCTTCGGGCTGACCGCGATCCATGATCTCGTGACGCTTCCCGGTTCGCTGGTGCTCGGCCTTGCGGTGATCGAGGGCCGGCTGAGCGCGCGCGAGGCCTATGCGCTCTCGCGGATCGACGAGGACTATCAGGCCGAGCAATGGGGCCGCGACGAGGATGCCGACGAGGCCGCCGAGGCGCGGCTGGCCGCGATGGAGCTGGCAGAGCGGCTTTGGCACCTGTCGCGCCCCTAAGACAAATCCGCTAAATCCTTGACGACTAGCCCCTGATGCGCACTATTGCTGTCAGGGGTTTTTCCAATTCGACCCGTCAAGGGACCGGCCAACGGTCCGCCAAAGCGTTGCCGATCCCATATCGGCCATGTGGTACAGCAGAGAGGAATTCCATGAGGAAATCGCTATTTATCGGAACCCTGGGTGCGGCCGTCATGGCTGCCGGCGGCAGCTTCGCGGCCGAGGGCGATACGCTGAAAGAGGTTCAGGGCCGCGGCGCGCTGAACTGCGGCGTCCATACCGGTCTTGTGGGCTTTGCCGCGCCGGATTCCAACGGCAACTGGACGGGCTTCGACATCGCTTTCTGCAAGGCGATCGCGGCGGCTGTGCTGGGTGACGCGACCAAGGTGAAATTCGTCCCGTTGACCGGACAGACGCGGTTCACCGCGCTTGCCTCGGGCGAGGTCGATGTTCTGGCGCGCAACACTACATGGACCTTCCAGCGCGACACCGAGCTGAAGTTCGATTTCCTCGGCGTGAACTACTACGACGGGCAGGGCTTCATGGTCCGCAAGGAGCTGGGGGTCAGCTCGGCCAAGGAACTCGACGGGGCGACGATCTGCGTGCAGACCGGCACCACGACCGAGATGAACCTCGCCGATTACTTCAAGGCCAACAACATCACCTACCAGCCGGTCAATATCGACACGAGCTCGGAGGGCGAGCAGCAATATCTTGCGGGCGCATGTGACGCCTATACCACCGATGCTTCGGGCCTGGCTTCGCTGCGCGCGGCATTCGCCGATCCCGAGAACCATGTGATCCTGCCCGAGATCATCTCGAAAGAGCCGCTCGGCCCGCTGGTGCGCCACGGCGACAACAATTGGGGCGATATCGGCCGCTGGACGCTTTACGCGCTGCTGGCTGCCGAGGAATTCGGCGTGACCTCGGCCAATATCGACGAGCTGGCCAAATCGGCGACCAACCCCGAAGTCCAGCGTCTGCTCGGGACCACCGACGATCTCGGCAAGATGATCGGGCTTGACGCCGAATGGGCGCGCCGCGCGATCAAGGCCAACGGCAACTATGGCGAGATCTTTGCTTCGACCATCGGCGAGCAGACCCCGATCGGTCTGGCCCGCGGCCTGAACGCGCAATGGACCCAGGGCGGGCTGATGTACGCGATGCCCTTCCGGTAATCGTTCCGACCACGACCACAACCACGACCGCGGGCGCGCGGCACAACGCGCGCCCGATTTCAACGACAAGGCCGGACCATACGTCAAAGGGTGACAAGCCCGGGGTCCGGAAACAGGGGAAAACAATGGTCGATTATCCGGGGGCCGAGCGGCCGCCCTTCCGTCTGTCGATGCTGGTTTACGATCAGCATTACCGAGCGATGACCATTCAGGTCGTTGTCTTTGTTCTGGTCATGCTGGTGATCGCGGGCTTGATCCGCAATGCGGTGATCGCCTTCGAGATCGCCGGAAAGACATTCAGCTTCGATTTCCTGTCCCGCCGCGCGGGCTACGACATCCCCCAGCATCTCATCCCCTACACCTCCGACGACACCCATCTGCGGGCAGCGGTGGTGGGGCTGCTCAATACGCTGCTGGTCTCGTTTTTCGGCTGCATTTTCGCGACGGTCATCGGCGTGGTCGTCGGGGTTTTGCGCCTGTCGTCGAACTGGCTCGTGTCGCGGCTGATGACGATCTATGTCGAGATTTTCCTCAACATTCCGCTGCTTTTGTGGATCCTGATCTTTCTGGCGATCTTTACCGACGTGCTGCCCGCGCCCAATGCCTATCGCGGCGAAAATCCGGCGGCGAGCATGATCCTGTTCGATATGGTCGCGCCGACCAACCGCTATACCGCCATCCCGTCGCTTGCGCTGAGCAATGATCCGGGGGTGATTGCCTTCGGTCGCGAGGGGATCAATATCGCGGTGCTGGCCTTTGCGGGCGTTCTGGTCGCGGCGCTGGTGATCCGCCATCTGATCGCGGGCTGGGCGTCGCGGGTGCAGGACCGGACCGGCAGCCGTCCCGCGACATGGTGGCTGCAGATCCTGCTGTTTACCCTGCCGTTCGTCGCTTTGGCCTGGCATTACGGCCTCCATGTCGTGCGGCCCGAGCTCAAGGGCTTCAACTTCGTCGGAGGGACCAACCTCGACAACTCCTTCGTGGTCTTGCTGATCGCGCTGTCGCTTTACACCGCCGCCTTCATCGCCGAGGCGGTGCGTGCGGGGATCACCGCCGTGAGCAAGGGCCAGTCAGAGGCCGCCTTCGCCCTTGGCCTGCGCCCCGGCCGCACGATGTCGCTGGTGGTTTTGCCGCAGGCGCTGCGGGTGATCATCCCGCCGCTGATCTCGCAATATCTCAACCTGACCAAGAACAGCTCTCTGGCGATTGCGGTTGGCTATATGGATCTGCGCGGCACTTTGGGCGGCACGACGCTGAACCAGACCGGCCGCGAGATGGAATGCATGATCCTGATGATGCTGATCTATCTGGTGGTGAGCCTGCTGATTTCGGGCGGGATGAACCTCTTTTACAAGCGCGTCCAGCTGAAGGAGCGGTGAGATGAGCACGCCTCCGCCCCCCGCCATCCCGTTCGTGCGCAGCGCCATGCTGCCGCCCGAGGCCCCGCCGGCCCGCGACAGCGGCGTGATCGGCTGGCTGCGCGAGAACCTGTTCTCCGGGCCGCTCAATATCGCGCTGACCGTGCTTGGCGCGTTGGCCGTCTGGCTGCTCGTCGCGCAATTCGGGCCTTGGCTCCTGCATGCGGTCTGGAATGCGGATTCGCTGGCCGAGTGCCGCCGCATCATCGCCGAGCGCTGGGGGCCGGACGCGAGCGGCGCGTGTTTCGCGGTGATCAAGCACCGCTGGCACCAGTTCCTGTTCGGCTTCTACCCGCGCCTTGAGTACTGGCGCCCGACTTTGGCCTTCGGGCTCTTGTTCTTCGCCATCGCACCGGTGCTTTTTGCCGACAGCACGCGGATCCGGCGCATCGTTCTGGCGGTGGCGACGGTGCTGACCTTCATCTGTTGCCAGCTGATGGGCGCAAGCGGGCCGCAGCTCGCGGGCGTTGCGGTGCTCTTGGTGGCTTGGGTCGCGCTGATCGAATATCTGCCGCGCCGGGCGCTGCTCGCGACGCTGCTCTATCCGTTCATCGGGGTCTGGCTGTTGTGGGGAGGCTCGATCTGGTATCCGCTGATGGCTTTGGCGGGCTTCGTGATCGGCTTTGCGGTTTGGCGGGCGCTGGCCTCGCGGCTCGGGCTGATCGGGCTCGCGGTCGGCGTGGTCGCCGCGCTGCTGTGGTGGGGCTTCGGCTACGGGCCGGTCGGCGGCTGGCTTGCCGGTGTGCTGCCCTTCGAGCTGCCGCGTGTCCCCTCGACCCAGTTCGGAGGCTTTGTCCTCTCGATCACCATCGGTGTCGCCGGGATCGCGATGTCGCTGCCGGCAGGCGTCATCCTTGCGCTGGCGCGCCAGTCGAACCTGCCGGTGGTCAAGATGCTCGCGATCATGTTCATCGAGTTCATCCGCGGCGTGCCGCTGATCGGGATGCTCTTTGTGGCCTCGCTGCTACTGAACTACTTCCTGCCGCCCAAGGTGCAGTTCGACATCATCCTGCGCGTGATCGTCATGGTCACGATCTTCGCTTCCGCCTATATGGCCGAGGTCGTGCGCGGCGGTCTGGCCGCCTTGCCGCGCGGCCAATACGAGGCCGCCAATGCGCTCGGCCTCGACTATTGGAAGGCGCAACGGCTGATCATCCTGCCGCAGGCGTTGAAGGTTGCGATCCCCTCGATCGTGTCGACCTTCATCGGCATGTTCAAAGACACGACGCTCGTGACCTTCGTCGGGCTTTACGACCCGCTCAAGGCCATGTCGGATTCCGTGCGCGCCAGCTTTGAATGGAAAGGGGCCTATTGGGAGCCCTATCTGTTCGCGGGCGCGATCTTCTTCATCCTCTGCTTCGGCATGTCGCGATATTCGCTCTATCTCGAGCGGCGGCTGAAGCGCGACAGCCGTTAGGGGGCCGCCATGAGTGACCAGATGCCGAACCGGACCGAGGCGCACGCCGCCCAATTCGCGATCGAGATGCAGGATGTGAACAAGTGGTACGGCACGTTCCACGTTTTGCGCGACATCAACCTCAATGTCGCGCGAGGAGAGCGGATCGTGATCGCGGGGCCTTCGGGCTCGGGCAAATCGACGCTGATCCGCTGCATCAACCGGCTCGAGGAGCATCAGCGCGGCCGGATCGTCGTTGACGGGGTCGAGTTGACCAGCGACCTGAAAAACATCGACAAGGTGCGCTCCGAGGTCGGGATGGTCTTCCAGCATTTCAACCTCTTCCCGCATCTGACCGTGCTCGAGAACTGCACGCTTGCCCCGATCTGGGTGCGCAAGGTTCCCAAACGTCAGGCCGAGGAAACCGCGATGCATTTCCTTGAAAAGGTCCGCATCCCCGAACAGGCCAACAAATACCCCGGCCAGCTTTCGGGCGGCCAGCAGCAGCGCGTGGCAATCGCGCGGTCCTTGTGCATGCAGCCGCGCATCATGCTGTTCGACGAACCGACCTCGGCGCTTGATCCCGAGATGATCAAGGAGGTGCTCGATACGATGATCGAGCTGGCCGAAGACGGCATGACCATGCTTTGTGTCACCCACGAGATGGGCTTTGCCCAAGCGGTGGCGCATCGGGTGATCTTCATGGATCAGGGCCAGATCGTCGAGGAAAACGAGCCGAACGCCTTCTTCAACAACCCCCAGAACGAGCGTACGAAACTTTTCCTCAGCCAGATCCTCGGGCATTGATCCGGTTGTTGCCTGTTTCGCCTTGGCCGGTCTATCTTGCAGCGACGCTGACGGAGGCACAAACATGAACCAAACGTTATTCCTGCTCATCGGAGTTCTGGGCCTCGCGGGGCTGGGGTCGTTGATGTCGAGCAATGACGATGCACACGGGCCCGATGATGCGGACGATCTGTTTGGTGATCGCACGGTCATTCAGGGCTCGGACGGCGAGGACACGATCACCGGCACCGCCGAAGACGAGGCGATCTTGTCGGACGGCGAGGGTGACGAGGGCACCGGCGGCGCCGATCTGGTTGATGGCGGCGGCGGCAACGACCAGATCTGGACGGGCTACGGCGATGATACCGTCATCGCGCAGCCGGGGGATGACGAGGTCTATCTGGGCCGCGACGACGACCTTTACGGCGCCTATAATCCGGGCGTGGACGAGGGCAGCGACACGATCGTCGGCGGCAGCGGCAGCGACGTCATCATTACCAATGAAGGCGAGCACCGCGTCTTCGGCGACGATGATCCCGACCATATCGACTATGACGATTACGAACCGCGCGGCAATGACGAGATCTATGACAATGGCGGCACGGTCTATGCATATGGCGGCCGTGGCGACGACCTGATCTGGTCGCCCGACGATTCCAATCCGGATGCGCCCGATACGCTTCTGGGTGGCGACGGCAACGACACGATCTATGCCGGCGGCTATGACAGCATCGACGGCGGCAGCGGCTCGGATCTTTACGTCCTGCGCGGCGATGCCTCGGGGCCGGTCGATATCCAGTACGGCCGTCAGGATTCCATCGAGATCGCTTTGCCCGACGATTATGCCGGCGACCGCGAGGTCGAGCTGGTGCAGGACGGCGACAATGTCCGACTGGTGCTGGACGGCCGCGATGTGGCGCTTCTGCGCGATGTCGAGACGCGCAATGTGCGCTCGGTCAACCTGATCAGCCAGGGCAATGCGCCGCAGCCGCCGTGGCTCTCGGGCGGCAATTGATCGCGCCACAGCCGGTCGGTCGATGAATGAAAAACCCGCCGTCCGGTTCTTCGGGCGGCGGGTTTCTTTTCGGGCGAACCTTTCGGGATCAGCGCAGGATTACAGCGCGGTCTTGCGCGATTCCTCGAGATAGATCTCGCGCAGGCGGGTCGCGACGTGGCCGGGCTTGCCCGTGCCAAGCTGCACGCCGTCGATTTCCACGACCGGCGTCACGAAACCCGAAGCCGAGGTGATGAAGGCCTCGTCGGCGTTCTGCGCCTCTTCGATGGTGAAGCTGCGCTCTTCGACGCTCATCTGCGCCTCGCGGGCAAAGCGCAGGACGGCGGCGCGGGTGATGCCGTGCAGGATGTCGTGGCTCAGCTCGCGGGTGATGATCGTGCCGTCCTTGACGATATAGGCGTTGTTCGAGGTGCCCTCGGTCACCTTGCCGTCCTCGACGAGCCAGGCATCGTCGACGCCTGCGGCCTTGGCCTCCATTTTGGCGAGGCTGGGGTAGAGCAGCTGCACGGTTTTGATGTCGCGGCGGTGCCAGCGCAGATCCTCGACCGAGATCACGCGGATGCCGGTTTTCGCGGCGGGGGAATCGGCCAGACCGGGCTTGGACTGGGTGAACATTACCAGCGTCGGCTGGGTGTCGGCGGGCGGGAAGGCGAAATCGCGGTCGCCGGGGTTCCCGCGCGAGACCTGCAGATAGATCAGCCCGTCGGTGATCGCATTGCGCGCGACCAGCTCGCGCTGCGCGGCAAGATAGGCCGCGTCGTCAAGCGGGTTCTTCATCGCCAAAGCGTCGAGCGAGCGCTGCAGGCGCACCATATGGCCTTCGAAATCCAGCAACTTCCCGTCGAGAACGCTGACGACCTCGTAGACGCCGTCGCCCATCAGGAAGGCGCGGTCGAAAATCGAGACCTTCGCTTCGGTTTCGGGCAGGTATTCGCCGTTGAGGTAAACTGTACGCGTCATCCTATCTCTCCTATCCCCATAGAGCGGGCGTTGCAGGAATGATCCTCGATTGCTCGTAAATCAACCCGTTTTCGCGGTCTTGCGACAGAAGCAGCGGCCCGTCGAGGTCAACAAAAGCCGCGCCTTGCGCTACAAGCATGGCAGGTGCCATCGAAAGGCTCGATGAAGCCATGCATCCGACCATCAGACCGAAACCCTGCGCGAGGGCCTCGGTTTTCAGGGCCAGAGCCTCGGTCAGACCGCCGGTCTTGTCGAGTTTGATGTTGATGAGATCATATTTTCCCGCGAGATCGGGCAGGCTGTGGCGGTCGTGGCAGCTCTCATCCGCGCAGATCGGCACAGGGCGGGGCAGGTCGCGCAGGGCGTCATCCGCGCCCGCAGGCAGGGGTTGCTCGACCAGGGCCACCCCCAGCGCGGCCAGTTCCGGCACCAGCGCGAGATAGCTTTCCGGCGTCCAACCCTCGTTCGCGTCCAGAATCAGCGCGGCATCCGGCGCACCTTCGCGAACGGCGCGCAGACGCGGCAGATCGTCGGCCGTGCCGAGCTTGATTTTCAGCAAGGGCCGCGCGGCATTGGCGGCCGCCTTGGCGCGCATCGCTTCGGGCGTGTCGAGCGAGAGGGTGAAGGCCGTCGTCAGGGGGTGCGGCGCGGGCAGGGACAAAAGCTGATGGACCGGCCGTCCCGCCGTTTTCGCCGCGAGATCCCAAAGCGCGCAATCGACCCCGTTGCGCGCCGCCCCTGCGGGCAGAAGCGTCTGGAGAGCGTCAAGCGTCACATCCTCGGGCAGCGCGCCGATCTGGGCCAAAACGCTTTCCACCGATTCGCCATAGCGCGCATAGGGAACGCATTCGCCGATGCCGGTGATGCCGCCGCGGGTGATTGCGACCTCGATGACCTCGACATGGGTTCGAGAGCCGCGCGCGATGGTGAAATGGCCGTCGAACGCATAGCGGCGCATCTGGGCTTGGATGATCATGGGAAATCTTTCTGCAACTGCGAAATGGGCTTGAAGGTGCCTGCGCAACAATCTAACAAGACTGCAAGCATCGGTGTAATATCGTTACTCACGGAGTTCGCTATGTCATTTCGCATCCAGCCTGCCGCACCCGCGCGCCTGAACCGCTGCCAGCTTTTCGGACCGGGCTCGCGCGAGGCGCTTTTTGCCAAGATGGCAAGCTCGGCGGCCGATGTCATCAACCTTGATCTCGAAGATTCCGTCGCGCCCGACGACAAGGAACAGGCGCGCAAGAACATCATTCAGGCAATCGGGGATATCGACTGGGGCAACAAGACGCTGTCGGTGCGCATCAACGGGCTCGATACGCCCTTCTGGTACCGCGATGTGGTGGATCTGCTCGAACAGGCCTCGGACCGGCTCGACCAGATCATGATCCCCAAAGTCGGCAATGCCGCCGATGTCTATGCGGTGGATGCTTTGGTCAGCGCGATCGAGGCCGCCAAGGGCCGCAAGAAGCGCATCAGCTTCGAGGTCATCATCGAAAGCGCCGCCGGCGTTTCGCATGTCGAAGACATTGCCGCCTCCAGCCCGCGCCTGCAGGCCATGAGCCTCGGCGCAGCGGATTTCGCGGCCTCGATGGGGATGGCGACGACGGGAATCGGCGGGACGCAGGAAAACTATTATATGGCCCATGAGGGCGCGAAATACTGGTCGGATCCGTGGCATTGGGCGCAGGCCGCCATTGTCGCCGCCTGCCGCACCCACGGCGTTCTGCCGGTCGACGGGCCTTTCGGCGATTTCGGCGACGACGAGGGCTTCCGCGCCCAGGCCCGCCGTTCGGCAACTTTGGGGATGGTCGGAAAATGGGCGATCCACCCCAAGCAGATCGCTTTGGCCAATGAAATTTTCACCCCTCATGAAAAGGTCGTAGGCGAGGCGCGCGAGATCCTTGCGGCAATGGAAGAAGCGAAGAAAAATGGTGCCGGAGCGACGGTATACAACGGTCGACTTGTTGACATAGCGTCCATTCGTCAGGCACAAGTAATCGTGAAGCAGGCAGAACTGATCGCCGCTTCATCATGACGAATACCCGGATGGCTGCGCGGGGAGGCAAAGCCATCCAAATGGGGGAGGAGACAGGCCCTGCGGCAGCGCGGGGCCTGTTACATTCGGGGCCCCCGCAAAGACCCCGAACAGCGCTCAGAAGTCGAAGAGATCCGACAGGAACGACTCGCGCTTTTTCTTTCTGCCGTGACCGTAATCATCATCATAACGACGGTAGTCGTCGCGATCATCGCGGCGGTCGTCGCGGCGATCATCACGACGGTCATCGCGGCGGTCGTCGAAACGGCGGTCGTCACCGCGTTCTTCGCGGCGCTCGGGTTCCTGACGCGGCGCGGGGGCCGCTTCGGCGGCGGCACGCTCGAGGATCTTGTCCAGCTCGCCACGGTCCAGCCACACGCCGCGGCATTTCGGGCAATAGTCGATCTCGACACCGTTGCGCTGGCTCATGGCCAGAGTTTCACCGTCGATCGGGCACTGCATATGGAGCTCCTGTCCTTGTCCGCCTTCGACGTGGGGGCGCGAGTGCCGTGCGACAAGGGTGTGGGGCTCAAGTCTTTTCGTCGAAAACCCGCCATTCCTCGGGAATTCGGGGGGCTGCGGCGACCAGTCGCAGGGTGGTGGGATGTTTGGGGGCATCCATGACGCCGATTGTCGGTCCGGTCTCGACGATGCGGCCGCGATCCATGATCGCGACACGCTCGGTGATCTGGCGCACCACCGAGAGGTCGTGGCTGATGAAGAGATAGGCCATGCCGTAATCGCGCCGCAGCCGCGCCAGAAGGTCAAGCACCTGCGCGCGCACCCGCACATCCAGCGCGCTTACGGCCTCGTCCAGCACGATCAGGCGCGGCCGGATGATCAGCGCGCGGGCAATGGCGATGCGCTGGCGCTGGCCGCCGGAGAATTCGTGGATATAGCGGCCCATCGCCTCGGGGCCGATGCCGACCTCGGCCAAAGTCTCGGCAACGCGGTCGCGCCAATCCTTGGGGCGGCCGGCGAGATGGAAGGGCTCGGCCACAAGCTTTTCGACGCGCCAACGCGGATCGAAGCTGCCGAACGGGTCCTGAAAGACGACCTGCATCTTGGCGCGCATCGCTTTCGTCATCCGGCGTCCGGCCTGCACAGGCTCGCCGTCAAGCAGGATGCGCCCGCCTTGAAGCGGGTCGAGGCCGAGAATGGCCCGCGTCAGCGTCGATTTCCCGCAGCCCGATTCTCCGATCAGCCCCAGCGATTCGCCCGCACCCAGTTCGAGGCTCGCGTGATCGACCGCGCGCAGCCGCTGGCCGCGCTCCAACGTGCCGCGCGGCAGGTGATAGTCGCGCACCGCATTCTCGACCACCAAAAGCGGTGCGCCGTCGCGAGCCGGTGCCTCGATCAGCGGCGGTTGATGGTTCGAGGCGGCGAAAAGCTGGCGGGTATAGGCGTGGGGCCGGTCGCGAAAGAGCCGCTCGGTCGGCGCGAGATCGACGATCCTGCCCGATTTCATCACCGCGACCTGATCGGCAATCCCCGCCACCACCGCGAGATCATGGGTGATGAGCAAAAGCGACATGCCCTCGTCGCGCACCAGCCCCTGCAGCAGCGTCAGGATCTGGGCTTGCGTGGTCACGTCGAGCGCGGTCGTCGGCTCGTCGGCGATCAGCAGGGCGGGGCGCGTGGCAATGGCCAGCGCGATCGCCACACGCTGGCGCTGGCCGCCGGAGAGCTCGTGCGGGTAAAGCGTCAGCGGAAAGCGCGGCTCGGCAAGGCCCACGCGGTCGAGACGTTCGCGCGCGCGCGTCAAGGCCTCGGCGCGGGGCAGGTTCTCGTGGATGCGCAAGACCTCGGCCACCTGATCGCCGATGGTCATCAGCGGATTGAGCGCGGTCATCGGCTCCTGAAAGATCATGCTGATCGATTTGCCGCGGATGGCGCAAAGATCGCGCTCGGGCAGGGTCAAGAGGTTGCGGCCGGCGAATTCTACCGTGCCTGTCGCCTCTGCACGGCGCGGCAAAAGCCCGATCACCGCCAGCGCCGCCATTGACTTCCCCGAGCCGCTCTCGCCCACCAGTCCGGTGATCTCGCCCGCCTTGAGGCTGAGCGAGATGTCATCGAGGATCGGGGTCGTGCCGATGCCGACCGAGAGGTTGCGGATCTCGATCATGGGCGCTCGCGCAATCTGGGGTCCAGTGCATCGCGCAACCCGTCGCCCAGCAGGTTGAGCCCGAGCACCGTGACCACGATGCACAGGCCCGGAATGATCGCGACATGGGGCGCGAGTGTCACCATGGTCTGGCTTTCGGCCAGCATGCGCCCCCAGCTTGGCGTAGGCGGCTGCGCGCCGAGCCCGACATAGGACAGACCCGCCTCGGCGAGGATGCCGAGGCTGAACTGGATCGTACCCTGAACGATCAGGAGATTTGCGACATTGGGAAGGATGTGCTCGAGGCTGATGCGGGCGGGGCCCTTGCCCGCGACTTCGGCCGCGCGGATATAATCGAGCGTCCAGAGCGGCATGGCCGCGGCGCGGGTGATGCGGGCGAAAACCGGGATGTTGAAGATCCCGATCGCGATGATCGCATTGGTGGCCGACGGCCCGAAGACCGAGGTGATGAGGATCGCGATCACGAGGCTCGGGAAGGCGAAGACCAGATCGTTGCCGCGCATGATCAGGTCGTCGAGCCATGACCCGCGCCGCGCAGCCGCGATCAGCCCCAAAGGCACTCCGGCCAAAATGCCGATCCCCACCGCGACCAGCGCCACGGCGATCGAGACCCGCGCCCCCACCATCACCATCGACAAGATGTCGCGGCCGAAATGGTCGGTCCCGAGCCAATGGCTCGCCGAGGGCGGTTTGAGCTTGTCGGCAATCGCGAGCTGCGTCACCGGATAGGGCGTCCAGATCAGCGACAGGAGAGCCGCGAGGATCGCGACACCGGCCAATGCGCCGCCAAGGATCAGGGTTGCCCGCGTCGTCCTGCTCATCGGCGCAGCCTCGGGTCGACCAGCGCATAGCCGAGATCGACGATGAAGGTCACGATGATCACGGCCGCGACCATGACAAGGACCGAGGATTGCACCACGATCAGGTCGCGCTGGGTGATGGCCTGAAAGATCAGCCGGCCCAGACCCGGCAGGTGAAAGACGTTCTCGATGATGATCGCGCCCGCCAGCAGGAAGGAGAACTGCATGCCCAGAATGGTCAGGACGGGGATCAGGGCATTGCGCAGGGCGTGGCGGCGCAGGGTCTGGCCGCGCGAGAGCCCCTTGGCGCGGGCGGTGCGGATATAGTCCTGATCCAGCGTCTCGATCAGGCTAGAGCGCAGCACGCGCGCAAGGATCGCGGCCTGCGGGAGCGCCAGCGCGATGGCGGGCAGGGTCAGGGCCTTCAGCGCGGCCAGAGGATCGCTCCAGCCCGGAAAGCCGCCTGCGGGCAAAAGTCTGAGCTTCACCGCGAAGACCAGCACCAGCAGCATCGCGAACCAGAAATTCGGCAGCGCGATCCCGATCTGGGTCACGCCCATGACGGCGCGGTCGGTTCCGCGCCCGCGCCAGCGCGCCGCGATCATGCCGATGGGAAAGGCCAGCAGCGTCGACAGCACCAGCGCCAGCACCGCCAACGGCAAAGAGACCTGCATCCGCGTCGCGATCATGCCGGCAATCGGGGTCTTGTAGGTGAAACTCTGCCCGAAATCGCCCCGAAGAATTCCGCCGATCCACGAGAGATAGCGTTGCGCGAAGGGCAGGTTCAGCCCCAATTGCTCGCGCAGAGCCGCCAAAGTATCGGGCTGCGCGCCGGTTCCCAGCATGAAACTGGCCGGATCGCCGGGGATCATCGCGATCACCGAAAAGATCAGCACCGAGGCCACAGCAAGGCTGAGACCAAGCGAGATCAGGCGGCGAAGTACATATCCCATCATCTCGGAACGCTAGGAAGCTGGCGTGATCCCGTAAAGGGCGCGGTTGATTTCATGCGCCGAATGCCATGCGCAAGGGCAGGGCTGCAACAGGCTTTGTCAGGGAACCTCCAACTTGCCGATGAGGGGCAGGTCGTCTTCGGGACCAACGCTGTGACGCTCGATCATGCGGTGGACCGGCGGGCCGCCCTCGCCGCGATGGAGCGCGGCAAGCTGCTCGGTGACCTTCGCATCGGATTTGGTGCGGCGCATGTTGTGGCGGACGTAATCGTCCCAAGTCGCGATATGGTAGCTTTCCGACCAGTGGTTGGGGTTCTCCAGATCGCGCAGCAATGCCCAGCCGCGTGCACCGTCGCGCCGGCGGATGGTGCGGCGCTGGGCCATCAGGTCAAGAAATTGCGGCACGTCGTTCTGGTCGATCTCGTAATCGATCATGATCATGATCGGGCCGGAGCGCCCGCGCAGATCGACACGCAGTTGCGGCTCGCGGAAGGAGTTGATCGGATCGAGGTTGAGCGAGCCGAATTCGGGCACGCTCAGCCAATGGCCAAGCGCCGCGCCCAGCAGTAGCGGAACCGCCGCGCAGGCCAGCGCCGCGTCGATGCCGTAGGAGCTCGCGATCGAACCCCAGACCCATGACCCTGCCGCCATGCCGCCGAAAGTCGCCGTCTGGTAAAGCGCCAAGGCCCGCGCCACCACCCAGCGCGGGGTCGAGAGCTGGACCGAGACGTTGAAAAGCGACAGCGCGAGCACCCAGCCCGCGCCGGCCGGAAAGATTGCCAGCGCATGGAGCCAGACGGAATCGGTGAAGGCCAGCACCAACGCCGCCAGCGCGAAAGCGGCGAAGGAAATGCGCACGATGATCTCGTTCGCAAGGCGCTCGCGGATATAGGGGTTCACCATCGCGCCGAAGATCGCGCCCAGCCCGTAACAGCCCAGCAGCAGGCCGAACAGCAGCGAGCCGCCGTCGGGATGGGATTTCGCAACCAGCGGCAGAAGCGCCAGAATCGAGACCGCCGAAAAGCCGAACAGCCCCGCGCGGATCATCACCCGCACCAGATTGGGCGACAGCGCGACATAGCGCAGGCCGGCCTGAATGGCCGAGCCGAAGGGCTCGCGCGCGGTGGTGCGTTTGGGAATGTCGGGGCGCCAGAGATAAAGCGCGCCCAAAAGCGGTACATAGCTGAGCGCATTGACGGTAAAGGCCGCGGCCGCGCCCCAAGCGGCGGTGATGATCCCGCCCGCCGCCGGCCCGACGCTGCGCATCAGGTTGAAGCCGACCGAATTCAGCGTGACCGCGCTGGGCAGATCCTCGCGCGGGACAAGGTCGCCCATGCTGGCCTGCCATGGCGGGTTGTAAAGCGCCTGTCCCATGCCGATCAGGAAGGTGAAGCACAGCAAAAGCCAGGGCGTCATCATCCCCTGCCATGTCACCACGGCAAGGACCAGCGAGACCGCCGCCATGAAGACCTGCGCCGAGATCAGCAAGGTGCGGCGGTCGAAAAGATCGGCCAGAGCACCCGAGGCCAGCGCGAAGAGCATGATCGGCAGCGTGTTCGAGGCTTGCACCAAGGCGATCAGCGTCGGGGAATCGGTGAGCTGCGTCATCATCCATGCCGCACCGACCGCCTGCACCAGACCTCCGAAATTGGAGACGAGCGTCGCGGACCACAGCGTTCTGAAGTCTTTGTGACGAAACGGGGCGAGGGGAGACTTCTTGTCCGGCAACTCTCTGGATCCGCTTGGCTTCTTGGCACAAGTCTAGCACTCCCTGCGGTGGCGGCAATCCGTCGGAAACCCCGCGCGCGCCGCTTGGATCGGTCGGAGCGGGTTTCGGCGCATGATCGCGGCCCTAGGCGGGAGATGGGGAGCGGAGAGGCGCGGGAATCGGCTGGGCGATATGACCGCAACGCAAGGCAAATGTGGGTCAATGTTGCGGTGTTTGTCATATTCATCGAATTATCTTCGGTCATACGGCTTTCATGGCGATGATTAATGCGTTTATGGGTATTTTTGTGATGAAGAACGGGAAGTAATTTTCGCCAAGACGCTTATCCTCCTGTGAAAGTTTCGACATTTAGGGGTTTCCCGTCATGAAAGTTGTGGTTCTGGGCGCAGGCGTTATCGGCGTGACCTCGGCATGGTATCTGGCTCAGGCCGGCCACGAGGTGACGGTCATCGACCGCCAGACCGGCCCCGCTCTGGAAACCAGCTTTGCCAATGCGGGCGAGGTCTCGCCGGGCTATTCCTCGCCCTGGGCCGCGCCGGGGATCCCGCTCAAGGCGATCAAATGGATGTTCCAGCGCCATGCGCCGTTGGTCTTGCAGCCGCGTTTCGACATGCAGCGGGCAAGCTGGATGCTCCAGATGCTCAAGAACTGCACCTCGACCGCCTATGCGGTGAACAAGAGCCGCATGGTGCGGGTCGCCGAATACAGCCGCGACTGCCTCAAGGATTTGCGCGCCGAAACCGGCATCCGCTATGACGAGCGCATGCAGGGCACGTTGCAGGTCTTCCGCAGCGAAAAGCAGATTGCTGCCGTGGCGAAGGATATCGAGGTTCTGCAGGCCGACGGCGTGCCCTTCGAGGTTCTCGACCGTGCGGGCTGCGTGCGCGCCGAACCGGGGCTGGCCCAATCGCAAGAACTGATCGCCGGCGGTTTGCGCCTTCCGGGCGACGAGACCGGCGATTGCTTCAAATTCACCAATGCGCTGGCCGCGATGGCCCAAGCAGCGGGCGTGACCTTCAAATGGGGCGTCAGCATCGATGCGATCGAGGCCGAAGGCGGTCGGGTGTCGGGGGTCAAGACCTCGGCAGGCCGCATCACGGCGGACCGCTATGTTTTGGCGATGGGCAGCTATTCGCCCTTCCTCGTGCGCCATCTCGGGATCAAGCTGCCGATCTATCCGCTCAAGGGCTATTCGCTGACGATCCCGATCGAAAACGCCGATATCGCGCCGGTTTCGACCGTGATGGACGAGACCTATAAAGTCGCGATCACCCGTTTGGGCGACCGGATCCGCGTCGGCGGGCTGGCCGAGATCGCCGGTTTCGACACGTCGCTGAACGCGCGCCGCCGCGCGACTTTGGCGCTGTCGGTCAATGACCTCTTCGGCGGGGCGGGCAATACCGACAAGGCCCAGTTCTGGAGCGGGTTGCGCCCGATGACGCCGGACGGAACCCCGATCATTGGCGCGACTCCGCTTGCGAACCTTTTCCTCAACTGTGGCCACGGCACTTTGGGCTGGACCATGGCGGCGGGCTCGGGTCGGGTTCTGGCCGATCTGATGTCGGGCCGTCGTCCCGAGATCGAGCACGAGGATCTGGGCTATATCCGCTACACGCAGAAGATGGCGCCGCGCCTGGCGGGCCATGGTGCGCCGGTTCAGGCCTGAGCGCCCTGCGGCAATGACGATGCGCCGGTGCCTACGGGCTGCCGGCGCGTTTTGCCGCATCCTGCCGCAACTCACGCAGGCGTGATAGGCAAAACGAACCAAATGGCAACAGTCGTGACCTGAAAACCGCGCAAGATCGGGGCGGCCCTTGCGGCTTCCCTGTCCGGCAGGCTTTAAATGCTGGATGCGAATCGCGGTCTTGGTCTGCCCCATGGCCGGATTCGGGAACCTGCGTTTCTGCTGTCACGGCGGCCTCGATTCAGGGGCGGCCGCGTTACGAAGGAAGAACATGATGAGAATCGCCCCGCTGACGCTGATTCTGGCCCTTGGCCTGGCGGCTTGTGCTCCGCAGCCCCAACAGCAACTGACGCCCGCCTCCACGACGCCCAATATCTACCAAGCGCGTGTCGACGCCGGTCCGAACGGTCAAGCTATCGATATTCCCGCTGTGCGTCCCGCTTATCTCAACGAGCGCAACTCGCGTCAGCGCGTGGCCTATAACGGCCCCGAAGCACCCGGCACCATTGTCGTCGACCCCTATGCCCGCCTGCTCTACCACGTCATGGAAAATGGCGAGGCGATGCGCTTCGGGATTGCGGTCGGCCGCGCCGGTACCGGCTTCAAAGGCAATGCCACGATCCGCCGCAAGGCCGCTTGGCCCTCGTGGACGCCGACCGCCAATATGGTCCGCACCGAGCCCGAGCTTTACGGCCACCTGCGCAACGGTCTGCCCGGCGGCGCCTCGAACCCGCTCGGCTCGCGTGCGCTCTACCTCTATCAGGGTGGCCGCGACACGATGTACCGCATCCACGGCACGATGGACCCGAGCTCGATCGGCAAGGCCACCTCGGCCGGCTGTATCCGCCTCTTCAACCAGGACATCATGGATCTCTTCGACGAGACCCCGATGGGCACCAACGTCAAGGTCCGCAGCCAGGCCGAAAGCATCGCGCTTGAAGGCCGCCAGATTGCGACGCCGGACGGCTACCTGATCCCCGAGGCCGAGGCGCAAGCCGCTGCCGTCGTCCAAGAGGCCGCAGTGCGCAACTGATCGCGCGCTTCAAACGAAATCCGGCGCGCGCCCGAAATGCTCTGGGCGCGCGTCTTGCTTTTCAGCATGATGTCGCGTGAATGCCGCGGCGACGGGCAGGGGCCCCGGCCCGCCGCGCCGCATTTGTCATGAGGTCCCTTTGTCCGTGTCGCTGCGTCGTTTCATCCTTGCCGCCCTGATCGGCCTGACCGCCTTGCCTGCCGCGGGCTACGAGGCGATCGATGCGCTTTACGGCATCCCCGCTCCGCGCGCAGTGCCGGCCAAAGCCGATCCCGCCACGCGCAAGGACAGCAAGGAGCGCCGCTGCACCGCCGACGGGCGCTATTGCATAACGTTGACCAATTATATCCCCGATGTCTGCCGCACGATCGAGGATGCCTCGAGCCATCACGGCATCAACCCCCACTTCCTCGCGCGCCTGCTGTGGAAGGAAAGCCTGTTTGAGCCGAGCGCGGTCAGCCCCGTCGGCGCGCAGGGGATCGCGCAATTCATGCCGGGCACGGCGGATCTCGTCGGCCTCGACGATCCCTTCAACCCCGCCAAGGCAATCGATGCCTCGGCAGGTTATCTGCGCAAGCTGACCGATGGTTTCGGCAATATCGGCCTTGCCGCTGTCGCCTATAACGGCGGCGAGGGCCGCGCCTCGCGCTTCAAAACCACCGGCGGCTCGCTCCCTTGGGAGACGCAGGATTATGTCGAGGCGATCACCGGCTACAACGCATGGATCTGGCGCGACGAGCCGCCCGAGCCCTCGAAGGTCGACATCCGGCTCGACAAGACCGCAGCCTTCTACGATGCCTGTGTCACCTTGGCGGGCAACCGCAAGCTCCACGAATTCGAGACGCCCCAGCGCGCTTGGCCCTATGGCGTCATCCTCGCCTCGCATCCGAGCAAATCTGGGGTCAACCAGCAGATCCAGCGGTTGAACCGGCAATTGCGTCCGATCCTCGGCGGCAAACGGGTGAGCTATGTCCAGCGCCGCCTGAACGGCTCGCAGCGCCGCGTCTATACGGCGCAGCTCGGCTATAGCAACAAGGGCGAGGCGAATGCCTTTTGCACCCGCTTGCGCAGCCTCGGCGGCCGCTGCCTCGTGCTCAAGAACTGAGGCGGCGCCAAAGGCCGGCAGCCTTCGCTTTGACACAAATACCTTGCGGGGGGTGCGGGGGGCGCAAAGCCCCCCGCTTTTCTTATCCGCGCGGCTTCTATTCGCTCCAGCGCACCGCGCCCAGATCATTGGCGGGCATGGGCGCATTGGCCCAAAGCCCCTCGATCCTGGCATTGGCGACGCCGATTTTCGGCAGCTGGAACAGATAGACGTTGACCGCATCATCCGCGATCATCTTTTGCGCGTCCTTGAGCAGCGCCGAGCGCGCCTCGGGCTCCACGGTCTCCTGCAGCTTGGCCATCAGTGCTTTGAATTCCGGCTTGGCATAGTGGAAGTAATAGCCGTCACGGCCATAGATGCCGATGTCGAGCGGCTCGACATGGCTGATGACGGTCAGGTCGAAATCGCCGCCGTTATGGACGGTTTCCAGCCATTGCGCCCATTCCATATTGGTGATCTCGGTCGCGATGCCGACGGCGGCCAGCTCGGCCGCGATGATCTCTCCGCCGCGCCGCGCATAGGGCGGGGGGGGCAGCGCGAGGCGCAGCTTGAGGCCCGAGACACCCGCCTCGGCCAGCAGCGTCTTGGCCTGTTCGGGGTCATAGGCCGATTGCGCGGTCAGATCGATGTAATCGGGGTTATGGGGCGCGAAATGGGTGCCGATCGGCGTGCCGTAGCCGAACATCGCGCCGTCGATGATGTCTTGACGGTTCACCGCATGGGTGATCGCCTGCCGCACCCGCAGATCGTCCAGCGGCGCACGGGTGTTGTTCATCGCAAGGATCGTCTCGCCCTCGGTGGTGCCGACGATGACCTTGAAGCGCGGATCGGCTTCAAGCTGGGGCAGGGTCTCGACGGCGGGATAGTTCGGGAAGGCATCGACATCTTCGGCCATGATCGCCGCGAAAGCCGCCGTCGGATCCGATATGAAGCGGAAGGTCGCATCGGTGATCGCGGGCTTCTCGCCCCAATAGCCGTCATAGGCCTGCAGGCGGATCAGATCGCCCTGACGCCATTCGCCGAAACGGTAGGGGCCGGTGCCGACGGGTTTGGTGGCGATGCCCGCGATGCTGGCCTCGTCGACCATGACGGCATCGCCCCAGGCCATCTTGAACGGAAAGCCGCCGTCCGGTCCTTTCAGCGTGACGCGGACGGTCAGCGGGTCCAGCGCCTCGACGGATTGGATGCCGGTGAACAGCTCTTTCTGGGCATTGGTGCTGTCCGGGGCGCGGGCGCGATCGAGCGAGAAAATCACGTCCTGCGCATCAAAAGCCGCGCCGTCGTGAAAGGTGACGCCGTCGCGCAGATGGAAGGTATAGACCTTGCCGCCCTCGGTGACATCCCAGCTTGCCGCGAGCCCGGGCTGGACCGAGCCGTCCGGCGCGATCCGTGTCAGCCCCTCGAAAAGATTGGCATAGACGACTTCGTCAACGGCTGCGGCAGCACCTTCGGTCGGGTTGAGGTTCGGCGGTTCGAGCACCATGCCGAGGGTGATCTGGGTCGGGGCGGCAAAGGCCGCGCCGGTGGAAACCGCCAGAATGGCGGCGGCAAGCGTTGATCTGGCGAACATGAGGCCCCCTCGCAATCTTTGCCCGCATCTTTGCGGGCTCGGGGCCTGCGGATCAAGTGCGCGGTTCGGTCAGCTGCTGGACAAAACCGGCGCACATCAGCCAAAGCGAGGTGATCACGAGACCCCAATGCGCCCAGCTTTCCGGGTGGAAATCGACCGCTACCGCCCAGCCCGCGAAAAAGACCCAGCCTGCCGTCATCGGCAGCGAGACCAGCCGCCAGCGCGTGGTGCGCACGGGGTGGATGAATTTCACATTGGTGAACATCGTCACCGTCAGCACGATCACCAGCAGCAGGCTGACCCACCACACCGGCTTCAGCGCGAACAGCACGAGCACCAGCATGTTCCAGCAGGCCGGAAAGCCCGCAAAGGAATAGTCGCGCGTTTTCATGCGCGTATCGGCAAAGTACAGCACGCTGCCATAGACGATGGCGATGATCGCCAGCCAACCCGTCCATCCCGGCAGCAGCCCCGACATGAAGAGCGCATAGGCGGGGATGAAGACATAGGTCAGGTAGTCGACGATCATGTCCATGATCACGCCGTCATAGGTCGGCCAGTTCTTCTTGACGTCGAAATGGCGTGCGAGCGGCCCGTCTACTCCGTCAACGATCAGCGCGACCAGAAGCCAGAGAAACATCTTCGACCATTCGCCCTGCACCGCGGCCAGCATGGCGAGCATCGACAAAACCGCGCCGGTGGCGGTCAGAAGATGGACGGAGAGGGCTTTGAGGCGAGGGGTCATGATGAATTACTTTTGTTACCGATGGGTGATGGTCGCAAGTCCGACAACCGTTTTGGCTGCAATCGTCACGCAATTGACGCATTAGCGCATCACATGGCCCGCTGTCATGCCGCGAATTCGTTAGGATGCGAACTCTTCGCGGTGGTAGCCCTGCAAATACAACAGCGCGGTCAGATCGCCGTGGTTGACGCGCAGCTTGGCCTGGGCCGCGACCGAGGGCTTGGCATGGAGAGCGACACCCGCTCCCGCAAGCTGGATCATGGCCAGATCATTCGCGCCGTCGCCGACCGCAATCGCCTGTTCGACCCCGAGGCCGAGGCGGTCGGTGATCTCGCGCAGGGCCTCGACCTTGGCGGCGCTGCCGAGGATCGGACGGGCGACCTCGCCGGTCAGGATGCCGTCTTTGGCGTAAAGGACATTGGCGCGGTTCTCGTCGAAACCCAGTTTCGCGGCGATCGGGCCGGTGAAAACCGTGAACCCGCCCGAGACCAGCGCGGAATAGGCGCCCTTGGCGCGCATGGTGGCCAGCAGGGCCGGACCGCCGGCAGCAAGGGTGATGCGCGAGGCCAGAACCTCGTCCACGACTGATTCGCTCAGCCCCGCGAGGAGGCCGACGCGTTCGTTCAGGGCCTCGTCGAAGTTCAGCTCGCCATTCATCGCGCGCGCCGTGATCGCCGCGACACGCGCACCGACACCGGCGAAATCAGCCAGCTCGTCGATGCATTCCTGATTGATCATGGTCGAATCCATATCGGCGATCAGGACGGATTTGGCGCGCCCTTCGCTGGTCTGGATCGCGAGATCGAAGCCTTCGGCCTGAAGCTGTGCCCAGGCCTCCCAGAAATCGGCAGGCGCGGATTGCACCGCGAATTCCGCAGCGATTCCAGTGTCGAGCCAACGCGTCCCGCCTGCGTTCCAGCGGCTTCTGAGCGCGTCGATACGGGCCTGGCGCAGGTCGGCGCGGCTGGGTGCGGCAAGGATGCTGACGGTGAACATGGCGCCTCCGGTACGGCCAGAATTTGCGCTTGGCCTAATCGAAAGGGGGCGGCCTTGCCAGCAAAATGCCGCGCGGGAGCCGAAAATGCCGCATGTGCAAATACGGTGAATTTTTTTCTTGCGCGACGTGGGGCGGAGGTTTAACCCAGTCAGTGGGACACCTCACCCCAACGTGAGGCTTTTACCTGGAAGGGTAGTATCATGACTGCACAGACTCCGGCTACGCGGCCGGCCAATCCGCGTTTTTCCTCGGGCCCTTGCGCCAAAATCCCCGGTTTTGATTTGACGATGCTTTCCGATGCGCCTTTGGGCCGCTCGCATCGCTCGACCGTCGGGAAAGCAAAATTGGCCGAGGCCATTGATCTTACCCGTGAAATTCTGAACGTGCCTGCGGATTACCGCATCGGCATCGTCCCCGCTTCCGATACCGGCGCTGTGGAAATGGCGCTCTGGTCGCTTCTGGGCGCACGTCCCGTCGAGATGCTGGCATGGGAGAGCTTCGGCGAAGGCTGGGTCACCGATGTGGTGAAACAGCTGAAACTGGACGCCACCACCCGCAAAGCCGATTACGGCCATATCGTCGATTTCGAGGATGTCGATTTCGACAAGGATGTCGTTTTCACCTGGAACGGGACGACTTCGGGCGTGCGTGTCCCCAATGGCGACAAGATCCCCGCGGATCGCGCCGGTCTGACCATCTGCGACGCGACCTCGGCCGCTTTCGCGATGGATCTGCCCTTCGACAAGCTCGATGTGGTGACGTTCAGCTGGCAGAAAGTGCTGGGCGGAGAGGGTGCGCATGGCGTCCTGATCCTGAGCCCGCGCGCGGTCGAGCGTCTGGAAAGCTATGTGCCGGCATGGCCGATGCCCAAGATCTTCCGCATGACCAAAGGCGGCAAGCTGATCGAGGGCATCTTCAAGGGCGAGACGATCAACACGCCGTCGATGCTGTGTGTCGAGGATTATCTGGTCGCGCTGAAATGGGCGCAGGCTCTGGGCGGCAAAGACGCGCTGATCGCGCGTTCGGATGCCAATGCCAAAGCCATCCGCGACTTCATCGCGACCCGCGACTGGATCGCCGATCTGGCGGTCGATCCGGCGACGGCCTCGAATACCTCGGTCTGCCTGCGCTTTACCGATGCGCGCATCAAGGACGGAGCGGCTTTCGCCAAAGCCGTCGCGAAACGGCTGGAGAAAGAGGGCGTGGCTCTTGACGCCGGTGCTTACCGCGATGCGCCTGCCGGTCTGCGGATCTGGTGCGGCGCGACGATCGAGACTTCCGATGTCGCGGCTTTGATGCCCTGGATCGAATATGCCTTCGAGGCTGAGATCGCGGCCCAAGGCTGACAGATCGGCCCGCGTGAGGCCGGGGGCCAGCCCCCGGACCCCCGGGGTAGTTACCTGATGAAGAAATTGCAGCACGGGGGAACGATTCCCCCGCTCGGATCTGCTTACCCAAAGGATAGAGAGATGCCCAAGGTTCTCGTTTCGGACAAGCTTTCGGAAACCGCCGTCCAGATCTTCCGTGATCGCGGCGTCGAGGTGGATTATCTGCCCGATGTCGGCAAGGACAAAGAAAAACTGGCCGAAATCATCGGCAATTACGACGGTCTGGCCATCCGCTCGGCCACCAAAGTGACCGAGAAGCTGCTGGAAAGCGCGACCAATCTCAAGGTGATCGGCCGCGCCGGTATCGGGGTTGATAACGTCGATATTCCGGCGGCCTCGAAAAAGGGCGTGATCGTGATGAACACGCCGTTCGGCAACTCGGTCACCACGGCCGAACATGCGATCGCGCTGATGTTTGCGGTGGCGCGCCAGCTGCCCGAGGCGAGCGCCTCGACCCATCAGGGCAAATGGGAGAAGAGCCGCTTCATGGGTGTCGAGGTCTTCAACAAGACCTTGGGCATCATCGGTGCGGGCAATATCGGTTCGATCGTGATCGACCGCGCGCTTGGTTTGCGCATGAAGGTTCTGGCCTATGACCCCTTCCTCTCGGAAGAGCGTGCGCTCGAACTGGGCGTGAAGAAGGTCGAGCTGGACGAGATGCTCGCCAAGGCCGATTTCATCACGCTGCATGTGCCGCTGACCGAAAAGACCCGCAATATCCTGTCGCGCGAAAACCTCGCGAAGACCAAGAAGGGTGTGCGCATCATCAACGCAGCGCGCGGCGGTCTGATCGACGAGGAGGCATTGGCCGAGCTGCTGAAGTCGGGCCATGTCGCCGGTGCCGCGCTTGACGTTTTCGCGACCGAACCCGCGACGGAAAGCCCGCTGTTTGGTCTGCCCAACGTCGTCGTGACCCCGCATCTGGGTGCCTCGACCAATGAGGCGCAGGAGAATGTGGCGCTTCAGGTGGCCGAGCAGATGGCCGATTACCTGCTGACCGGTGCGGTGCAGAACGCGCTGAACATGCCTTCGGTCACTGCCGAAGAGGCCGCGATCATGGGGCCGTGGATCAAGCTTGCGGGCTATCTCGGCAGCTTTGTCGGCCAGATGACGGACGAGGCGATCACGGCGGTGAATATCCTGTATGACGGTGTCGTGTCCGAGATGAACCTCAATGCGCTGAATGCGGCGGTGATTGCGGGGATGATGAAAGTCGTCAATCCCGACGTGAACATGGTCTCGGCCCCGATCGTCGCCAAAGAGCGTGGCGTGCAGCTGGCGACCACGCATCAGGACAAGCAGGGCATTTTCGACGGCTATATCAAGGTGACCGTCGTCACCGAAAAGCGCGAGCGTTCGGTTGCGGGCACGGTCTTCTCGGACGGCAAGCCGCGGTTCATCCAGATCCGCGGGATCAACGTCGATGCCGAGATCGGCGAGAACATGCTTTATACCCGCAACAAGGACGTACCGGGCGTGATCGGCGCTTTGGGGACGGTTCTGGGCGATCTGGGCGTGAACATCGCCAACTTCACCCTTGGCCGCACCAAGCAGGGCGATGACGCGATCGCGATTCTCTATCTTGATGAACCGATCCGTGCGGAAGTGCTTGCCACTTTGCAAAAGACCGGCAAATTCTTGCAGGTCAAGCCGATGCGCTTCGAGGTCTGAGCCTTTTCGCATCGCTGTCGGAACCAGCCCCTCGCCCGGACGTTGGCGGGGGGCTTCATTATGGAAGGGTGGCCATGCGGGTCTTTGCGATCGGCGATATTCACGGCGAGATCGACAAGCTGAAGGCGTTGCACGAGCAAATCGCGCGCTTTGGCGGGGCGGATGCGCGCATCATCCACGTCGGCGACCTGCTGGATCGCGGCCCCGATTCCCGCGCAGTCGTCGATTATCTGCGCGAAGGTCTGGCGAAGGGGCGCGACTGGATCGTCCTCAAAGGCAATCACGACCGTTTCCTGCCGAACTTTCTTTACGAGCCCGACTGGATCGATCCGGGGCTGAGCTCGGGGGCGCATTGGGTCGATCACGAGGGCTTGGGCGCGGCGGCCACTTTGGCAAGCTATGGCGTCAGTGCGGGGCAGGAGCGCGCCGCGCTGCACGAGCAGGCGCTGAAAGCCGTGCCCGCCGACCATGCGCAATGGCTCGATCACCTGCCGCTTTATCACGAGGAGCCGGGCGCGCTTTTCGTTCATGCCGGCATCCGTCCGGGCATTGCGATCGAGGATCAGCGCGAGCAGGATCTGTTGTGGATCCGGCAGGGCTTTCTCGATAACGTGGAGGATCACGGCCGGCTGGTCGTTCATGGCCATACGCCGGTCAAAGAGGTCCAGCATCTCGGCAACCGCCTTGCCATCGATACCGGCGCGGTTTTCGGCGGCAAGCTGAGCGCGGTCGCGTTGGACGACAAGGGCGTGAGTCTTCTGGGCGAGGACGGTTTCGCGCCGCTTCTGCCCGCAATGCGGGTGCAGGCATGAGGGCTGTGGTTTTGGCGGCGGCGCTTTTGGGCCTTGCAGGCGGGGCGCGTGCGGAGGTCGTCGGCAAGGTTGGGGTCGACTGGACCGGAAACGACATTCTGGTCGAGGCTTTCGCCGATCCCAAAGTGTCGGGCGTGACCTGCCATCTCGCCTATTTCTCGCGCTCGATGATGGACCGCGTTTTTCAGGGGAACTGGTTCGAGGATCCGTCGAACTCCGCGATCGAATGCAGCCAGACCGGCGCGGTTGTGGTGGGCGATATCGCCCGCGGCCCTGCGGGGGAGGATGTCTTTTCCGAAGGCCGCTCGCTGATTTTCAAATCCTTGCGGGTCAAACGGATCTATGACGAGGAAAATCAGGTGCTGATCTATCTGTCCCATGCCGACGAGCTGTCGGGCGGATCGGCGAAAATGGCGATATCGACGGTGCCGCTGGCCTTGCCGGGCGAAGATGTCGCGCTGCCGGAAGGGCAGTAAGGGAGGGGAGCCCATGTCTCATACGAAGGTGTCGCCGGTTGTGCCAAACCTGCAAGAGAGTGGACATAAGGCTGATGCGGCGGTATTTGGAGCCGCATCGGGAAAGAGAATGATGCAAGAATCGTCGAAAGTCGCGAAATACAATTTGGGCCAGGTGGTCCGGCATCGCGAGCATCCGTTCCGTGGTGTGGTGTTCGACGTCGATCCGGAATTCGCCAATACCGAGGAATGGTACGAATCCATTCCCGAAGATTCCCGGCCCGCGCGCAACCAGCCTTTCTACCATCTCTATGCCGAGACCGAGGCGACCTATTACGTTGCCTATGTCTCGGAGCAGAATCTGGTCCCCGATGTTTCGGGCGAACCGCTGGAGCATCCCGAAGTGGCGGAAATGTTCGGCGAATTCGTTGATGGCCGTTACCCGCTGCCCTTCAGCCTGAACTGACCGCGCAAACGGCCGCGCGGCGGTGGCGATCTGCCGCAAGGGCGACGGCCTCTGCCCTAGTCATATGCGGCCGCGTCCTTTTCTGGCGGCCGGCAAGGTGCACAGGGCGTGCTATCCGGCTCTGAACTTCTTTCGCCTTCCGAACCTGCCGAATAGGGAACGGTGAAGGCGAGGAAATTGCGCTGATCCTCGCGATAATAGCACATGGCACGGGTCAGATCCTGAATCAGATACCAACCGAAGCCGCCCTCGGGCAGGGTGTCGACGTCGCTCTCCCGCGAGCGGAAGGTGGAAAACGTCGGATCCCCGAAGGGCAGAAGGCACCATTCGGGCAAGGCGATGCCGTCATCGGTGATCGCGCAGGCAAGGCCGTTGTTTTGCCGGATGACGCAAAGATGGATCGTGGGCGCGTGGTCCTTTTCCGGCGGCATCTTCCGGACGAAACTTCGGCTTTCGCGCGCGACGGGCTGGTCCTTGGCTTGAGCGGGCCGCGTGGTGCCTGCGCCTGTTCGTGTCTGCGGATCATGGGCCGCCTCGGGGTCACTATCTCCGGCCGAAAGCGAGAGCGCGTCACCGCCATGTTCACAGATATTGTTGAGCACCTCGGCCAGAGCAAGCTCGAGCCGACCGATGCTTTCGTCATCGACCTGATTGTTGAACCTGACCCTGAGCGCGAGCAATGCGGCGCGCACCGCGATGTTGTCCGCGCGAAAGACGCGGTGATACATCGGCTGCCGGCGAACTGCGAAAGGGGGCGGGCTTCTGTCGCGGCTCGATCCCATCGCTTTAACCCGGACGGTTCTCGGGGGGGGAGGCCGCGTCTGGGGCACCGACGCTCGACCTTCCGTCGATCAGCCGGCCGTCGGTGCCGTTTCCGGCTTGGCCGATGATCTTGAAGACGCTGTTCATATGGGTGAGGCGAAAGACGCGTTCGACATTCGGGGTCAGCCCCGCAAGCTGCAGTTCGCGCCCCTCGGGCATGGCCTTGAGCACGGCGATCACCGCGCCCAAGCCTGAACTATCCATGAAATTCACTTGCGACAGGTCGAGAATGATCCCTGCACCCGCTTGGGGGAGGATTTCGCGCATCCGGTCCTTGAAGGCCGTCGCGATCGCCGCATCGAGCCGCGCCTCTTCGATGGTGACGATCTGTCTATCCTCTTGGGACGAGATGGAAAGTTTCATGGCTGGTCCTGACAGGTCCTGTTTGAAGCGACGGTAATCCTCAATCTAGGCGTGAAGTCTTTACCGAATGCTAAACATGACGCGCGAACCGGCGTTTGCGGCGGAATAAATCACGGTATTCCATTCATATTGTAACAATTTTTCCCCGGGCTACAGTTGATGGCTGGAGGGCTGCGCGGGGCAGGCTGAGGTATCGCTGCAACGGGTTCGATCACGGAGACGTTAGGTGTTCATTGATCTTATTGGTCTGTTGCCGCAAAGATTGCAGTGAACTTTCTGTGAAGCCGTTTGTGTAAATTGATGCCCGTCGCGCTGTTGGCGATAGGCCGTTCCGAAGGAAAACCGGGTCATGTCAAAAGCCGTTCCTCCCCTTTTCGACGATATCGTCGGCCGCAGCCATGCGGCCATGCGCGAAAGTGCCGGGGATGCTGCTGCATCGACCGCCACGCGCTATGCGATGGGTGTCGGCGATACGTTCAACGGCTCCTTGGGGGTTTCGGGCGACGAGGACTGGGTTGCGATCAATTTGCGCGCCGGTCAGGGCATTCAGGTCAGCGTGACCGGCGTTGGCGGGTCGCAGCTCAATGATCCGACGATCTCGATCTATAACTCGGCCGGAGTCAGGGTCGGGGCGATGGACGACAACGGGGCCAGTTTCGATCCGTTGCTTGGCTTTCACGCCCAAACGGCGGGCCGCTATTATCTGGCGGTCGAGGGTTATACCAGCGCGGGCTATCTCGGCGGCGTTGGCGGATACCAGATCTCGGTCCGCAACGGCACCTATACGCCCGCGCAGATCGCGCATCAGCTGACCAATGATTTTTGGGAGGCCAATGGTGCGGCGCGGCGTTCGTTCAATCTGCCGGCAAATGATACGCTGAACGTGGATCTGTCGGATTTGACGGCGGCGGGGCGCGCGCTTGCGGTTTCGGCGCTCAATGCCTGGACGCAGGTAAGCGGCATCCGCTTCAACACCAATCCCGCGAACGGCCAGCCCGTCCACATCACCTTTGACGACAATCAGGTCAATTCGGCCCATTCCACCTCGACGATCGCGGGCAACGGCTCGATCCTGCGGTCGCATGTCAATGTCGGCACCGGCTGGCTCAATGCCTACGGCACGACTTTGGACAGCTATTCCTTCCAGACCTATGTCCACGAGATCGGCCATGCTTTGGGGCTGGGACATGCCGGAAACTACAACGGCAGCGCCGATTACAACTACGACAACTCCTATGTGAACGACAGCTGGCAAGCGACGGTGATGTCGTATTTCGACCAGGCCGACAATACGGCGGTGGTCGCCTCGCGTGCCTATGCCCTCACGCCGATGATCGCGGATATTCTCGCGATCCGTGATCTTTACGGTCCGGCCCAGATGCGCACCGGCAATACGACCTATGGCGAGCAAACCAATGCCGGCGGGCTTTACGCCAATATCGCCAACATGCTGCGCTCGCCCGCGCGTCGCGACGAGATCAGCTTTACCATTCAGGACGACGGCGGCATTGACCGGCTCGACCTGCGCAGCGATACCCGCGCCCAGGTGATCAACCTGGCGCAGGGCACGGTTTCGAGCGCTTACGGCCTGACCGGAAACATCTCGATCGCCTACGGCACCCTGATCGAGGAATATGTCGCAGGCTCGGGCTCGGACCGCATTGTCGGCAATGCCGCGAACAATGCGCTTTGGGGCAATGACGGCAACGACACGATCAGCGGCGGGCTGGGCAACGACACGCTTTACGGCGGTGCCGGAGCCGACCGGCTGATCGGCGGGGCGGGCAATGATACCTACCAGCTGATCGATGCCCGCGACACGATCGTCGAAGAGGCCAATGGCGGCACGGATCGCGTGATCGCGGTCAACCAGAACTACACGCTCGGCAATTTCCTCGAGAACCTCGAGCTGCGCGGTGTGAGAGCGATTGTCGGAACGGGCAATGCGCTCAACAACAACATCCTCGGAAGCGAGGCCGCGAACCGCCTTTCGGGTGGCGCGGGCAACGATACGCTCAATGGCGGCGACGGCAACGACACGCTTTATGGCGGCTCGGGCAACGACCTGCTTTATGGCGGCGCGGGCGGAGACTGGCTGGACGGGCAGGGCGGCAGGGACGTGCTGCGTGGTCAGGGCGGCAACGACACCTATGTCTTTACGGCGGGCGTGACCATTATCGAAGAAGCGGGCGGGGGCTACGATCTCGTGCGATCCGCGAGCGGCCATACTCTGGGCGCGAATCTCGAGCGGCTGCTTTTGACCGGAAGCGCGAACATCAACGGGACGGGCAATGCCGGCAATAACCGCCTCGACGGCAATGTGGGCAATAACCTTCTTGTCGGCGGTGCCGGAAACGATGTGCTCAACGGGGCGCGCGGCAATGACACGCTTCGCGGCGGGAGCGGTTCCGATACGTTCGTCTTCAGTCTGGGCCGCGATGTCGTGCAGGATTTCCAGGACAATATCGACACGATCCAGCTGAGCCGCAGCCTGTGGGGCGGATCCAATCTCAGCGTGCAGCAGGTTCTGGGCATGGCGAGCGTGGTTGCCGGTGCCGTGGTCTTCGATTTCTCGAACGGCCATTCGCTGCGGGTCGAGGGCGTGAACCGCGTGGCGGCGCTTTCGGACGATCTGACCTTCCTGTGAGCACGGGATCCGCGCGCCCCTGATCGCGGGGGCGCGACAAAGACACGGTTATGACGGGCGGTTCTCCGGGGCCGCCCGTTGCTTTTGGTGCGCCTTTTGGTCGGCCTTCCCCTGCGCCCAAGGCCAAGCAGCTGGGCGCGCTTGCCTCTCTCTTGGGCAAATGCCCGTTTTGCCCGCAATCCTGCGGAACTTTGGCCCTCATGCGCCGGTTCGGCTGATGAAGCGGGGCGAGGGGGCTGACATTCTGGCGAAAGAGGCAGCGCAGCGGGCAGGAGGGGCAGATGTATTACAACGAGATGTTCGACGGGGACCGCGTGCGCGCGCCCTATGCGATGCTGTCGAACTGGATCGCGACCATGCCCGCCGAGTTCCGCCAGATGAAACAGGCCGAGGCCGAGGCGCTGTTTCGCCGCATCGGCATCACTTTCGCGGTCTATGGCGAGGGTGGCGACCCCGACCGGCTGATGCCCTTCGACATGATGCCCCGCGTCTTTTTGCAAGATGAATGGCGCAAGCTCGAACGCGGGATCAAACAGCGTGCCCGCGCGCTCAACGCCTTTTTGCGCGACGTCTACGGGCGGGGCGAGATCATCCGTGCCGGTCGCGTGCCTGCCGCGCTCGTTTACCGCAATATCGCCTATGAAAAGGCCATGGTCGGCTTCGTGCCGCCGCGCGGGGTCTATTCCCATATTGTCGGCATCGACATCGTGCGCACGGGACGCGACGAATTCCACGTTCTCGAGGACAATTGTCGCACGCCCTCGGGGGTCAGCTACATGCTGGAGAACCGCGAGATCATGATGCGGATGTTCCCGACGCTGTTTCGCAACAACCGCATCGAGCCGGTCGACAGCTATCCCGCCATGCTGCGCCGGATGCTGGTCTCGGTCGCGCCGACGAAGTGCAGGGACAATCCGACCATCGTGATCCTGACGCCGGGCCCTTACAACAGCGCCTATTACGAGCACTCCTTTCTCGCCGATCTGATGGGGGTGGAGCTGGTCGAGGGCAGCGATCTCTTTGTCGATGGCGAGCTGGTCTATATGCGCACGACCGAGGGGCCGAAGCGGGTCGATGTCATCTACCGCCGCATCGACGACGCCTATCTCGACCCTCTGTGCTTCCGCCGCGACTCCGCGCTCGGCGTGCCGGGACTGATGGATGTCTACCGTTCGGGCGGGGTCTCGATCGTCTCGGCGCCGGGGGCGGGGGTGGCCGACGACAAGGCGATCTACATCTTTGTCCCGGAGATGATCCGCTTCTATCTCGGCGAAGAGCCGATCCTGAAGAATGTCGATACATGGGCTTTGTGGCGCGAGGACGATCTGGCCTATGCGCTCGACAATCTGTCCGAGCTGGTCGTCAAGGAGGTCCACGGCTCGGGTGGCTACGGCATGCTGATCGGCCCCAAGGCGAGCAAGGCCGAGATCGCCGAATTCGCGCAGCGGATCAAAGCCAATCCCGCCAACTACATCGCGCAACCGACCCTGTCCCTGTCGACCTGCCCGACCTTCGTCGATGAAGGCATCGCGCCGCGCCATGTCGATCTGCGGCCCTTCTGCCTCTGCGGCGATCGGGTCGAGCTGGTGCCCGGCGGACTGACGCGGGTGGCAATGCGCGAGGGCTCTTTGGTGGTGAATTCCTCTCAGGGCGGCGGTGTCAAAGACACCTGGGTCCTGTCGGAATAAGGGGGAAAGACCATGCTCAGCCGCACCGCCTATCACCTCTTCTGGATCGGCCGCCATCTGGAGCGCAGCGAGACCGCCGCGCGTCTGCTCGATGTCGGCGTCCGCATCACCCTGATCCCCTCGAACGCCGAGCGTGTCGAGAATGAATGGGAATCGCTTTTGCGCGCCTCGGGCAATGCCGATGCCTTCCACCAGAAATACGGCGAGATCACGCAGGAGAACATCGAGACCTTCATGTTCTTCGACCGTTGCAATCCCTCGTCGGTGGCATCCGGCCTTGAAAAGGCGCGCGAGGGCGGGCGTGTGGTCAGAACCGCGCTGACCTCGCAGGTCTGGGACGCGCTCAACAGTGCCTATCAAGAGCTGCGCGCCATCGAAAAGGCCCCGCGCGGACAGATCGATGCGGCGATGATGACCGATTTCACCACGCGCCATACCTCGACCATCCGCGGTGCCATTGCCGCGACCCAGCTGCGCAGCGACGGCTGGCGGTTCCTCAATATCGGCTATGCGCTCGAGCGCGCGGATGCGACGGCGCGGATGCTCGATGTGAAATACTTCGTCCTGCTGCCGCGGGTCGAATTCATCGGCTCGGGGCTCGACAGCTATCAGTGGCAGGTGCTTTTGCGCGCGCTTTCCGCCCATCGCGCCTTCCATTGGGCATATGGCGGCGAGATCACCGCCACCAAAGTGGCCGAATTCCTGATCCTGAACCGCGAAAGCCCGCGCTCGCTGATGACCGCTTTGGGCGAGGCCGCGGCCCATCTGGGCGGTCTGGTCGAGCGTTACGGACGCGGCGTGCCCTCGAGTGCCGCCGATATGGCCGCCCGCGTGCTGGAGGAGATCGAGGGCCACGACATCGAGCTGATCTTCGACGAGGGGCTGCACGAATTTCTCAGCTGGTTCATCGGCGAGATCGCCGAAATCGCCAATGCGGTTCACCACGATTACCTCAACGGCCGCAATTAGGAGGGGAGGCGCATGAAACTTCAGATCACCCACGAGACGACCTATCGCTACGACGCGCCGATCCTCGGTCTGGTGCAAAGCCTGCGGCTGACGCCCTCGGTGTTCGAGGGCCAGCGCGTGGCGGATTGGACCGTCACGGTCGATGGCGGCCATCGCGGCAGCGCCTTTCGCGACGGGGCGGGCGACTGGATCGAAAGCTGGAGCGTGCGCGGCCCCGTCTCCGAGGTCACTGTCTCGATCCACGGCCGGATCGAGACGCGCGACACCGCCGGCGTGCTGCGCGGCCATCGCGAGACCATCAATCCGCTGGCCTATCTGCGCGACACGCCGCTCAGCGCACCCGATGCGGCGTTGCGCGATCTTGCAGCGGGCGTGGCGGGCGAGGATGCGCTCGATCTGTCGCATCGCCTTTCGGCGGAGATTTCGGATGCGATCCTCTATCGCCCGGGCGTGACCGAAAGCCGGACTACCGCCGCCGAGGCCTTGGCCTTGGGCGAGGGGGTGTGTCAGGACCATACCCATGCGCTGATCGCCCTTGCGCGGGCGCGGGGGCTGCCGGCGCGCTATGTCTCGGGCTATCTGCACTCCAATATCGACGGCGCACCCCATGACGCGGCCCATGCCTGGGCCGAGATCCATACCGGCTCGCTGGGCTGGGTCGGTTTCGACGCGGCCAACCGTTGTTGCCCCGACGACCGCTATGTCCGGCTCGGCTCGGGCTATGATGCCGCCGACGCCGCGCCGATCGTCGGGCGCACGGTCGGGCAGGGGGCGGAGCGCCTTGATATCCGCGTCGCGGTCGAGGAAATGGATCAGTAACCGCCCTGCCGGATTGGGCTTGAGGGCGCGCGGCCTTCGGTCCAAATTCGCAATCGCGCGTTATGTGGATGTGACGATGACCTATTGTGTCGCTTTGAAGCTGAATGCCGGCGTGGTGATGTTGTCGGACACCCGCACCAATGCCGGCCTCGACAATATCTCGACCTATCGCAAGATGTTCTTCTTCGAGAACCCCGGCGAAAGGGTCATCGGGATCATGACGGCGGGAAGCCTGTCGGTCACCCAGACCGCTTTGGCGCGCATCCACGAGGCGATCCACCACGACGAGGCCGACGAGACGACCTCGATCATGAAGGCGCCGACGATGCTCCAGATCGCGACGATCATCGGCAATACATTGGCGCGGACGCGGCGCGAGATCGCGGGGCAGTTTCAGGATCTTCAGGCCTCGGCGGCCTCGGCCAGCATGATCGTCGCGGGCCAGCGCGCGGGCGGCGAGATGCGGCTATTCCTGATCTATCCCGAGGGTAATTTCATCGAAGCGACCGACGACACGCCCTTCCTGCAAATCGGCGAGCACAAATACGGCAAGCCCATCCTCGACCGCGTCGTGCGTCCCGAGACCTCGCTGGCCGATGCGCAAAAGGCGGTGCTCTTGTCGATGGATTCGACCCTGCGCTCGAACCTGTCGGTGGGGATGCCGCTGGATCTGGCGGTGATCGCCAAGGACGAATGCCGCGTCGGCACCATGCGCCGCATCGCCGAGGACGATCCCCAGTTCCGCGCCATGAGCGCCGCCTGGTCCGAGGCCTTGCGCGAAAGCTTCATCAAGATGCCGATCTGAGGCGGCCCGCCGCAGGGGCAGGCACGCGCCTCACGCCTCGGCTTGCAGGGTCTTGAGCTGATAGAGCAGGTCCAGCGCCTCGCGCGGGGTCAGCTCGTCGGGATTGATCTCGCGCAGGCGGCTTTCGGCGGCAGAAGCGCGGGCCGCAGGTGGTGCGGCCGGTGGCGGCGCGGCGCGGAAAAGCGGCAGATCATCGAGCAGCATCTGAGGCTTGGTCCCGCCCTCGCGCTCGCCGCTTTCAAGCGTATGGAGGATGTCCTTGGCGCGTTCCACCACCGAGGCCGGAAGTCCCGCCAGCCGCGCGACCTGCACCCCGTAGGAGCGGTCCGCCGCGCCTTTCTTAACCTCGTGGAGAAAGATCACCTCTCCCTCCCATTCGCGCACGCTGACGGTCGCATTTTCCACGCCGTCCAAACGGGCCGAAAGCGCGGTCATCTCGTGGTAATGGGTCGCGAAAAGCGCACGGCAACGGTTGGTTGCATGAAGATGCTCCATCACCGCCCAAGCGATCGACAACCCGTCCCAGGTCGCCGTGCCGCGTCCGATCTCGTCAAGGATGACCAAAGCGCGGTCATCGGCCTGATTGAGGATCGCGGCGGTTTCCACCATCTCGACCATGAAGGTCGAGCGGCCGCGCGCCAGATCGTCCGCCGCACCGACGCGGCTGAAAAGCTGGCTGACCATGCCGATATGGGCGGCGCTTGCTGGCACGAAGGCCCCCGCCTGCGCGAGGACCGCAATCAGCGCGTTCTGCCGCAGGAAGGTCGATTTACCCGCCATGTTCGGGCCGGTCAGCAGCCAGATCGCGGGGGTCTGCCCCGAGGTCAGCGCGCAATCATTGGCCACAAAGGTCTCGCCTTTGCGGCGCAGGGCGCGTTCGACGACCGGATGGCGGCCGCCGGCGATTTCAAAGGCTCGGCTCTCGTCGACGGTGGGACGGCTCCAGCCCTCGCCGGTCGCGAGATCGGCGAAAGCGGCCTGTAGGTCGATCTCGGCCAAAGCACGCGCGGCCTGACCGATCGGCCCCGATTGATCGAGAACCGCTTTGACCAGAGCCGCGAAAATCCTGCGCTCGATCTCCAAGGCGCGGTCGCGGGCATTGAGGATCCGGGTCTCGAGCTCGGACAGCTCGACCGTGGTGAAGCGGATCTGGTTTGCCGTGGTCTGGCGGTGGATAAAGCGCTCGTTCAGGGGGGGGGCGAGCATCTTCTCGGCATGGGTCGTGGTGGTTTCAATGAAATAGCCCAGCACATTGTTGTGCTTGATCTTGAGGCTTTGAACGCCGGTCTCGCGGATGAAATCGGCCTGCATTCCGGCGATCACGCCGCGGCCCTCGTCGCGCAACCGGCGGGTCTCGTCGAGTTCCTCGTCATGGCCCGCCGCGATATAGCCGCCGTCGCGGGTCAGAAGCGGGGGCTCGGCGACCAGAGCGTCGTCAAGCAGGTCGATCAGCGCGTCATGGCCGACCAGCGCGGCTGCAGCCTCGATCAGAACCGAGCCGGCATCCTCGGGCATCAGGGCGGCAATCGCCGCGCCTTGGCTCAGACCGGCGCGGATGGCGGTCAGATCGCGCGGGCCGCCGCGATCAAGTGCGATGCGCGACAAGGCGCGGTCCATATCGGGCGCGCGCGACAGCGCGTCGCGCAGATCGGCGGTCAGGCGCGGGGCCTCGGCGAGGAAGGCGACGGCCGTCTGACGGGCATGGATTTCGCCCAGATCGCGCGAGGGTGCGCTGATGCGGCGGTCCAGCAGACGCGCGCCCGCCGCGGTGGTGGTGCGGTCGATGGCGGCCAGAAGCGAGCCCTCGCGCCCGCCCGAAAGCGCCTGCGTCAGTTCGAGGTTGCGCCGCGTGGCCGCGTCGATCTGCATCGCGCCGCCCGTGGCCTCGCGCACCGGCGGGCGCAAAAGCGGCAGGTTCCCGCGCTGGGTCATGTCGAGATAATCGGCAATCGCGCCCATCGCTGCCAGCTCGGCACGGCCGAAGCTGCCGAAGCCGTCCAGCGTTTCCACCCCGAACAGCGCCGAGAGGCGGCGCACGGCGGCGGTGCTGTCGAAACTGCCCGCCGAAAGCTCGGTCAGGGCCGCACCGGCATCCTGGGCCAGCTCGTCGAGCTTGCTGCCCTCGACCGCCAGCAGCTCGCGCGGGGCGTGGCGGGCAAGTTCGGGTCCAAGGCGGACCAGCGGCACCGGCGAGACGCGGAAAGCGCCCGTCGAAATATCGACCCAAGCCAACGCGGTCTCGTCGCGCACGGTCGCGAAACTGGCAAGAAAGTTGTGGCGGCGCGCCTCGAGCAGCGAATCCTCGGTCAGCGTCCCCGGTGTGACAAGGCGCACGACGTCGCGGGCGACGACCGATTTCGCGCCGCGCTTCTTGGCCTCGGCGGGGTCCTCCATCTGCTCGGCGATGGCGACACGGAAACCCTTGCGGATCAGGGTCAGCAGATAGCTTTCGGCGGCATGGACGGGCACGCCGCACATCGGGATCGGCTCGCCCTGATAGGTGCCGCGTTTGGTCAGCGCGATATCGAGCGCGGCAGAGGCCGCCAGTGCATCCTCGAAGAACATCTCGTAGAAATCGCCCATGCGGTAAAACAAAAGCGCGCCGGGGTTCGCCTCGCGGATGGCGAGGAACTGGGCAATCATCGGAGTGGGCTGATCGGACATCGTACCGCCTGAAGAAAATCGGTTGGATTGTCCATAAACCGTGACGACAGGCAAGGGAACCAAGGCAATCTTCCTTAGGTTGCACCGATGCGGTGTGGTACAATTCCTGGTGGGCGGCGCGCGGTCGGGTGCCCGCGTGTCGCCTTATCCACAGGCTGCATAAAAGGATAAGGTGACGGCGAAGCAAAAAGGATTAAGTTACGCAAGCCACAAGATAACCATCGGCAATTTATCGCCCAATATGTCTGCGGCGCGGCGTATATTTACAAGTATTTAGTGGAATGTGAGTGCGTTAAAAATGGCCAATATCGACGGTACCAACGATCACGACAGCCTTTTGGGTACTGCCGCTGCAGATGTCATCAACGGTTTCGACGGAAACGACACGATTGACGGCGGTGCGGGCGACGATCTGATCGATGCGGGCAACGGACGCGATATCGTTCTGGTCGACGACAATTCCGGCAATGACACGATCCATCTGGGCACCGGCGATGACGAGCCGGATGCGGGTTATGTCCAGGATATTGGCGATCACCTTGACGCAGGCGCTTTGACGCAGGACGCCACGGTCGTTCTGGACAATTTCCGCGACGGTACGATGCAATTCGGCGGCAGCACCGTCACCTTTACCGGCGCCGAACATATCTACACCGGCAGCGGTAACGACACTCTGGACGCGCGCGGCATGGGTGCGCGCACCGACGGCAACACGACCCATGACGGGCTGCGCAACGGCGTCGGCCTGCATGGCGGGGCCGGCGACGACGTCATCTACGGCAGCGATTTCCGCGATACGCTGGACGGCGGAGACGGCGACGATTTCATCGATTCGGGCGACGGCGAAGACCTGATCGAGAGCAGCCGCGGCAACGACACCGTCTATGCCGGCGGCGGCAATGACGGCATCCGCTGGGGCAATGACGGCAGCGTCGGCAACCACGACGAGATTTACGGCGGCGAGACCGGCGAATATGGCGGCGGCGATACGCTGAACATGTGGGGCGGGGCCGATTTCACGGTCACCTTCCGCGACGGCGACGTCGAAGGCGGCAGCGCCAGCTATGCCGACGGCAATACGCTGCTGTTCGGCCAGTTCGAGCAGGTCAATACCGGTGCGGGCAACGACTCGGTCGACGCCTCGCGGGCCTATTCGGGCTCCGGTACGATCGGTGTCAACGTCTGGACCCTCTCGGGCGACGACCGTCTGGTCGGCAGCGCGGGGGCCGATACGCTGCACGGCGGACATGGCGCCGATACGATCATCGGCGGCGCGGGCGATGACATCATCATGGTCAACGACTTCCTCTTCGGCGATCGGAATTTCCCCGATACGCAGGAAGATATCGTGATCTTCGCCGACGGTGGCGGGAACGATACGCTGATGAACTGGAACGCGCCGGTTCAGGGTGCCGACGGATCATGGACCACGATCGACAAGCTTGATGTCTCGGGGCTGCATGATGCGGACGGCAATCCGGTCGATGTAAACGACATCACGATCGGGGTCGACCAGTGGGGCTGGGCGATCCTGCAATTCCCCAATGGCGAGACGATCACGCTGGACGGGGTGCGCCCCGATCAGGTCGACAGTCCGGCCAAGCTGCATGCTCTGGGCATTCCTTGCTTCGCGCGCGGCACGATGATCCGCTGTGCTTCGGGCCGTCAGGTCGCGGTCGAGGATCTGGCCGTCGGCCAGCTGGTCCAGACCCGCGACCACGGCCTGCGCCCGATCCGCTGGGTCGGCAGCCGCAAGCTTTCCGCCGCCGATTTGGACGAGGCACCCAAACTGCAACCGATCCGCATTGCGGCCGGTGCGCTGGGTTTCGATACGCCGAGCACGGATCTCATGGTTTCGCCGCAGCACCGCATTCTGGTGCGCTCTGCGATTGCGCAGCGCATGTTCGGGGCACCCGAGGTTCTGGTGGCCGCACGCCAGCTTCTCGGGGTCGAGGGAATCTCGGTCGCCGAGGTCGATTCCGTCGAATATTTCCACATCCTTTTCGACAGCCACGAGATCCTGATCTCGAACGGGGCCGAAACAGAGTCGCTTTTTACCGGCAGCGAGGCGCTCAAATCCGTCGGCCCCGCCGCCCGCGAAGAAATTTTCACGCTGTTCCCCGCCCTTCGTGAGGGGGAATTGCCCGTTCCCGCGCGTCCTTTTGCCCAGGGCCGCCGTGCAAAGCACATGGCCGAGCGCCATATCCGCAATGCGCATCCCCTTCTTGATCGCGCTTTTTGAGTATAATCTTTTTCAAACATTCCCCGAGGTCATGACGAGATGACTGACAATCGACCCCATCTGACCCTCTTTTCCGCCGCTCCGGTCGTGGTGGTGGACGAGGGGCACCTGCGCATCGACGACAAATTCGTCGCCGGTATGGATATGCACGCGCGCCATTGGGACGGCCCGATTACCGCGGTCGTCTGCGCGGGCAAGGCCTCGGATCTGCCCTTCAGCTCGGTCTATCCGATCGACGAGCTGGGCTTTCGCGTCAAGGTCCTGCCCGAAGGGGCGGCGCCCGAAACCGCGCTGGAAAAGGGGCCGGGGCTGGTCCTTGCCTCTGCCGATATGACCGAGCAGCTGGCTTTGGGCGATGCGGCCAAGGCGCTGGGGCTCTCGGTGGTTTACGGCATCGAATACACGCTCGATACCCGGATGCGGATCGCGATGATCGACAAACGGCGCGGCTATCTGCGCCGCTTGTGGTCGGTGGTCTGGAACTACCGGCAGGAGCGGCGGCGCAAGCAGGTGCTGCGTCAGGCCGATGGTATCCAGATGAACGGCTTTCCCGCCGCCAGCGAATATAGCGCGCTCAACAGCTATGCTTTGCGCTATCTCGACAACCGCATGCAGAAGCCGATGTTCGCGACGACGCGCGACATGGTTGCGCGCCAACGCCACCACGAGGCCGCGGGGCCCTTGCGCCTGATCCATTCGGGCCGGCTCGAGCCGCTCAAGGGGGCGCATCTGCTGCTGCCTCTGGCCGAGCTTCTCGTGGCGCGCGGCGTGCCCTTTACGCTGGCGATCTACGGCGACGGCAGTCTGGCCGAGGGCATGCGCGCACAGATCGCGCAAAAGGGGCTGGGCAAGCATGTCTCGCTCCACGGCCCGCTGCCCTTCGAGAGCGGTCTGGTGCCTGTTTCGCGGATGGAGGCCGATCTCTTCATCAGCTGCCACGTCCAGTCCGATCCCTCATGCACCTATCTCGAGGCGATGGGCTGCGGCCTGCCGGTACTGGGTTTCGACAACCAGATGCTCTCGCCGCTGGTTCTGCACAGCAATGGCGGCTGGACGGTGCCGATGAACCAGCTGCGGCAAATGGCCGAGCAGATCGGGGCTTTGGCCAAAGACCGCAAGCAATTGCTTGATCATGCCGAGGCGGCGCTGACCTATGCCCGCCGCCATGATGCGGAATCCGAGTTCGAGGCGCGGATGGCGCATCTGGCGCGGGTCTTCAAGCAGACGGACCGCTCGGATCTGACCTTTGCCGCCACGCCTTCAGCGCTTGACCTGGCAAAATCGTAAAGCCCCGTGCATAGCGTCCGGCCAGACGTTTGGGGTTCGACAGCATGCGCCACAGCCATTCCATCTTGGCCTGGCGCATGATTTTCGGTGCCCGCTGCTGATGACCCGACAAAAAGTCGAGCCCCGCCCCGATCGAGGCAAAGCCGGTCGCGGGCAATGCATTGCGCGCGCGGATCGCGAAGCGTTCCTGACGCGGCGCGCCGATGGCCAAAAGGCAGATCCTTGCCCCCGAGGCGCGCAGTTTCTCGATGATCTCCGCCCCTTCTGCCCCGTCCGGATCAAAGGGGAAGCCCGGTGCATGGGTCAGCGCGACAGTCAGGCCCGGTACCAGCTCGCGCAGGCGGTCGGCGGCCTTGGCCAGCGAATCGTCATTGGCACCGACCAAGGCGACCGGCACACCGGCCGCGACCGCCTCGCGCATCAGCGGCACCACGAGATCCGACCCCGGCACCAGCGAGACCGGCTTCTTCGCAAGTTTCGACAGCCAGACGACGGGATTGCCGTCGGCGCAGATCAGGTCATGGGCCGCATAGGCATGACGGAAGGCCGCATCCTCGGGCAGGCGCTGCAAATGGTCGACATTGATCGTCGCAATGGCGAAGGGCTGTTCGCCGGCAAGGCGCGCGCGGACCTTGGCCAGAAGCTCTGCCTCGTCCTTGCAGTTGACCGTGACGGTCGCGCCGTCTTCAAAGCGGAATTGCATCTTGCCCCTCGTAACGGCTATCCCAGTGAAAGCATGGGTCGCGCCAGCCGCGATTGCAATGTCGGGCGCAAGGTCATGGTTAGTCAAAATCCGTCTGGAACCACAAGAGGGCGCGCGCCATGACGACGCCCCAGGCGCTGATGATGCTTTTGATCTGGCCGATCGTGGTTTCGGTGATGTTCAACCGGTTGCCGCGCCAGCAGGCGATCATCTGGTCGATCCTTGCCGGCTATCTCGTGCTGCCGCCGGTGGCCGAGATCGACCTGCCGCTGTTCCCCAGCCTCAACAAAGCGATCATTCCGGCGCTGTCGGCGGCCTTTTTCAACATGCTCAAGAAGGACGAGGCCCTGATTGCCGAGCCGCCGAGATATTCGGGGCCGGTGACGCTCTTTCTGGGAATGCTGCTGATCGCGCCGATCCTGTCGGCGCTCACCAATCCCGATGCCTTGATCGAGGGGGTCTCGGTCCGGCCGGGCATCACATTGTCGCAGGCAATCGGCGAATCGATGCTGGTTTTCGCCCATCTCGTGCCTTTCGCCTTGGGGTACAAATACCTTTCCAATCCGCAGGGCATGAGCCTTCTGGTGCGGGGTCTGGTGCTGGCCCTGCTGGTCTATTCGCTGCCGATGATGGTCGAGGTGCGGCTTTCTCCGCAGATCAACGTCTGGGTCTACGGCTATTTCCAGCACGATTTCGTCCAGACGATGCGCTACAACGGCTTCCGCCCGATCGTCTTTCTCGAGCATCCGCTCTGGGTCGCTTTCCTGTGCATGACGGCGCTGCTTTGCGCGATCGCGCTCACGCGGGTGATCCGCAACGGCAAATGGTATGCGATTTCGGGCTATCTGATGATGATGCTCGTGATGTGCAAATCCATGGGCGTTCTGCTGCAGTTCACCATTGCCGCCCCGCTGTTGTGGCTGGCACGGCCGCGACAGATCATCTTTGCGGCAATGCTGCTGGGCGTTGCGGTCTGCGCCTATCCGGTGGTGCGCGCCCAGCCCTGGATGCCGATCGAGAAGATCGTGGCAACCACCAACGGCGCCGATGCCGATCGCGGCCAGTCGCTGGAGTTCCGCCTGCTCAACGAAACGCGGCTGCTGCAGCGCGCGCTCGAACGTCCGGCTTTCGGCTGGGGCGGCTGGGGCCGCCCGCTGATCGTCGATCCGGCCACGGCGCGCTACGAGACGATCACCGACGGCGAATGGATCCGCCTTTTGGGCGAGCGCGGGATTTTCGGCTTCGTGGCGGAGTTCGGGCTGCTGCTCCTGCCGCTCTTCCTGCTCTGGCGCAACTGGCCGCGCGAGCGGCGCGGCAGGCTGAGCGAAGAGGATATGGCGATTGCCGTCGTGGCCTTGGTCATGGGCCTCAATATGGTTGATCTCATCCCCAATGCGACCATCACGCCGATCTCGTGGTTGATGACCGGCATGCTCGCCGGAAGCGCTGTCCGCATGCGCGAGGGAAATTATTTTACCAATAGTCGGATTTTACCTGCTAAGACCCTGTCCAAAAGGACAGAATTGACCTCGCTCATATAGGCGGCGAAGAAGCTATTATATATAGGCATAAATTCGCCAGCCTCCCGTCATATTGTTTGGGCTGGCCGGTAATAGTTTCTTCTGGGGTACGTGGATTATGTCATTCGATTTTCCGAAGGCCGAGGCGACCGATATTGCCATTATTGGTATGGCGGCCCAATTGCCGGGGGCGAAGGATGTGTCCGAATACTGGGACAATTTGTGTCGCGGTGTCGAATCGATCCAGCCTCTGACCGAAGAGCAGCTGCTTGCCGCGGGCGAATCGCGCGCGCGGTTGCGTGATCCCAATTACGTCCGCTCGGCCGCGGTTCTCGGCGACTTCGACGGATTCGATGCGGAATTCTTCGGGCTCAGCCCCAAGGAAGCCGCGATCATGGACCCCCAGCATCGCAAATTCCTCGAGACCTGCTGGCATGCGCTCGAGGATGCGGCGCATGTGCCCGCGGAATTCAAGGCGCCGATCGGCGTTTTCGCCGGTTGCGGCATGGGAAGCTATTTCTACTGGAACGTCTGCTCGAACCGCGAGCTGGTCGATAATGTCGGCCATTTTCTGTTGCGCCATACCGGCAACGACAAGGATTTCCTGTCGACCCGCGTGAGCTTTGCTTTCGATCTCGGCGGGCCGAGCGTCAACGTCCAGACCGCCTGTTCGACCTCGCTGGTCGCGATCCATATGGCGAGCCAGTCGCTGTTGTCGGGCGAATGCGACATGACCTTGGCGGGCGGCGTCACCATCGAGCTGCCCCATGCGCGCGGCTATCTTTACAAGGAAAACGAGATCCTCTCGCCCGACGGCCATTGCCATGCGTTCGACCACCGCGCGCAGGGCACGGTTTTCGGCTCGGGCGCGGCGGTTCTGGTGCTGCGCCGCCTGTCGGATGCGATTGCCGACGGCGATCACATCTGGGCGGTCATCAAGGGATCGGCGATCAACAACGACGGCTCGGCCAAGGCCGGCTATCTTGCGCCGAGTGTCGAGGGCCAGGCGCAGGCGATTTCCGAGGCGTTGGTGATGTCGGGCGTCGATTCCGGCTCGATCGGTTATGTCGAATGCCACGGGACGGGCACCGCGCTTGGCGATCCGATCGAGGTCGCGGCGCTGAACCAAGCCTTCGAGCGTGTCCCCGGAGCGCGCAACGGCCCGTGCTATATCGGCTCGGTCAAGACGAATATCGGCCATCTCGACACGGCCGCGGGCGGCGCGAGTCTGATCAAGACCGCTTTGTCGGTCCATCACGGAAAGATCCCGCCGAGCCTCGGCTTCGAAAAGCCCAACCCCGCCATCGATTTCGCGGGCGGCCCGTTTCAGGTCAACGACCGGCTGACCGAATGGTCGGCGCCGGTCCGGCGCGCGGGTGTGAACTCGTTGGGCGTCGGGGGCACCAATGCCCATGTCGTCGTGCAGGAGCCGCCGCGGATCGCGCCGCCCGCGCAATCGGACTGGCCTTTCCATATCGTCACCGTCTCGGGCCGCAGCAAAGCGGCGCTGGATGCCAATGCGCAGGCCGTGGCCGGTTGGCTGGCGGATAATCCGGCCGTCGATATGGCCGACCTGTCCTATACGCTGACCCACGGCCGGCACCGTTTCGACCGCCGCCGCGTCCTGATTGCCCATGATGCGGCCGAGGCCGCGAAGCAGCTGGCTACCCCCGATCCGCAGCTGGTTTTCGACCAGCAGCTCGTGGCCGAGGATGCAGAGGTCGTCTTCATGCTGCCGGGCGGCGGCGCGCAATATGCCGGCATGGCCCGCGACCTTTACGGCACCGAGCCGGTTTTCCGCGAGTGGATGGATCGCGGTCTCGACCATATGGCCAAGGCAAGCGGCGAGGATCTGCGCGCGCTCTGGCTTCCCTCCGAAGAGGGGCGCAAGGCTGCCGACGAGCGGCTGCTCAAGCCCTCGATCCAGCTGCCTTTGCTGATGATCACCGAATATGCGCTGGCGCAGCTCTGGATGAGCTGGGGCGTCCAGCCCGCCGCGCTGATCGGCCATTCGATGGGCGAGAATACCGCGGCCGCCTTGGCCGGTGTCATGTCCTTCGAGGATTGTATCGGCCTTGTCCATCTGCGCGGCCAACTGTTCGATACCGTGCCCGCAGGCGGCATGCTCAGCATCGAGCTTCCGCCCGCGGATTTCGCCGACGAGTTGGGCGACGATCTGGACCTCGCCGCCGTCAATGCGCCGATGCTGAGCGTGGTTTCCGGCTCGGATGCGGCGCTGGACGCTTTCGCCGTACGGATGAAGGCCAAAGGCATCGAGACCCAGCGCATCGCGATCTCGATTGCTGCCCATTCACGGATGCTTGAACCGATTCTGGGACGTTTCCGTGACTACCTCGCGCGGATTCGTCTGAACGCGCCGCAAATTCCGATCATTTCCAACCGCTCGGGCGTGGTTTTGACCGATGCCGAGGCGATGGATCCCGATTACTGGGTCGCCCATCTGCGCGGGACCGTCCGTTTCGCCGACGGGATCGACCATCTCGCGCGCGTACCGGGGCGGATCTTTCTCGAGGTCGGCCCCGGCCGCGCGATGAAGGTCATGGCGCAGTCGCATCCCGCTCTCACCAGCAATCAGGTGATCTCGACCCTGCGCCACCGCGATCATGCGGTGGGCGATGATGTCTACTTCATGCTCGGCCTTGCGCGGATCTGGGCGGCGGGTGTTGCCATCGACTGGGACCAGATCTGGGGCGGCATCCAGCGTCGCCGCCTGTCGCTTCCGGGCTACCAGTTCCAGCGCAAACGCTATTTCATCGAACAGTCGCGGCCCGAGATCGCCGCGACCAGCGACGAACTCGCGCGGATCGAGGATCCGGCCGATTGGGGCTGGCGTCCGGCATGGCGTCTGGCCGGCACCGATGTCGAGATCGGGGCCGAGGGTCGGCCCGTCGCGACGGACAAGAAAAGCTTCCTGATTTTCATGGACGAATCCGGTCTGGGCGAGCGCGTGGCCGCCAGCCTGACCGCGCTCGGCCAAGTGGTCGCGACCGTAAAGGCGGGCGACCGTTTCCATGATTTCGGTGGCGGCCATTTCACCTTGCCGCCCGAATCCGACCGCGAAGGCTACGAGATCCTGCTGGCCGCGCTGATCGGACAAGACCTCCGGCCCGAGCGGATCCTGCATCTGTGGTCGGTCACGACCGAGGACCGTATCCGTGCGGGTTCCTCGATCCTGAACACGCGGCTTGAGCGCGGCTTCTTCAGCCTGCTGCATCTGGCGCAGGCGATCGGCTCTGAGCTGGCGGATCAACCGCTCGATCTGATTGCGGTGACCAGCGATACGCTGAGCGTTTCGGGCGAGGCGGCGAGCCAGCCCGAGAAATCGACCATCCTCGGTCCGTTGCGGGTACTGCCGCACGAGGCGGCGGGGGTTTCGACCCGCTTGGTCGATCTGCGCGTGCCCGAAACCCGCCGCAGCACCTTTGGCGGGGCGAAAACCGATGGTGCGGCGCTGGATCTTCTGGCGGCGCAGCTTCTGGAAGAGGCGCTCGCGCCCCTGAACGGCGTCGAGGTGATCGCCTGGCGCGGTCCGCGACGTTTTGCCCAAGGCATCGAGGCGGTCGCCTTGCCCGAGTCCCCTGCGCCCTCGCGGGGCGTGACCCTGATCACCGGCGGTTTCGGCGGGATCGGTCAGACCATCGCGCAGGATCTGGCGCAAAAGGGCGGCGCGAAGCTGGTTCTGACCACGCGCGGGGCCACCGGCTCGGCCCGTGTCGAGGCAGCCGTCCGCCAGCTCGAGGAATTGGGGGCCGAGGTTCTGGCCGTCCGCGCCGAAGTGACCAGCCCCGAAGACATGCGCCGCGTGGTCGACGAGGCACGGGCGCGGTTCGGCTCGCTCGATGTTGTGATGCATGCGGCGGGCGTTACGCGCGACGCGCTGATCGCGACCAAGACCGATGACGATTCATGGGATGTGCTCGCGCCCAAGCTTTTGGGCACGCAGGCGCTGGTTTCGGCCTTGGCCGAGCATCCGGCGAAGCAGACCGTGCTGTTTTCCTCGACCTCCTCGGTGATCGGGGCAGCGGGGCAGGCCGATTATGTCGCGGCGAACGAATATCTGAACGCGGTTGCGCGTTCGGCTCCGGCGGCGCTCGGGCAGGTGCTGGCCGTCAATTGGGGCGTCTGGGCCGATGCCGGCATGGCGGCGCGCGCGGCGGGTCTGGATCGTCCGGCGAGCGATGCGATTGTCGCGCCGGTCGGGCGTCCGTTGCTCGACGACAGCCAGCCGATGCCGGGGGGACGCCAGTTCCGCAAGCTCTTGCGCATCGAAGACTGGATCATCGGCGGACACCGCACGGCTTCGGGGCAGGCGCTGATGCCGGGGACGGGCTGGATCGAGCTGATCACCGAAGCCGCGGTCGAGGTCGGCCTCAGCCTGCCGGTCGCGATCTCGGATCTGGAGTTCCTGCGGCCGGTTCTGGTCGCGGATGGCGGCTCGGCGCTGGTCACGATCCGGCTGGAGCCGGAAGGCGACGGGCTGCGCGTCAGCGTACTCGACGATCCGCAGGCGGGGCCGAATGTCACCGCGCGGATCGAAACGGTGCAAAAGGACCAGCCGCGCGGCGTGGTTGCGCCTGCCGTCTGGCAAAAGGACGGGCAGGGGGCGGCGATCCGTTCGGCGCAAGACAGCCAGATGCGCTTCGGTCAGCGTTGGCAGGTCCTGCGCCGTTACGCCATCACCGGCGGCGAGGGCATGGCGGAGCTCGCGCTTGATCCGGCCTTCGCGGGTGATCTGGCGCAGGGCTACATCCTGCATCCGGCGCTGCTCGATATTGCGACCGGCTGGGCGATGGAGCTGGTCGAGGGCTGGCGTCCCGATCACCTCTGGGTGCCGATGGGTTACGGCTCGATCATCGTGCATGGTCCGATGGGCGGGCAGGTCATCAGCCGCATCCGCAATGCGGGCGCGAATACGGCCGCCGTAGGCATGGCGCAGTTCGATATCGATCTGGCGCTGCCCGACGGCACCGTTGCGGTGGAAATCCGCGGTTTCGCCATCCGCAAGCTCGAAGGCGGCTTCAACGCCGGTTCCCGCGCGAAGGTCGACGCCGCGCGCCCGCTCAGCCCTGCCGAGCGACGCCTGCATCTCAATATCTCGCAGGGTATTCCCGCCGAAATCGGGCCGGAAATGCTGACGCGTGCCCTGGCGACCGGCCTGCCGCAGGTGTTTGTTTCCTCGCTGGATCTGCCCTCGCTGATCGCCGAAGCGGCGCTTCCCGAAGACGCGGGCGCGAGCGAGGGCGGCTTCGAGCGGCCCGATCTCGACGGCGATTTCGTCGAGCCTGCTCCGGGTCTCGAGGCCGAAATCGCGGCGATCTGGTCCGAGCTTCTGGGCATCGCCCAGATCGGGGCCGAGGATAGTTTCTTCGACCTTGGCGGCCATTCGCTGATCGCGGTCCGGATGTTTGCGCAGGTGCGAAAGGCGATCGGGATCGATCTGCCGATCTCGACGCTGTTCGAGGCACCGACCATCGCCAAACTGGCCGCGCTGATCGCGCCGCGTGTCGCTCCGCGCGACGGCGTAGTCGCGGCGGGCCCGCGTCTGGTGGCAGCTGCCGATCAGGGCGACAAGCCCGCGCGCCGTTTCGTCGTCGATATGGGCGGCACGGATGGCGGCACGCCCTTCTTCATGGTCGCGGGGATGTTCGGCAATATCATGAACCTGCGCCAGCTGGCGCAGCGCGTCGGGCCCGACCGCCATTTCTACGGCCTTCAGGCGCGCGGCCTGTTCGGCGACGACAAGCCGCATGAAAGCTTTATCGACGCCGCGCGCGATTATCTGGTCGAGATCCGTCAGGTCCAGCCGCATGGCCCCTATCTGCTGGGCGGCTTCTCGGGCGGGGGGCTGATCGCGCTGGAAATGGCGCGGCTCCTGCAGGCCGAGGGCGAAGAGGTGGCGCAGCTCGTCATGCTCGATACGCCGCTGCCGATGCGTCCGGGCCTGTCGAAGCAGGACAAGCTGTTGATCCGCTTCACGGAAATGCGCGAGCAGGGCCCAGCCTTTGCGGCCAATTGGATCAAGAACAAGCTCGGCTACGAGATGTCGCGCCGCCAGCGCGCCAATGCCGCCGCCCCCGAGGCAGAAGGTGCCGCCTTCCACGATCTCGCGATCGAGGCGGCCTTCCGCGAGGCTCTGCCCAAGGTCGAACTCGCCGAATGGAAAGGGCCGGTCGCGATGTTCCGTCCGCCGCTCGATCACCGGTTCAAGGTCTCGGGCGGGCGCTGGGTCACGACGGGCCGCGAGTATCTTTACGAGGATAACGGCTGGTCGGAATGGATGCCGCAATTGCGGGTGATCGAGGTGCCGGGGGATCACGATTCCATGGTGCTCGAGCCCAATGTGCGGCGCTTGGCCTCGGTTCTGCGCGACATTCTGCGCGAGGCCGATGAAGCCGTCGCGGCACGGGCCGAGGCGGCGGAATGACGATGAGCGGATTGGATAAAATGTCGCCTGTTTTGAATACGATCGTCCTGAATTTCCGGACACCGGATCTGTCCTTGATGGCGGTAGAAGGCGCGCTGCGCGAGATGGAGGGGATCGAGGGCGGCGTCACTTTGGTTGACAACGACTCGGGTGACGGCTCTTTCGAGGCGATGACGGCCGAGGCTAAGGCCCGGGGCTGGCTCGATTCCGGCCGCCTCGCCATCGTTGAATCCGGCCGGAACGGCGGCTTTGGGGCGGGCAACAATTACGGCATCCGTCGCGGCGCACCGGACGGGCGGCGCGCGGATCTCGTCTATCTGCTCAATTCGGACGCGATCCCCCAGCAAGGCGCGATCCGCGCTTTGATCAGCTATCTCGACCATCACGCCAAGGCCGGCATCGCCTGTTCGCGCATTCGCGGCATGGACGGCGAGCCCCATCACACCGCCTTTCGTTTTCCCTCGACCGCGGGCGAATTCGAGGCGACGGTGAAAACCGGCCCGATTTCCAAGCTGCTGCGCAACAAGATCGTGGCTTTGCCGCAGCCTTTACAGTCGCTTCAGGTCGATTGGTCGGCGGGGGCCTCGATGATGATGCGCGCCGAGATGCTCGACCAGATCGGTTTGTTCGACGAGGGGTTCTTTCTCTATTTCGAGGAAACCGACCTCTGCCGCCGCGCGGCCGATGCCGGCTGGGAGACGCATTACGTCTACGAAAGCGAGATCGCGCATATCGGTTCCGCTTCGACGGGCATGAAGCGTTGGGCTCGGGTGCCCGATTACTGGTACGATTCCCGCCGCCGCTATTTCGAGAAACACCACGGCCGCACAGGCGCATTGACCGCCACCGCCGCCCATGTCGCGGGCACAAGCCTGTGGCAGCTGCGCTGCCTGCTGCAACGCCGCGATTCCGGTACTCCCAAAGGCCATCTGGGGTTGATGATGCGCCATGCGCTCCGCCGCCAGCCCAAGCCAGTCCATGTTGAAAAGGGCCAGTCATGACCGAGTTTTCCGCCGTCGTTATCGGCAATGAATCCCTGATGCGCCACGCCGCCGAGACGCTGATCGCGCGCGGCCACGCCATTCTGGCCATCGTCACCCGTAACCCCGAGCTGCGCGATTGGGCGCAGGGGCAGGGCCTGCGCGTCGAGGATCAGGATGCGCCGCAGCCGGCCGACGCGCCGGTCGCCGATTGGGTTTTCAGCGTGGCGAACCTGTCGATCCTCAAGCCCGAAACCTTGGCGCGCGGCCGTCTCGGGGCGATCAATTTCCACGATGGCCCCTTGCCGCGCATGGCGGGGCTGAACGTACCGCTTTGGGCGATGATCGAGGGCAAGACCGATCACGGCATCACCTGGCACATGATCGAGGGCGGCATCGACGAGGGCGACATCCTTGCCAGCCGCCAATTCCCCATCCGTCCCGACGACAATGCGTTGACGCTGAACGCGCGTTGCTTTGCCCGCGGGGCCGAGGCCTTTGCCGATGTCGTGCAGATGCTCGAAAGCGGCGCGCCGATCCGGCAAAAGCAGGACCTTGGCCAGCGCGGCTATTACGCGCTCGACAAACGGCCCGAGGCGGCGGGCGTTCTCGATTTCACGCAACCCTCGCGGCGCATCGTCGATCTGGTGCGCGCGCTGGATCACAGCGGCTATTGGAACCCCTTGGCCGAGCCGAAACTGGCGCTGGCAGACGGCCATATCGTCATGGTGGCCGCGGCCGAATATGCCGAAGGCAGCGGTGCGGCGGGGCAGGTTCTAGCGCATGAGGGCGACCAGCTGACGGTTGCGACCGGCGATGGCGCAGTGCGTCTCACCCTTGCCGGCAAGCTCGCCAGCCCGCCCGAATCCGTCCCCGCTCTGGACGCGACCACGCGCGACCGGCTGAGCGCCCTTGCTACCCGCGCCGCGAAAAGCGACGGGATCTGGCGCAAGCGTCTGGCGCGGATGAACCCCGCCGTCATGCCCGGTTTGACCGAGGCCGGTGCCCCCAAACAGCGCATCGACCTTGGCGCGGCAGAGGGCGGGCTTGCTTTGGCAGCGGTCGCCGCGGTGCTGGCGCGCCTCGCCGGTCAGGCCGAGACCGATCTTGCTTTGCGTCCGGCCGAATTCCCCGACTTCAAAGGGATCGTCTCCGATTGGGTCCCGCTGCGCGTCGAGGCGAACCCGCGCGCGAGCCTTGGCGGGCTGGCCGAGAGCCTGCGTCTCGCGCAAGAGGATGCCGCCAAACGCGGCCCCTTCATGGCGGATCTGCTGCGCCGTGCGCCCGAATTGCGCGAGGCGGCGCTTCCCGATCTCGCCATCAGCCTGAGCGCGGATGGTGCCGCGACCCCCAGCGCCTTGCGCGTCACGCTGGCCGATGGCCGGGCATGGATCGACTATGATGCGGCACGCATCTCTCCCGCGCGGGCCGAACGCGCCGCCGAGGCGATCCGCCGCGCCATGGCCCTGCCCGAGGCGACGCTTCTGCGCGACATTCCCTTGCTGTCGGATGCCGAGCGGCACGAGCTTCTGGTCGCGCGTAACGACACATTCGTCGATGTCGCTCCTGCCTGCATGCATGAGCTGATCGCGGCGACGGCTGCCGCCGATCCCGATGCGGTCGCGCTGGTTTTTGAAAACCGCCAGCTGACGCGCGGCGAGCTTGACCGCGCCGCAAATGCTTTGGCGGCGCGGCTGGTGGCGCTTGGCGTCGGTCCCGACCGGCCTGTGGGCATCTTCGCCCGCCGTTCGCCCGAACTGGTGATCGGCGCGCTGGCGATCCTGAAAGCGGGCGGGGCCTATGTGCCGCTCGATCCCGATTACCCCGTCGACCGCATCGCGCTTTATGTAGAGGATAGCGCCGCGGCGGTCGTGCTGGCGCAAGAGGGGATGGAGGGCGATTTGCCCCCCCATGGTGCGCAGGTCATCACCATTCCCGCGACCATTCCGGCGCAGGCGCCAGCGCCGGTGACGGCGGTGAAGCCGGAAAACCTTGCCTATCTGATTTTTACCTCGGGCTCGACGGGGCGTCCGAAAGGCGTGATGATCGAGCACCGCAACGTCTCGAATTTCTTCACCGGCATGGATGCGTTCATTCCGCACGCGCCGGGCGATGCCTGGCTGGCGGTGACCAGTCTGTCCTTCGACATTTCCGTGCTCGAGATCTTCTGGACCTTGTCTCGCGGCATGAAGCTGGTGATCGCGGGCGAGGAATCGCGGCTGGCGGTGTCGGGCGGCGTGGCGCAGCCTGCCGGAAAGCAGATGGATTTCAGCCTGTTCTACTGGGGCAACGACGACGGGCCGGGGCCGCAGAAATACAAGCTGCTGCTGGATGGCGCGCGTTTCGCCGATGAAAACGGCTTCACCGCCGTCTGGACGCCTGAGCGCCACTTCCACGCTTTCGGCGGCCCCTATCCGAACCCTTCGGTGACGGGTGCGGCGGTGGCTGCGGTCACGAAGAACATCGCGGTGCGCGCCGGCAGCTGCGTGATCCCGCTTCATCATCCTGCCCGCGTCGCCGAGGAATGGGCGGTGATCGACAATCTTACCGGCGGTCGTGCCGGTCTGGCGATCGCCTCCGGCTGGCAGCCCGACGATTTCGTCCTGCGGCCCGAGAACCGCCCGCCGGAGAACAAGCCCTCGATGATCACCGCGATCGACGAGCTGCGCCGGTTGTGGCGCGGTGAGGCGGTGGCCTTCCCCAAAGGCGACGGGACCAGTTTCGAGGTCGTGACCCAGCCGCGTCCGGTCCAGCCCGAAATTCCGCTGTGGATGACGGTTGCGGGCAATCCGGACACCTGGAAAGAGGCGGGGCGTCTGGGGATGAACGTCCTGACGCATCTTCTGGGCCAAAGCATCGATACGGTCGAAGCGCGGATCAAGGATTACCACGCCGCGCTGCGGGCTGCGGGCCACAATCCCGAAGACTTCAAAGTCTCGCTGATGTTGCATACCTGCCTTGCGGCGGATCGCGACACCGCCCGCGAAATCGCGCGCGAGCCGATGAAGGCCTATCTGCGTTCGGCGGCCGCTCTCGTCAAACAATATGCTTGGGATTTCCCCGCGTTCCGCCGCCCCGAAGGCATGTCGAACCCGATGGCGATCGACCTCGGCACGCTGAGCGATGACGAGATGGACGGCATCCTCGAATTCGCCTTCCTGCGCTATTTCGACGATTCGGGCCTGTTCGGCTCCTTCGAGGACGGCGTTGCGCGGGTCGAGCATCTGCGCGGCATCGGCGTGGGCGAGATCGCCTGTCTGATCGATTACGGTATCGCCCCCGCACAGGTGGTCGAGGGTTTCCCGCTGCTTGCGAAGCTGCGCGAGGCGGTCAATCCGCTTGAAGACGACGGCGATTTCTCGATGGCCGCGCAGATCCGCCGCCACAAGGTCACCCATCTGCAATGCACGCCCTCGATGGCGCGGATTCTGGTCTCCGATCCGGTGGTTGCCGCCGAAATGGGGCGTCTGAAATGCATCATGGTCGGTGGCGAGGCGCTTCCGCCCAGCCTTCTGGCCGAGATGCGCCGCCTGTCGGATGCCAAGATCCTCAACATGTACGGCCCGACCGAGACGACGATCTGGTCGACGGTCGCCGATCTGTCGCACGGGGCCGAGGTCACCTTGGGCCGCCCGATCGCCAATACGCAGATCTATGTTCTCGACACCGAAGGCAGCCCCGTGCCGCCCGATGGTCAGGGCGAGCTGTGGATCGGCGGCCATGGCGTGACGCGCGGCTATTGGCAGCGCGAGGATCTGACCAATGCCGCCTTCCGTCCCGATCCTTTCGTGACGCCGGACCGCGCCGCGCCTTGGGGCGCGCGCATGTACAAGACCGGCGATCTCGTGCGTTGGCGCGAGGACGGGCTGCTTGATTACATCGGGCGCGCCGATCTCCAGATCAAATTGCGCGGCTTCCGCATCGAACTGGGCGAGATCGAGGCCGCTTTGGCCGATCTGACGGGCGTGCGCGACGCGGTTGCGATCGTGCGCGAGGATGTAGCGGGCGACCGCCGTCTGGTCGCCTATGTCACCGGCGCGGGCCTCGACGAGGCGCGGATGCGCGAGGCTTTGATCGAAAGGCTTCCGGGCCATATGGTGCCGGGCCGGATCGTCGTTCTCGACAAGATGCCGCTGACGCCGAACCGCAAGATCGACCGCAAGCAATTGCCGGTTCCGGGCGGTGTGGTGCGCGCGGTGCCGGTGGTCGCGCCGCCGCCTGTCGCGCCGCCTGTCGCGGTTGCCCCTGCACCTGTTGCACCGGCTCCCGTCGCTGCCAATGCGGGCAATGCCGAACTGGCGCAGGGCGTGCTCGAGATCTGGCGCGAGACTCTTGGCGTGCCTTCGATCGCGCCGCGCGACAATTTCTTCGCGCTTGGCGGCCATTCGCTGCTGGCGATCCAGCTTCACCGCACCTTGCGCGACCGTCTGGGGTTGGCGCGTCTGGGGGTGACGGATGTTTTCCGCTTCCCCGTGTTCGAGGCGTTCCAGAAGCACGTCGCGGGCCTTGCCCCCGCAGGAGCGGCAACGGCCGCGCCGGTCGCGACACCGGCTGCCCCGCGTCCTGCCGTCGTGGCCCCTGCTGTGCAGGCTCCGGTGCAGGTCGCCGCGCCGGTCGCGCAGCCTGCCGTCATGCAGGCCCCTGCGGCCGCGCCGATTTCGGAGAGTGCGAGCGATATCGTCGCGCAGCGCCGCGCGATGCGTGCGCAACTGCGTCAAAACCGCTGAGCGGACGAGCGAGCGGAAATCAGGAAGGGCGCCGGATCGAACCGGCGCCCTTTTGCTTTGGACGGTCGTGCGGCTGGCGGCCGCCTTTAGTGCTCGGAAGAGGACAGGAAATGGCGCGCCAGAAGGCGGGCCGACTGGTCGATGTCGTGCCGCTCCATCACGCGGACGCGCGCGGCCTGACCCATTTCCTCGAGCTGGGCCCGATCGGTCCGCGCGGCATCCAGCATGGCGGCGGACAGTGCATCGCAATCGCCGGCGGGCACCAGCCAGCCTTCGTAACCGGGACGCACCAGCTCGGGGACGCCCGCAACATAGGTTGCGATACAGGGGCGGGCGCTGGCCATCGCCTCCATGATGACGACGGGCAGGCCTTCGGCAAAGCTCGGCACGACCAGAAGATGCGAGGCGGCGAGAGCGTTGCGCACGCCGTTCTCGTCCTGCCAGCCCAGAAGATCGACGGCTTGCTCCATGCTTTCCTGGCGCAACATGGCCTCGATCTGGGGGCGAAGCGGGCCGTCGCCGACCAGCGACAGATGCAGCGCGGGATTTCGGCGATGGGCGGCGGCGAAGGATTTGATCAGAAGGCCGAAGCCCTTCTGTTCGGCAAAGCGCCCGATCGCGACCATGCGCAGTTGATCGCCTTGGGGCATCGGACCCGGTTCGGGCCAATTGGCAAGCTCGATCCCGCAATGAACGACTTTGACATTTTGCCAATATTCCGGCTCGGTCCAGCGATAAAGCTGCGAGCGGCCATAGCTGCTGATCGCCGCACAGAATTGGGATGATTTGATTTTCTCGCCCAAATCGAGAGCCAAAGGACCGTCGAATTCTTCGGGGCCATGGACGGTAAAGCTGAAGCGCGGCCCGCCCAAAAGCCGTGCATAAGCGGCGACGCGGGTCGAGTTCGTGCCGAAATGGGCGTGAATATGCGACAGCCCCAGCGCGTTCGCCCTTAAGGCGACCGTCGCGCCCTCGGCCAGATAGATGAACTGGCGCAAGAAGGAGGATTCGCCCGCACGCGCCCGTTTCCACGCAAGGCGCAGCCCGCGGGCGGTCGCTTTCGGGGCGCGCAGGCTCTGGCGCAGAAGGTTCGTCACCAGCTTGCGACCGCCGAGATCCAGTATCCGTTCGGTTTTCGCATGTTCGGCGAGATCGGCCGGATCGGTCAGCGCTTCTTCGTCGCTGCGCATCGAAAAGCGGTGGATCGAAAAGCCGAACCGTTCGAGTGCCGCAATCTCACGGCGAATGAAGCTGTGGGAGGGTCGCGGATAAGTGTTGACGAGATATCCGATTCGCGGCAATTTCATCTTAATTTCTACTTATGAGTGTTTTGTCACTGATACTGGCAAACTATTGCCGAAATTTTAACTAGTCTGGGCGATTTTAGGCCGGAAAGTGTAGCCGCGCAGAAGTTTACTTTGCGACTCGGCGCGGATTTGAGAAGTTTAATTTAGTTCTGGCTTTGTAGCGCGGTGGAAGCACGGTTGATATCGCATGGCCATGAACACGGTATTAATGGAGCAGGAAACTGTTTGCTATTCTAGGCATATCTTCAGCAGTCTCGGCCGCCTGCACGGCGCTGGCCGCTTGGATGCTGAATTTGACGTTTTTCCCTGCGGTTACCCTCTACGCTCTTTGTGGCGCCGTGATGGTTCTCGCGCTGGCCTGGCGCCGCTTTCTGACGGAAGAGGATGCCGAAGAGGCGCAATGGAATGAAGCCGCGCCCTGCGAGCTCGCGCCTGCTGGTGCAGGCCGCCAAGCGCGCTAGGCGCGACTTCGATTTCGGGACTTCGAATTTGCTTGCACACCGTGCCGCACCGGCGGCCGGTGATCTTCTGGATCAGTAGCCGGTGCCGCGCAAAACGACGCCGAAGGTCTGAGCCATGATGCGGAAATCGCTCAGGAAGCTCAGGTTCATCGCGTAACGGGCGTCAAAAGAGGCGCGCGCCGCGAAGGTGCTGTCGTTGCGGTCCGAGATCTGCCACAGGCCCGTGACACCGGGGCGCAGGTGGTAGTAATCGGCACCCGGATAGAGCTGCGCCTGATCCAGCAGCATCGGACGCGGGCCGACCACGCTCATATCGCCTTTGAAGACGTTGAAGAGCTGCGGCAGCTCGTCCAGCGACGACTTGCGCAGGAAGCGGCCGAATTTGGTGATCCGCGGATCTTTCTTGAGCTTCTGGGTCAGATCCCATTCCGCACGCGCGGCAGGGTCGCTGTCGAGGTAATCCTCGAGGCGCTCGTCCGCGTTCTTGACCATGCTGCGCAGTTTCCACAGCCGGAAGCTGCGGCCCGAGCGGCCGACGCGCAGTTGCGAATAGAAGGGCGAGCCGCCCTCCAGCGCAATGATCGCCGACAGGATGACAACCAGCGGCAGGGCGATCGGCATCACCAAAAGCACCAGCAGGATGTCGAGGGGGCGCTTGCAGAAGCGAGCGTAGGGAGATCTGATCCCGGATGGCAGATCGCTGCCTTTTGGGGTCGAGTGAATTGCAGTGCAGTCGACTCCATGCTGCTCATCAGCAGCAATATTAACCTGATGCTTCATCGTTACGCTCACAAACACGGTACACCGGCATTATATCGAAGCATTCGCATAAAACTAGAGCTATATGAGGGCCTAACCAAAAGGATAGGTTCGTTTGTTTTCAACGGCTTAATAATGGTTAACGCCGCGAATTTTACGCGGTTTCGGGGTGCGGACCATTTGAAGCGAATTGTTTGTAATTTCTCAGTCGCAGGTTGAACGGTGCTAAACCGCCAAGCGAATTGACTGGAGAATCAATTCCCGAGACGTTGGCACTTTATCAACGAAATAATCTTGCTATACCCGCGGCAAAAACTGTTCTGATCAATAGCGGACCCGTCGGTCAACCTGCTTGTCGGTGCCAGACCTGTCTCGACAGGGCGATGAAGCCCGACGGAGCGACATGCGCAACCCCCGCCTTGTGATCACCCAAAGCGGACAGGATGCCGGCTCCGGCAGGGCGGGATCTAGCGGCCCCGCGCCCAATCGTGGTTGTTCTTGCCGATGCGGACGGCAACGGCGACGGTGGCATAGACCACAAACCCCACCGGATCGCGCAGGGCGAGCCTTGTCAGCTCGGGCTTCGAGGGGCTGTCGTGGCCCTGATTTTCGAGCAACTGCGGATAGAGCGCGGCGATCTCGGAGACGCCGTTGTCCTGACGCCTGCGGACGCGGACGAGGGTGCCGAAACCTTCGGCGATCGGCCAGGAATAGGGCTGGTCGACCAACAGGCGTTCGGCCTCCGAGAAATTCAGCCGCACGAAAGTGTCGTCCGAGATGATACCCGGAAACTGGCCCCAGCGCTGGCGGCCGGCGTGGTTGACGGCAAAAAGCCCTGCGCCGGTAGTGCCGTGGCGCAGGAAAGGCAGCTTTTGCCAGAAGCGGGCATAGGCACGAGAGATCCAGCTCGGGCTCTGCGCGACCACCAGACGGCCGCCGGCATAGCGCGGCTCGGGCGTCTCGAGCGCGGCGATGATACCGCGCAGCAGGCTGCGGCTCATGCGGATATCGGCATCGAGATAGATGCGCGGACCCGTCCCCGACTGGTCGGCCAGATGGTCGCCGTGGTTGAGCGCGCCGACCTTGCCGCCCTGCGGCAGATCCTCCACCCGAAGCTGCCAGCCTCGCGCCGCGAATTGCGGTGCCATCGCCAGTGCCCGCTCGACGGTGTCGTCGGTACAGCCGTTGGCCACGACGGTCGTCGTCACTGGCCCCTGATGGTCCTGTTCGAGCAGGCTCGCAAGGCAATCGACGATATAGCCGCCCTCGTTATGGGCGGGAATGATGATCTGCGCGGGGGCGGGGGTCATTTGTATTCGATCAATCCAGAGCGGCGGCCCATGAGGCGACGGATGTGGAACTCGGCGATGCCGTAAGCCTCGGAGAACTTGCCGAGCATGTTGAAAAAGGCGCGCGGCCAGCGGTCCTGACGGAGCGGATCGCGCAGCGCCATCCGCGCGATCTGCGCGGGATAGGCCAGCAGGCCCAGCAGTGCCCAGGGCGAGACGGACAGCGCCAGAACCAGAACGACAAGCGGCAGGGCCACGGCCCAGACCAGCGGGCGCATGGTCTCGCGCTTCCAGAAGCCCTCGGGGCCGTCGCGGTAGCGCCACGAGACCTCGGCAAAGGCGTGACCGGCGCGGCGGCTGCGCTTCCACCATTGCGACAGCTTGGTCATGGCCGCGTCATGCAGCGTCATTTCGGCATCGATGCGGCGGATGCCCCAACCGGCGCGGGCGAGGCGCAGGCACATTTCGGGCTCTTCGCCGGCGATCAGGGTCGGATCATAGCCGCGCACCTCGGCAATCGCGGCCGAACGTGCCAGAAGATCGCCGCCCACCGCCCGCGCGGGGCCGACAGGCGTATCCCATTCCGCATCGATCAGGCGGTTATAGACCGATTGTTCGGGGAAGCGCTCGCGGCGGCGTCCCGCGACCACGGCCAATCCGGGCTCGGCGGCCAAAGCCGTGAGCGCGGTCGGAATCCAGTTGGGATCGACCTCGCAATCGCCATCGACGAACTGCACGAATTCCGATTGCTGCCCCTGCGTCGCGGCAAGATGCGCAAGGCCTGCATTGCGCGCACGCGCCGCCGTGAAGGGGCGCGACATATCGAGGGCCACGACCTCGGCTCCCATGGCGCGCGCACGCTCGGCGCTGCCGTCGGTCGAACCCGAATCGACGAAAACGACATGTCGCACTTGGGGCAAAAGCGAGGCAAGACAGCGGGTGAGCCGGTCGCCCTCGTTGCGGCCAATTGCAATTGCCGTAACGTCAGCCTTCACAAAGCGATGGGGAGCAGCTGTGTCGTTCATTGGATTGGTGATTTTGGTTGTGACGCACATAAAGCCGAAGATAACATGGAGTTGCCGACCGTGTCATCGGTGAACAACTGCTTACCGAGGGAACAGTCTATTGACAGACACCGCAGAAAAAGGAACGGGAACGGCGGTGCCGGTCCCTTTATCCGGCAAGGTTGTTCCCGAGTCGACTGCTTCCGAGAGGCGTAAAGTGTTTCCCTTCCTTCGCCTGGCGTCCGAACAGGCGCCCCCTCCCGAAATCGAACGCGCGCGGCGCCTCGCTTTGCTGCGCACGCGTGTCGCGAAAGAAATGCATGATCGCGGCTGGAGCCGCCTTGCCGTCCTGCCACTGACGGTCGGGGCCGGTGCCACGACGGTCGCGCTCGAACTGACCTGGGCGCTGCTGCGCCAGCAGGGCGTGCGCGTGACGCTGGTGGATCTGAATTTCCTCGAACCCTCGATCGCACGCCAGCTCGAACTGGACGGGTGCAGTCCGGTCACCGACCAGATCAAATCGGGGGCCGATCTCGACGCGCTTCTGGTCGAGCTCCCCGAGCAGCCGGGATTGCGCGTTCTCGCCCCCGCCGCGCCTGAGCCCTATCCCGCCGAGCTTCTGCAAAGCCCGAGCTTCGCCCGTGCTTTGGCCGCGATGCTCGAACGGCAGGGCAGCGATTACGTCATCATGGATCTGTCCGCGCTTCTGGGGTCGGATGTCGGCATGTCGGCCCTGCCGCTGGCCGAGTCGATCCTGATGGTGGCCGACGGGATGAGCACCAAGCCCGCCGATATGAAGCTCGCCGAGCGTTATCTCGCGGACGAAGCGCCTCTGATGGGCGTCGTCTTGAACAAAGCTGAGAAATAGGACGTCGCTGTGGGACCGATACAATCGATTGACGACGTCATTTCCATGCTGCGCCGGCGATTGCCGGTGGTTCTGACGCTGATGGCCGCGGGCATTCTGGTTGCCCTTTATCTGGTGGTGACATCGCCGCGCGTTTACGATTCCGCTGCCGTGATCCAGATCGAGGCGCCGGCCATCGTCGATCCGGCCAGCGATTCCGGCCTGCCGATCGCGCGCCGCGTCCAGTTGATCGAGCAGCGCCTGATGGTGCGTTCGAACCTGATTTCGGTGATCGAGCGGCACAACCTTTATCCCGACCTGCCGCTGAGCCCGAACGAAAAGGTCGATCTGCTGCGCAGCACGACGCGGATCGAAAGCGTCGCGGCTCCGGGGCAGGCGACGGGCGGCGCATCCCTGGCCGCGATCATCATCACCGCGCAGGGCGGCACAGCCCAGCAGGCCGCGGATATCGCCAACGATTTCGCCGATGGCGTCATCAACCGCGACGAGGAAAACCGCCAGTCGCGCATTCAGGAAACCCACCAGTTCCTTCTGGGCGAGGCCTCGCAGCTTCAGGGCGAACTTGAAGCCCATGACCGCAAAGTGGCGGAATTCAACTCCGCCAACGAGGATTCCCTGCCTTCGGCACAGGAATATCTGCAAAGCGAACTGACCCAGCTTGCCGCGCAGGACGCGACGCTCGACCGCGATATCATGTCGCTCGAACGCGAGCGTCTGGCCTTGCAGGCCGGACCCGAAGTGACCGCGACCGCGGCAGAGGGCGGGCGCAGTGCCTCGGCCTCGCTGGTCCAGCAGCTTCGCGCCGCCGAGGTCGAACTGTCGCAGGCCAAGCGCACGCTGGATCCCGGCCACCCCGAGATCGCGCGGCTCGAGGCCAATATCCAGCGTCTGACGCAGGGCGGGCTCAGCGATACGTCGCGGGTCGTTCTCGAACAGGTCGAGCTGATCGATTCGCAGCTGCGCCAGTTGCGCGCGCAAAAGGAACAGGTCAACGCCCGTCAGGCCGCGATCGAACATGCGCGCAGCATCTCGGCCGAGGTCATGCTGGAATTCGAGGGTTTGGCCCGCGAGCAACAGCGCTACCGCGACCGCTACAACGAAATCTCGCGCCGTCTGGCCGAGGTCGAGACCTTGCAGGCCCTGCAGGAAAACAACCAGACCGAACGGTTCGTCGTGCTCGAACGCGCGGTGCCGCCGGAATATCCCTCCTTGTCGGGCCGCAAGAAAAGCGCGGTTCTGGGAGTTTTCGCCAGCACGTTCTTTGCGGTCGGCCTTGCCTTCATTCTCGAGCTGAAAAATCCGGTCCTGCGCAGCAGCGGCCAGTTCCAGCGCGCGACGGGGATCCAGCCTGTGATCGAGCTGGCCTATGTCTCCTCGGAGGAAGATCTCGATGCCGCCTGGCGGCGCAAGATTTACGTCGGATTGATCCTTTTTTGGACCTTTATCGGCGCAGTCTGGTTAATTGGATTCTTGCCGGGGGTACCTTCGCCCGGCGTGGTTGGCCCGATGGGATCTGGTTGAGCGAATGACGAATCTGGAGGAGGCCGCTTCGGGCGCCAAGGAGAGTGGTGCGCAAGCGGCGAAGGGGGCCCTCGCTTCACGAGCCTTGGGTGGCTCGATTTTGTCGATCATCGGTTTCGGTGGCGGGCAGTTCATGCGGCTGCTCTCGAACCTGCTGCTGACGCGCATTCTCAGCCCCGACGATTTCGGGCTGATGACGCTGGTCACGGGCTTCCTGATCGGCCTGACCATGTTCAGCGATATGGGACTCGGCCCCTCGATCCAGCAAAGCAAACGCGGCGATGATCCGGCGTTTCTGGATACGGCTTGGACGCTGAAGATCATTCGCGGCGGGATCCTTCTGGGGGTCTCGACGCTGATCGCATGGCCGCTGGCGCTGTTCTACAACGCGCCGCAATTCGCGCAGGTCTTTCCTGTCGCGGCGATCTCGCTGCTGATCGCGGGGTTCAACCCGACGCGGATCGACACGGCGGCGCGTCACATGTTCCTTGGCCGCCTGACCGCGATCGAGCTGATCGCGCAGGCCATCAACATCGGTATCGTGGTTCTGGCCGCCTATTGGCTGCATTCGGTCTGGGCGCTGGTCATCGGCAATATCGCGGGCGCGGCGGTCATGCTGCTGCTGACCTGGCTCTTCCTGCCCGGCCATATCAACCGCTTCCGCCTCGAGCCCGAGGCGCGCAGCGAGCTGGTGCATTTCGGCAAATGGATTTTCCTCAGCACGATCTGCGGCTTCCTGCTGTTTCAGGGCGACCGGCTGATCCTCGGACGGGTGCTCTCGCTCGAGCAACTGGGCATCTACAACATCGGGCAATTCCTCGGCACGGTGCCGATGATGCTCGGGGGGGCGATCGGCGGGCGGCTGTTCATCCCAATGTACCGCCAACATCCTCCCTCCGAAGGCGGCAGCAATATCCGCACTTTGGCCAAGGCCCGCGCGGGTGTGGCCTGCCTGTTGATCTTTGGCGTGGCGATGCTGGTGGTCCTCGGGCCCGATCTGGTCGGCGTGCTGTACGATGCGCGCTACATCCATGCGGGCGGGCTGCTGGTGATCATCGCGCTGCTGCAACTGCCGCAGATCCTGACCAGCAGCTATGATTACTCGGCCTTGGCGGCAGGCGATACGCGGGGCGTTTTCGTCATGCAGGCCTGCCGCGCCTCGATCTATATCCTGCTCGTGGCGTTCGGCGCATGGCACGAGGGGCTTGCGGGGGTGTTCATCGGGCAGGCGCTGGCTTTCGTGCTGAACTATCCGATCGCGGTGCGTCTGGCGCGTCGTCACCATGCCTGGGATCCGCGTCACGACCTTGTGGTCTGGGCGGTGACGCTGGTTCTGGTCGGTCTGGCCTTCTGGCTGCACGAGGCAGAGATCGTCGCGGCGCTGGCAAACAGCTGACGCCGCGACGGCTTTCATCGTCCCGAAGGATCAGAACGGGCTTTCGGGGAAGTAGAAGGTTTCGGCGTTCTCGGGCGTGATCAGACGCGAGCCGATGATGAAGCGGCCCGAGACCGGCGCATCGGATTCGAAGTTGAGCGCGGTCATCTCGATTGCCGAAGAGATCAGCGCCGGCGGATAGGTCACGTTCACCGGCAGCTGCGGATCCTTGTCCATGATGCGCTTGACGATTTCCTTCATACCGGCACCGCCCACGACCCACATCTGGTCCTGACGGCCTGCTGCCGAAATCGCCTCGAGCACGCCGAGCGCCATATCGTCATCGGCCGCCCAAACCGCGTCGATCTGCGGGAATTTGGTCAGATAGTCCTGCATGACCTTGAAGGCGTCGTCGCGGTTCCAGTTGCCGTGCTGCTTGTCGAGGATCTCGATCTCGGAACCGGCCAAAGCCGCCTCGAACGCATCGACGCGCTCGTTGTCGAGCGTGGTCGGAATGCCGCGCAGGATCACGATTTTCGCGCCCGGCTTGAGGTTGGCTTTGAAATAGTCGCCCGCGACACGGCCGAAAGCGGTGTTGTCGCCCGCGACGTAGAGATCCTCGATCCCTTCCTCGGACAGGCCGCGGTCGACGACCGTCACCCATTTGCCCGCATCCTTGACCGATTTGACCGGCGCGGTCAGCGGCTCGGATTCGAAGGGCAGCACGACCAGCGCGTCGATATTGCGCGTGGCCATCATGTCTTCGATGTCGTTGACCTGTTTGCTGGCATCCGGCGCGGTCGCCAGAACGAATTCGATGTCGGGATAGGTCGTGCCCAGACGCTTGATGGTTTCTTGCGCGTGCCAGTTCAGCCCGCCCATGAATCCGTGGGTCGCCGAGGGGATCGAGACGCCGATCACCTTTTTCGCGGCATCCTGCGCCAGAACGGCGCCGCCCGAGACGCCGATCATCAGTGCCGCAACCATCGGCAGTTTCAGCAGATTTCTACGAAGCATGGTCTTCCTCCCTTGTTCACCGCTCCTCGGCGGTGCGTTTTTCCCGCTGCAAGACGACAGCAAGCACGATGATGACGCCCTGGATCGCCCCGTTGAGATAGGGGGAAACCAGCGAGGTCAAATTCAGGATATTGTCGATGAGGCTCAGGATCAGGACACCTACGACCGTGCCCCAGACCCGACCCGTTCCGCCTTTCAGCGCGGTGCCGCCGATGATGACGGCGGCGATCGCCTCCAGCTCCCAGCCGATGCCGGTCGAGCCCGAGGCCGACCCCAGACGCGGCACATACATGATGACCGCAAGCCCGACCAAGCCGCCAAGCAGCACATAGCTGAGCAGCTTCACGCGGTTCACATCCACCGCCGAATAGCGCGCAACGCGGTCGTTCGAGCCGATCGCCTCGATATAGCGGCCGAAGCGTGCCTGCCGCATCAAAAGCTCGCCCAGCACGGCGACGATCGCGAAGACGATGATCGGCCAGGTGATCCAGCCGAGGCCCGAGTAATAAACCGGCCGGTAAAGCGTGCGCAGATCCGAGGCGAGGCTCAGCGTGCCGCCGTCGCCCAGCCATGTCACGAGGCTGCGGAAAATCCCCATCGTCCCCAAAGTGACGATGAAGGGCTCGATCCGAGCCTTGGTGATCAGCGCGCCGTTGATCAGCCCAGCAATCAGCCCGCCGCCAAGCGCGACCAGCATGCCCAGCACGATCGTGCCCCAGTTGACGCCGGTGACCGGCGCAAGCGCGTTCATCGCGATGATCGCGACCCCTGCCAGAAAGGCCGCCATTGCGCCGACCGACAGGTCGAGCCCGCCCGATGTGATCACGAAGGTCATACCGACCGCGATCATGCCGATAAAGGCCGAGCGCGCCAGAACGTTGGTGATATTGGCGGGCGCGAGAAAGGCGGGGTTGAGGAACCAGCCCAGCAGGATCAGCAGAACCAGCGCCACGATCGGGCCGAGAACATGGAAATTGATGCGTGTCATGCGGAAAGTGCCCCGGCTGCTGGTTCATCCTGCGCATCCAGCCCCATGGCCAGACGCACGATATTGTCCTCGGTGATCTGCGGGCCGGACAGCTCGCCCGCGATGCTGCCCTGACGCATGACAAGCACGCGGTCGGACAGGCCCATGACCTCGGTCAACTCGGACGAGATCACGATGATGCTGCGCCCTTCGGCGGCGAGTTTGCGGATAAAGGCGTAGATCTGGCTTTTGGTGCCGACATCGATGCCGCGCGTCGGCTCGTCGATGATGATGATCTTCGGTTCGGTCAGCATGGTCTTGGCCAACAGCAGCTTTTGCTGGTTTCCGCCCGACAGGTTGCCCGCCATGATCTCGCGCGAAGGGGCGCGGATGTCGAAATCGCGGATCGCGGTTTCCAGTGCCTGCGCCTCGGCGGCCTTGTCGATGCGGATGCCGCCGAACCGCTCCAACGCGGCCAAGGTCAGGTTGGGCGTGAGGCCCTTTTGCAGCAGGAGACCGGCCTCTTTGCGGTCCTCGGTCAGATAGGCGAGGCCCGATCCGGCGGCCTGACGCGGATCGCGGATCACGGTTTCGCGGCCTTCGATGGTGATGCGTCCCGTGGCGGGGCGCAGGCCCACCAGCCCCTCGGCCAGCTCGGTCCGGCCGGAGCCCACCAGCCCCGCAATCCCCAGAACCTCGCCACGGCGAAGCGAGAGATCGGCATTCCTGACTCGGCCTGCAACCGAAAGGCCCGAGACCTCGAGCACGGTTTCGCCAAGGCTTTCGGCTTTTGGCGGGAAGAAATCGGTCAGCTCGCGCCCGACCATTGCGGTCGCCATGCCGTCCTCGGTCATCTCGCCGCGCAGGGCACGCCCAACGACCGAACCGTCGCGCAGGACCGTGATGCGGTCGGCAAGATGGGCCACCTCGTCAAGGCGGTGCGAGCAGAACATGATCGCGACACCGTCCGCGCGCAACCGGTCGATCTGGTCGTAAAGCGCGCCGACCTCGCGATGGGTCAGAACAGCCGAGGGCTCGTCCATGATCAGCACGCGGGCATCGCGCGACAGGGCCTTGGCGATCTCGACCATCTGGCGGTCGGGGACCGAGAGGTCGCGGATCAGGGCATCGGGCGAAATTGTGGTCTGGAGCCGTTCGAGCAGCGCCGCCGTCGCCTCGCGCATGGCACGGTGGTCCAGCCGCCAGCCGCCAAGCTCGCGGCCCAGAAAGACATTGGCCGCGACGGTCAGGTCCTGGGCGAGGTTGAATTCCTGATGGATGACGATGACGCCAGCCGCTTCGGCCTCGGGGCCGGAACGATAGGGGGCGGGGCTGCCGTCAAGAAGCACTTGCCCCGCGGTCGGCGCCAGAAAACCGCCGAGGATTTTCATGATCGTCGATTTGCCCGCGCCGTTTTCGCCGATCAGCGCGTGTACCTCGCCGCCGTAAAGCGGCAGGTCGACCCCGTGGAGCACTTCGATCGGGCCGAAGCTGCGCCTGACACCTTCAAGCGCAAGGATGGCTTTGGAATCCGCTTGCGTCATATCCCCACCCATTGCCCATTCGCGCGTGCGCTTTCCTGCGCGGCCGCGATGAAGCGCATGCCCGACAGGCCGGCCGCAATGCCCGGAACGCGGTCGAGATGCGCGGTCTCGCCAGCGATGATATCGGCAATATCGGAATAAAGATTGGCGAAACCTTCGAGATAGCCTTCGGGATGGCCGGGCGGCGTGCGGAACGAGCCGGAGCGGTCCTGCGCCCGCGTCAGAATGCGCGGCGGCTGGCCTTTCGGGGTATGGATCAGGCGCTCCGGCGTCTCCTGCGCCCAATGAAGCGCGCCGTCGCTGCCGTAAAGCGCCAGCGTCAGCCCGTTTTCATGGCCGACCGCGACCTGACTGGCCCAAAGCCCGCCCCTCGCGCCGCCGGCATAGCGCAAGGCCACACGCACATCGTCGTCGATCGGGCGGTTCGGTACCATGCTCGAGAGTTCGGCCGAGAGTTCGGCGGGGGTCTCGCCGGTCACGAATTGCGCAAGCTGCCACGCATGGGTCGCGATATCGCCCAAAGCGCCTGCACCTGCGCGCGCGGGATCGGTGCGCCATTCGGCCTGTTTCGACTGCACGTCATCGGCAAGCCAGCCTTGCAGGTAATTTGCCTGTACCAGCCGCAACCGGCCGATCGCGCCTTCGGCAACCAATGCGCGGGCCTCTCGGATCAGGGGCAGGGCGCTATAGTTATGGGTCAGGAAAAACCGCGCCGTCGAGTTGGCGGCGGCTTCGGCCATAGCCTGCGCCTCGGCCTGCGTCGCGGCCATTGGCTTGTCGCAGATGACATGGATGCCCGCGTTCAGGAAGGCGATGGCGGGCGCCGCATGGAGATGGTTCGGCGTCACAATGGCCACTGCGCGGATGCCGTCGGGACGGGCGGCCTCGGCTTGGGCCATGTCCGTGAAATCCGCGTAGCTGCGCGCGATCCCCAAAGCCTCGGCGGAAGAGCGCGCCCGTTCGGGGTCGGACGACAAGGCCCCTGCTACCAGATCGAAGCGCCCGTCCATCCGCGCGGCAATGCGGTGGACGCCGCCGATGAAAGCGCCTGCGCCGCCGCCGACCATGCCGAGCGGGATGCGCGCGCTCATAGCCCGAGCGCCTTGTTGACGGCGGCCTGATCAATGCTGCCTGCCGCGAAATCGTCGAAAGCATGGGGGGTCACGCGGATAATATGGTCGCGCACGAAAGCGGCCCCTTCACGGGCGCCGTCCTCGGGGTGTTTGAGCGCGCATTCCCATTCGACCACGGCCCAGCCCGAAAAGTCATATTGCGTGAGCTTCGAGAAAACACCTTTGAAATCGACCTGACCGTCACCCGGGCTGCGGAAGCGTCCGGCGCGGTTCACCCAAGACTGGAAGCCTCCGTAAACGCCTTGGCGGCCCGTGGGATTGAACTCGGCATCCTTGACGTGAAACATCTTGATGCGCTCGTGGTAGATGTCGATGTGGTCGAGATAATCGAGCTGCTGCAGCAGGTAGTGAGACGGATCGTAAAGCATATTGGCGCGGGCGTGGTTGCCGACGCGTTCGAGGAACATCTCGAAGGTGATGCCGTCGTGAAGATCCTCGCCCGGATGGATCTCGAAACAGATGTCGACGCCGTGGTCCTCGGCGAGGTTCAAAAGCGGCAGCCAGCGTTTGGCAAGTTCGTCGAACGCCGTTTCAACCAGACCCGGCGCGCGCTGCGGCCAAGGGTAAAGATAGGGCCAAGCCAAAGCCCCCGAGAAAGTCGCCATCGCATTCAGGCCAAGCGCCGCGCTGGCGCGGATGGTTTTCGCGACCTGATCGACGGCCCATTCCTGCCGCGCCTTGGGATTGCCGTGAACGGCCGGCGGGGCGAATGCGTCGAAAGCCGCGTCATAGGCGGGGTGGACGGCGACGAGCTGGCCTTGCAAATGGGTGGAAAGCTCGGTCACGGCGATGCCTTTGTCGGCGGCCTGACCGAGGAAATCGTCGCGCCACGCGCTGGAAGTGACGGCGAGATCGAGATCGAAAAGGCGCTGGTCGATCGAGGGGACCTGAACGCCCGCATAGCCCAGACCTGCGGCCCAGCCGGTTATCGCGGTCCAATCGTTGAAGGGTGCCTGATCCGAAGCGAATTGCGCCAGAAACAAACCGGGCCCGCGCATGGTTTTCATCTCGATTCCTCCCTCTGGCGTAAAGTCTTGCCTGTTTGTGAAATCGATTGCAAGAAGCTTGTGGAGCGCCTTGGCTGGGCTTAGGGTCCGACGTTATGACTGACGATGCCCAAAGCCCCAATCCGATCAAGATCGCCGATGTCGCCCGCCTTGCAGGGGTCTCGGCGGCGACGGTCAGCCGCGTTCTGTCGCGCCCCGCCATGGTGGCCGAGGCAACGCGCGAGGTGGTTTTGCAGGCGGTCCAGCAAAGCGGCTACCGGATGAACCATGCCGCGCGAAACCTGCGCAAGCAGCGCACCGGCGCGGTGGTGGCGCTTGTGCCCAATCTCGGCAATCCGTTCTTCGCCAAGATCCTCGCGGGGCTCGGCCGGGTGCTGGAGGAGGCGGGTTATGACCTGCTGGTCGGCGATACATTGGCGGAGGGCGGGCGACGGCGCTCGCTCCAGCGCTTCCTCGACCCGTCGCGGGCCGACGGGATTGTGCTCTGTGACGGGCTTGTGGCGCGCGAGGAGCTGCTGTCGGGCAGGGGAATCCCGCCGGTCGTGATGGCCTGCGAATGGCGCGAGGATCTCGATTTTCCCTCTGTGGCGCTCGATAATGCGGCAGGTGCGGCCCTTGCAGCCGAGCATCTGGCCGCGCTCGGCCATCGCCGGATCGCCTGTATCGGCGGGCCTGCGGCGAATATCCTCCACCGCACGCGGATAGAAGGGGTGGAGCGGGTTCTCGGCCCCGAAGGCTTTACGGTATTCGCCGGAGATTTCTCGCTCGATGCCGGACGGCGGGCGGCGGAGCTCTGGCTTGCGCTTGCGCCGGAGCAGCGGCCGACCGGTGTCGTGTCCTTTTCGGACGAGATGGCCTGTGCCTTCATCGCCGAATTGCAACGCCACGGGATCGACGTACCGCGCGACGTCTCGGTCGTGGGCTTTGACGATATCGAGCTCGTCTCGCATTTGACGCCGGCGCTGACAACGGTACGCCAGCCCAAACGCGAGATCGGGCGCATGGCGGGCGAGACCATGCTCGCCGTGATCGAGGGGCGGGCGGTCGCGCCGCAAAGCCTGATTCCCCCCAAGCTGATGCTGCGCGCCTCGACCCGCGCCTTGCAGGGCTGACAGCTTCAATTTGTCCTATTAATCGCGACCATGCACCAGCATTTCTTTGAAATGCTCGGGTAATTGGGTATTTTTATGATGAAGAAAAGTTTTGACGCATAATTAATCATATAATACGCCTATTATAGGGCCGGGAGGAAAGCGGCCTTCAGGGAGAGAGCATCATGAAATCATTTCTCGTGGCGACCACTGCGGTCGCCTGTCTGAGCATGGCTGCGCCGGTTCTGGCGGCCGGAATGGAAGGCAAGGTCGTGGGCTTTTCGCAGATTGGCTCTGAATCGGGGTGGCGCGCGGCCGAGACGACGCTGACGCAAAACCAGGCCAAAGAGCGCGGCATCGATCTGAAATTCGCCGATGCCCAGCAAAAGCAGGAAAACCAGATCAAGGCGGTGCGCGGCTTCATCGCGCAGGGCGTCGATGCGATCCTGATCGCGCCGGTTGTGGCGACAGGCTGGGACGATGTTCTGGCCGAGGCCAAGGATGCCGAGATCCCCGTGGTTCTGCTCGACCGCCAGATCGAGGCGCCCGAGGATCTCTATCTCACCGCGGTGACCTCGGATCAGGTTCACGAGGGCAAGGTTGCGGGGGATTGGCTGGTGGCCGATGTCGGCGACAAGGCCTGCAAGGTGGTGGAGCTTCAGGGCACGACCGGCTCTTCGCCCGCGATCAACCGCAAGCAGGGCTTCGAGGAGGCGATTGCGGGGCATGACAACATCACCATCGCGCGCTCGCAGACCGGCGACTTCACCCGCACCAAGGGCAAAGAGGTGATGGAGAGCTTCATCAAGGCCGAGAATGGCGGCAAGGATATTTGCGCGGTCTATGCCCATAACGACGATATGGCTGTCGGGGCTATTCAGGCGATCAAGGAAGCGGGGCTCAAGCCGGGCACCGACATCAAGATCGTCTCGATCGACGCCGTTCCGGACATCTTTCTCGCCATGGCCGAGGGCGAGGCCAATGCCACCGTCGAGCTGACGCCCGATATGGCGGGGCCCGCCTTCGACGTTCTCGCGGCCTATCTGGCGGATGGCACGGCGCCCGCGAAATGGATCCAGACCGAATCCAAACTGTTCACGCAGGCCGACGATCCCAAGGCGGTTTACGAGGCCAAGAAAGGTCTTGGTTACTGATCCTTTCGGGCGGGGGCTGCCCCGCCCGTTTCATTTGCGAAAGGGCGGGGCATGGCTTCGGAACAGGCGCTTTTGTCGGCGCAGGGTATCGAGAAATCCTTTTTCGGCGTGAAGGTTCTGGAGGGTGTCGACTTCACCCTCCGCGCGGGCGAGATCCATGCGCTTTTGGGCGAAAACGGCGCGGGAAAGTCCACGTTGGTCAAGATCCTGACCGGCGCCTACCGCCGCGATGGCGGGGTGATGGCGCTCGAGAGGGCGCCGGTCGAGCCGCGCTCGGTCGCGGAGGCGCAGACTTTGGGGATCGGTACGGTCTATCAGGAGGTCAACCTTCTCGACAATCTGACCGTCGCCGAGAACCTTTATCTCGGGCGCCAGCCGCGCCGCTTCGGCATGGTCGATACGCGCAAGATGCGGGCCGATGCAGCGGCGCTTTTGGGCCATTACGGCCTTGCCGTCGATCCGGCCGAGACCCTGTCGCATTATCCGGTCGCAGTGCGCCAGATCATTGCGATTGCGCGGGCTGTCGATCTTTCGGGCAAGGTCCTGTTTCTCGACGAGCCGACCGCGAGCCTTGATGTGCGCGAGGTCGAGGCGATTTTCACGGTGCTGCGCCAGCTGCGCGATCGCGGTTTGGGGATCGTGATCATCACGCATTTTCTGGATCAGGTTTACGCTTTGGCGGATCGGGTCACGGTGCTGCGCAATGGTCGCATGGTCGGGAGCCGCGCGCTGGCCGACCTGCCGCGGCGCGATCTCGTCAGCCTGATGCTGGGGCATGATCTGGCCGGCGACGATCTTCGTCCCGTCCCCCCCCGCGCGGCAGAAGGCGAGGCGGCATTCGACTTCAGGGGGTTCGGCAAAAGCGGCATGATCGCGCCGTTCGACCTGGCGATCCGGCCGGGAGAAGTCGTGGGAATCGCGGGGCTTTTGGGCTCGGGCCGGACCGAGACGGCCGCGCTCATGTTTGCGATCACGCGGCCCGACAGCGGCGAGATGCAGGTCGACGGACGTCCGGTCGCGCCGAAATCCCCAGACGAGGCGATTGCCTTGGGGATCGGGCTTTGCCCCGAAGAGCGTAAGACCGACGGGATCGTGGGCGATCTTTCGGTGCGCGACAACATTATCCTCGCGCTTCAGGCGCGGCGGGGTTGGGCGCGGCCGATTGCGCGCGACGAGGCCGATGCGATTGCCGCGCGCTATATCGCGGCGCTCGACATCCGGCCGCCCGATCCCGACCGGCCGATCAAATTCCTCTCGGGCGGGAACCAGCAAAAGGCCATTCTTGCGCGCTGGCTGGCCACCGATCCGCGTCTGCTGATCCTCGACGAGCCGACGCGCGGCATCGATATCGGCGCCCATGCCGAAATCATTGCGCTGATCCGCCGGCTTTGCGCCGACGGCATGGCGCTGGTTGTAATCTCCTCCGAGGTCGAGGAGCTGGTCGCCTATTCGAGTCGCGTCATCGTGCTCTCGGACCGCCGCCACATCCGCGAGCTCTCGGGTGCGGAGGTCAATGCCCGCGCGATCATGGGCGCGATGGCCTTGGCGGGAGATGCGGCATGACGGGTGCTCTGGGACGCAAATTCCGCCGCCTTGCGCCGCAGCTTGGGGCGTTGGCGCTGGTTCTGGTGCTGATCGCGATGGTTGCGCCGGGATTTTTCGCGATTTCGGTTCAGAACGGGCGGCTTTACGGCAGCCTGATCGATGTCGGCGTGCGGGTCGCGCCGGTCGCGCTATTGGCGATCGGCATGACGTTGGTGATTGCGACCAAGGGGATCGATCTCTCGGTCGGTGCGGTCATGGCGATCACCGGCGCGATCGCGGCCAGCCTTGTCTCCGAGGGTCAGCCTCTGGTTGCGGTGATCGTGATTTCTCTGCTGGTCGGAGTGGTTTGCGGGATCTGGAACGGAGTTCTGGTGGCCTTTCTCGATATCCAGCCGATCATCGCGACGCTGATCCTGATGGTGGCGGGACGCGGGATCGCGCAGCTCGTGACCAATGGCGTCATCCTGACCTTCAACGATCCGGCCTTTGCCTTCATCGGGTCGGGAGCGGTGCTGGGTATCCCGATGCCGATCGTGATCTGGGTTGTCATGGGACTGGCGGTCGGGCTTTTGGTGCGCCGCACCGCGCTCGGGTTGCTGATCGAGGCGGTGGGGATCAACCGCAGGGCCTCGATGCTGATGGGGGTCAGGGCGCGTTTCCTGATCCTGACGGCCTATGTCGTCTCGGGGCTTTGCGCGGCGGTGGCGGGGATGATCGTGACTGCCGATATCCGCGGCGCGGATGCCAACAACGCCGGTCTCTGGCTCGAGCTGGACGCGATTTTGGCGGTGGTGATCGGGGGGACCTCGCTCGCGGGAGGGCGCTTTTCGATCACGGCCTCGCTGATCGGCGCGCTGATCATTCAGGCGCTCAATACCGGCATCCTGATGTCGGGCTGGCCGCCCGAGTTCAACCTGATCGTCAAGGCCGTCGTGATCGTCGTGATCCTGACGCTGCAATCGCCTGCGGTCCGGCTCGAAACCGCCTTTCTCAGAAGCCTGCGCCGCAAGCCGAAATCCGAGGTCGAAGCATGATCCGCACCCGCAATCTGCCCTTTGTCGCGACCGTGGTGATTTTCGTCCTCGCCTATGCGCTCTGCGCCGCGCAGTTTCCCGCGATCCTGTCCTGGCGCGTGGCCGGCAACCTTCTGACCGACAACGCCTTTCTGGGGATTGCGGCGGTGGGGATGACCTTCGTCATCATCTCGGGCGGGATCGATCTGTCGGTGGGTGCGGTCATCGCCTTTACCTCGGTCCTCGTCGCGGTGCTGGTACGGGCGGGGGTACATCCGGCGCTGGCCTTCGGGCTGGCGCTGATGGTCTCGACCGCTTTCGGCGCACTGATGGGGCTGATGATCGACCTGCTGAAAATGCCGCCATTCGTGGTGACGCTGGCGGGGATGTTTCTGGCGCGGGGCGCGGCTTTCCTGATCTCGACCGAATCCGTGCCGATCAGCCATCCGTTCCTGCGCAGCCTCAAATCAATCGCCATCGCGCTGCCCGACAAGGGCAAGCTCAGCTTTCTGGGGCTGCTGATGCTCGCGGTCTTTGCGGCAGGGGTGGTGGTCGCGCATCGCACACGCTTTGGCGCCAATGTCTATGCGCTTGGCGGGTCGGCCCAATCGGCCGAACTGATGGGTGTGCCGGTCCGGCGCACAACGGTGCAGCTTTATGCCTTGTCGGGCTTTCTCGCAGGGCTTTCGGGGCTGGCCTATACGCTCTATACCTCGGCGGGTTATTCGCTCGCGACCGTGGGCGTCGAGCTGGATGCGATCGCCGCCGTCGTGGTCGGGGGCACCTTGCTGACCGGCGGCGCGGGGCTGATCTTGGGGACGTTGTTCGGCGTGTTGATTCAAGGCCTTATCCAGACCTATATCGTTTTTGACGGCAGCTTGTCCTCGTGGTGGACCAAGATCGTAGTGGGGCTTCTGCTCTTCGCTTTCATCGTGCTTCAACGGGTGATCGTTCTGGTCAGCGACTACCGCGCCGCGCGCAAAACGACGCGATCCGGCCCGATTCAAAGTGGTTCTGGCCACGCCGGTTCCGGCCAAAGCGCGATGTCGCAAAGCGGCGCGGGCGCGCGATGACCCTGATCAAACGGGCCGCCTTCGGCACGCTTCCCGCCTCGAGCCATGCCAAAGTCGTCGACGCTTTGGGGCGCGCCATTGTCGCGGGCGATTTCGCCGAGAACGAGATCCTGCCCGGTGATCCGGTCCTGACCGCGCGTTTCGAGGTCTCGCGCACCGTCTTGCGCGAGGCGATGAAGACCCTTGCCGCCAAAGGCCTGATCCGCGCCAAATCGCGGGTCGGCACGCAGGTCAATCCGCGCGAGAGCTGGAATTTCGTGGATCGCGACGTGATCGGCTGGCGCATGCAGAAGGGCATGGACGGCGAATTCGTCCGCCAGCTTTCCGAGATGCGCATGGCGCTCGAGCCGGCAACGGCCGCTTTGGCGGCGCGCCATGCCACGCCCGAAGAGATCATCCAGCTTTACAATATCGCGGCGCGGATGGACGACCGCAACCACAGCCGCGAGAGCTTTGCCGCCGTCGATCTGGAATTCCACATCGCTGTCGCCGCCATGTCGCGCAATCCCTTCATCCGCTCGGTTTCGACGCTGGTCGAGGCGGCGCTGGCGGTGAGTTTCCGCATCTCCTCGCCCGCGCTCAGCCCCGAGGGAATCTCGCAAAGCGCTTCGCTTCATCTGCGCATCGCCCGCGCGATCGCCGATCACGACGAGGAAACCGCCATGCAGGCCATGAGAATCGTGATCGGCGAGGGGGTGGATCGCGCCTGCGAGGCGCTCGGCCGCGCTGAAGGGGCCGCCTGAGCACGCCTCGGACAAATGCGGCGGGGGTGCAAAGGCAGCCTCCGGTTGCGGTCGGAGTGCCGCTCTGCCCCGCCATTTCGGAAAATTTTACCGAAATGGAGAAATATCCGACTTTATGGTGAAATACCCCTATCAAGCGACGCAGCTTTGCGGCATGGCTGACCGGTATATTATTGGGGCTTCCCGCCTTTAGGCATCCGGCGGGTGGCAGGAGAGGGATCAGCATGACCGACGACAATACGCCGCACAAATCACGCATCACCAAAGAAGAGGCGCTGGCCTACCACCTCGAGCCGCGACCGGGCAAATACGACGTGGTCGCCTCGAAGCAGATGGCGACGCAGCGCGATTTGTCTCTGGCCTATTCGCCGGGCGTTGCCGTGCCGGTCGAGGCGATCGCCGCCAATCCGGAGCTTGCCTACGACTATACCGTCAAGGGCAATATGGTTGCGGTCGTGTCGAACGGCACCTCGATCCTTGGTCTGGGCAACCTCGGCGCGCTGGCATCGAAGCCGGTGATGGAGGGCAAGGCCGTCCTCTTCAAGCGTTTCGCCGATGTGAACGCGATCGATATCGAACTCGATACCGAAGATCCCGAAGAAATCATCCGCGCGGTCAAGCTGATGTCGCCGACTTTCGGCGGTGTGAACCTTGAAGACATCAAGGCGCCCGAATGCTTCATCATCGAGCAGCGCCTGAAGGAAATCTGCGACATTCCGGTCTTCCACGACGACCAGCACGGCACCGCCGTGATCTGCGCCGCCGGCCTGATCAACGCGCTCGAGCTTTCGGGCAAGAGGATCGAGGATGTGCGCATCGTCGTGAACGGCGCGGGCGCGGCGGGGATCGCCTGCCTCGAGCTGATGAAGGCCATGGGCGCGCAGCAGGACAACTGCCTGATGTGCGACACCAAGGGCGTGATCTACAAGGGCCGCACCGAGGGCATGAACCAGTGGAAATCGGCCCATGCCGCCGATACCGACGCCCGCACGCTTGAAGAGGCGATGAACGGCGCCGACGTCTTTATCGGCGTTTCGGCCAAAGGCGCGGTGACGCAGGCCATGGTCAAGACCATGGCCGACAATCCGGTGATCTTCGCCATGGCGAACCCCGATCCCGAAATCACCCCCGAGGATGCCCATGCCGTGCGCGCCGATGCGATCGTGGCGACGGGGCGCTCGGATTACGCCAACCAGGTCAACAACGTCCTCGGCTTTCCCTATCTCTTCCGCGGCGCGCTGGACATCCATGCCCGCGCCATCAACGACGAGATGAAGATTGCCTGTGCCCGCGCCTTGGCGGAACTCGCCCGCGAGGATGTTCCCGACGAGGTTGCCGTGGCTTACGGCCGCAAGCTGCAGTTCGGCCGCGACTACATCATCCCGACGCCCTTCGATCCGCGTCTCATCCATGTCATCCCGCCGGCGGTTGCGCAGGCCGGCATGGATACCGGCGTCGCGCGCCGTCCGATCATCGACATGGACGGCTATGTCCAGTCGCTCAAGGCCCGCATGGACCCGACCGCCGCGATCTTGCAGGGCATTCACGCCCGCGCGCGTCAGGCACAGGCCCGCATGATCTTTGCCGAGGGCGACGATCCGCGCGTGCTGCGTGCAGCCGTCGCCTGGCAGCGCGGCGGCATGGGCCAGTCGATCGTTGTCGGCCGCGAGGCGGATGTGAAGGAAAAGCTGGAAGCCGTCGGTCTGGGCGAGGCCGGTCGCGAGCTGACGGTGGTCAACGCCTCGAATTCGCGCCATCTCGAGCAGTATCACGAGACGCTTTACGCGCGCCTCCAGCGCAAGGGTCTCGACCGCGAGGATACCAACAAGCTGGCGAACCGCGACCGCCATGTCTTTGCCTCGCTGATGCTGGCCCATGGTCACGGCGACGGTCTGGTGACCGGTGCCACGCGCAAGAACGCGCATGTCCTGTCCCAGATCCGCAAGGTCTTCGACGTCAATCCCGAAGACGGCGCGGTCGGCATCACCGCCGTTCTGCACAACGGCCGCGTCATCCTGATGGGCGACACGCTGGTCCACGAGTGGCCCGAGGCCGAGGATCTCGCCGATATCGCGACCCGCGGTGCGCATGTCGCGCGCGGCCTGGGTCTTGATCCGCGCGTGGCTTTCCTGTCCTTCTCGAACTTCGGCTATCCGATCAGCGAGCGCGCGGTAAAGATGGCCAAGGCTTCGGAAGTGCTCGATGCGCGCGGGGTCGATTTCGAATACGAGGGCGAGATGACCGTCGATGTGGCGCTGAACATGGCGCAGGCGGCAAAATATCCCTTCTCGCGTCTGACGGGTCCGGCCAACGTGCTGGTGGTGCCGGCGCGCCATTCGGCCTCGATCTCGGTCAAACTTCTGCAGGAGATGGCAGGCGCGACGGTTGTAGGCCCGATCCTGACCGGTGTGGCGCAGCCGATCCAGATCTGCTCGACCAGCTCGACCGTGAACGACATCCTCAACATGGCCGCAATCGCGGCGGGGCGTCTGGGTCAGGTGAAATAATCCGGCCCGCAACGGGTGGATTTCGCAATACGGGAAGCGGCGGGCCAAGGGTCCGCCGCTTTCGTTTCGGGCCTGATCGCGATTCCGTGATCTGCGCGCAACAGGGGTGTTGCGCAAATGTCGCGACTGACCCGCTCTCCTTGCGGTAGAGCTTAAAAGGGGCAGGGGGGCCACCTATCTCATGACCAACGGAGGCGGAAGGATCTGCCTCCAACGGAATGAGGATGATGATATGAAACTCTTTGGTGCAACGGTTCTGGCTTCGCTTCTTGCTACGGGCGCTTTCGCCGGCGGTTATGTCGCGCCGGTCGTCGAGACCCCCGTCGTCGTAGAAACCGAGACCGCGCCGCAGTTCGGCGACTGGACCGGCTTCTACGCTGGTGCGCAATATGGTCAGGGCGAAGCCAAAGCCGAGTTCGGCTCGCAATCGGGCAAGCGTGATCTGGACGCTTACGGCGTTTTCGCCGGCTATCAGCACGATTTCGGCAGCTATGTTCTGGGCGGCGAACTGAACTACAACAAAGTCGAGCTGGATGACGTTTCGGGCAAGGGCGACCTGCTGAGCCTGCGCGCCCGCGCCGGTTACGACCTTGGCCGTTTCCTGCCCTATGTGACCGTCGGCTACGCCTATCTTGATGCCGACGATTCCGAAAACGGTCTGGTTTACGGTATCGGCGGCGACTTCAAAGTCACCGAGCGCTTTGTTCTGGGCGCCGAATATACCCGCCACGACTTCGACGATGTCGGGAATGTCTCGGGTCTGGACCTGAAAGCCGACACGGTGCAGGTCCGCGCAAGCTTCCGCTTCTGATCAGCGGTTCACGAGACTGAACGAGAAAGGCAGCCCGAAAGGGCTGCCTTTTTCTTTTGATGCTGGCTGGCAAAGCCTAACTGGCGAATGCAGGCTGGCGGGCGGTGCTGGCTGGGTCGGCTGGCTGGGGGAAAGGCTTGCTGGCGATCGCGCGCTGGCTCTTTCCGGGGCTGGCTTTGCCGTGCTGGCTACCTTTTGCTGGCTACGTTTTGCGTGCAGGCTTGGCTGCCGGGCCCGATTATTCGGCTGCGAACAGCGTCGCGTATTTGCCGCACCAATCGGTTTTCTGAACCGTCGGCCATACGCCTCGGCCCTCTTCCTTCGGGGCGACCGGCGGATTGACGCGGCAAAGGCCCGCATCGGAGAGCTGGGCGGCAGCCTGAACGGCATGGTCTTCGTAATAGGCGCAAGAGTTGCAAACGGCGTGGCTCATCGGGACTTCCTGTCTGGCTGTTTCGGGACGACAGCTCGCTTGCAGGGATCGAAGAGCTGGCTGGCTGTGTTGGGGCAGATATGGTCGGGTCGGACGATGAGGTCAATAAAAAAGATAATAAAAACAAATAGTTGAGTAGATTTCTCGGAGATTGAAAGCTGAGGAGAACGCTCGGAAAAGCGAAAAACCCTTATCCTTCCGCTGCTTGGCGGAATGGCCCTTCGGGTGCGGAAATGACCCAGAAAAACGCTTTCATGCCCGAGTGAAAAGCTCGGAACGCTAAAGCGCCACCTGATTGATTTCATGGGTTTTCCGGCGGGGCGCCATTCGCGGATCGCATCGAATCACCAAGTCTCCGGCCGATATGAAAAAGCGCCCGCGAAGGGGCGCTTTGACGGGCAGGCTGCGCAGGGCGCTTAAAGGGCGATCTCGCCGCGCTCGACCTGACGCTGGCGCTCGCGGAAACGGGCGCGGTCGGCCTCGGAATACTCGTCGGCGCAGCGGTGGCAGCAGACGCCGATCTCGAATTCGGGGCGCTGCTTGTCCTCGGCCGAAAGCGGGCGGCGGCAGGCGTGGCAGAGATCGTAATCACCTTGAACCAACCCGTGGCCAAGGCTGACGCGCTTGTCGAAAACGAAGCACTCACCCTGCCATTTGCTGTCCTCGGCGGGGACATCTTCAAGGTATTTCAGGATGCCGCCCTTGAGGTGGTAAACCTCGGGAATGCCCTCACCCAGCAGGAAGTTCGTCGATTTCTCGCAGCGGATGCCGCCAGTGCAGAACATCGCGATGCGCTTGTTGTGGAAACGATGGGCATTCTCGCGCCACCAATCCGGAAAGTCGCGGAAGCTTTTCGTGCCCGGATCGACCGCGCCGTCGAAAGTCCCGATCTCGACCTCGTAATCGTTGCGCGTGTCGATCACCGCGACATCGGGGGCGGAAATCAGCGCGTTCCAGTCCTTGGCCTCGACGTAATGGCCGACCGAGGCGGTCGGATCGACATCGGGCTGACCCATCGTGACGATCTCGCGCTTGAGGCGGACCTTCATGCGCGCGAAAGGCATCTCGGCGGCGGGGCTTTCCTTCCACTCGAGACCGGCGCAGCCGGGCAGGGCGCGGATATGGGCCAAGGCCGCATCGATTCCCGCGCGGCTGCCCGCGATCGTGCCGTTGATGCCCTCGGGGGCGATCAGCAGCGTGCCCTTGATCCCTGCCAAATCGCAGGCTTCCTGCAAGGGGCCTTGCAGGGCGGCGGGTTCGGGGAATCGGGTGAAATGGTAAAGTGCGGCGACGGTGAACATGGCTGCCGCTTGCCTCAAGATCGCGTCGGGATCAAGTAAACTCGGCTGCAGTCGCAGCAAATTGCTTGCAGCCCCTGACAAAAACCGCGAACCTGACGACCGGATTTGAGGGAGGACGCCGTGGCCAGGGCCTTGATCGTTATCGATATGCAGGTGGATTTCTGCCCCGGAGGCGCGCTTGCCGTCACCGGAGGCGACGAGATCATTGCGCCGATCAATGCGCTGATGGCGGATTTCGACGCGGTGGTTCTGACGCAGGACTGGCATCCCGCCGATCACGCGAGTTTTGCCGACAACCATGCGGGTGCGGCGCCCTTCACTGTCACCGAGATGGATTACGGCCCGCAGGTCCTGTGGCCGCGCCATTGCGTGATCGGCACGGGAGGCGCGGAATTTCACGCCGATCTGGTCACGACAAGCGCCGATCTGGTGCTGCGCAAGGGGTTTCGTGCCGGCATCGACAGCTATTCCTCGTTCTTCGAGAACGACCACAAGACGCCCACCGGCCTTGCGGGCTATCTGCGCGAACGCGGCCTGAGCGATCTGAGCTTCGTGGGCCTCGCCCATGATTTCTGCGTCGCGTGGTCGGCGATCGATGCGGTCAAACTGGGTTTTTCCGCAACCGTTATTGAATCCGCCTGCCGCGCCATCGATCTCGACGGCTCGCTGGAACAGGCGCGGCTGAGCATGAATGCGGCAGGAGTAATACTCGCATGATGATCCCGACCGTCGATATTGCGACGCGCGTTTACAACCACAAATGGAAGATCGATCCGATCGTGCGTTCGCTGATCGATACCGACTTCTACAAGCTCTTGATGTGCCAGTCGGTCTTTCGCAACAGCCCCGATACGACGGTCACGTTCAGCCTGATCAACCGCTCGAAATCGGTTCGGCTTGCCGATCTCATCGACGAGGGCGAGTTGCGCGAGCAGCTCGACCATGTGCGCGGCCTGTCGCTGACGCGCGGCGAAAGCACATGGCTGCGCGGCAATACGTTCTACGGCAAACGCCAGATGTTCCGCCCCGATTTCATGGAGTTTCTCGAGAACCTGCGTCTGCCCGCCTATCAGCTGGAAAAGCGCGACGGCCAATACGAGCTGACCTTTGAAGGGAAATGGCCCGAGGTCATGCTGTGGGAAATCCCCGCCTTGGCGATCATCATGGAGCTGCGCTCGCGCGCGGTTCTCAAGGATATGGGCCGCTTCGAGCTGCAGGTGCTTTACGCGCGCGGCATGGCGCGGCTGTGGGAAAAGATCGAGGAATTGCGCAAGCTCGGCCCCGATCTGCGCATCGCCGATTTCGGCACCCGCCGCCGTCACAGCTTTTTGTGGCAGGATTGGTGCGTGCAGGCCATGGTCGAGGGCTTGGGCGACGAGCGTTTTATCGGCACCTCGAACTGCCTGATCGCCATGCGCCGCGATATCGAGGCGATCGGCACCAATGCGCATGAATTGCCGATGGTCTATGCCGCATTGGCCAAGAACGATGCCGAATTGCAGCAGGCGCCCTATAAAGTGCTCGCCGATTGGCACGAAGAGCATGACGGCATGCTGCGTATCATCCTTCCCGATACCTACGGCACCAAGCATTTCCTTGATCACGCCCCCGATTGGCTGGCGGGTTGGACCGGCATCCGCATCGACAGCGGCGATCCGGCCGAGGGTGCCGAAACCGCGATTGCCTGGTGGAAAAGTCGTGGCGAGGACCCGCGCGAGAAGCTGATCATCTTCTCCGACGGGCTGGATGTCGCCAAGATGCACGAGCTTTTCGCCCGCTTCCACGGCCGCGTCAAAGTCAGCTTCGGCTGGGGCACGCTTTTGACCAACGACTTCCGCGGTCTGGTGCCGGGCGACGGGCTCGCGCCGTTCTCGCTGGTGTGCAAGGCGGTTGCCGCGAACGGCGTGCCGACGGTGAAACTGTCGGACAATCCCGAAAAGGCGACCGGCCCGCAGGATCTGATCGAACATTACAAGAAGGTCTTCGAGATCGGCGCGCAAAAGCGCATCACGGTCGAGGTTTAGGCGGCGCGCAGCCACTTGGTCCCTTGATCGGAAAACAAGAACGCGGCGCGTGATGCGCCGCGTTTTTCGTTGATGGGGAAGGGTTCAGGCCTTGTCGCGCCAGCGGTTGACCAAAGGATAGCGGCGGTCGAGCCAGAAGGCCTTGCGCGAGATCCGCGGGCCGGGGGCCGCCTGATAGCGTTTCCATTCGCTGGCATAGAGCAGGCCCTGAACCTTCAGAACCACCTCGGGCTCGTGCCCCATCGCCACGATTTCCTTGACGGACAGGTCACGCTCGACCAGCCCGTCGAGGATCGCGTCCAGCACCTCGTAGGGCGGCAGGCTGTCCTGGTCCTTCTGGTCGGGGCGCAGCTCGGCCGAAGGCGGCTTGGAGATGATGCGCGGGGTGATGACCTCGCCCGATTTGCCCTTCATCCAGTCGCGGTGATTGGCATTGCGCCAGCGGCAGGTCTCGAAAACGCGGGTTTTATAAAGATCCTTGATCGGATTATAGCCGCCCGCCATATCGCCGTAGATCGTGGAATAGCCGACCGCGACCTCGGATTTGTTGCCGGTGGTCAACAAAAGCCCGCCGAATTTGTTCGACAGCGCCATCAGCAGCACGCCGCGCAGGCGGGACTGGATGTTTTCCTCGGTCAGATCGGGCTTGGTGCCGGCCATCAGATGCGCCAAAGCGCCATCGACCGCATCGCGCGCGCCGTCGATGCGCACGGTCTCGATGCGGATGCCCAGACGGTTGGCGCAATCGCTCGCGTCCTCGAGGCTTTCAGCCGAGGTATATTCGCTCGGCAGCATGACACAGAGGACGTTTTCAGGCCCCAAAGCATCGGCCGCAATCGTCGCGACCAGCGCGGAATCGATCCCGCCCGACATGCCCAGAAGCGCGGTCTTGAAGCCCGATTTGCGCATGTAGTCGCGCAGGCCTTCGGTCATGGCGCGGTAATCTTGCTCCCATTCATCGGGCTGATGCGCCATCTCGCCCTTTTCGGCACGCCAGCCCGAGGGGGTGCGGACGAAATCGACATGGGTGACGATCTCGTCGAAAGGCGCAAGCTGCATGACCTTGTCGACGCCGCCGCTCTCGCCGGGGTTCAGGACAAAGCTCGCGCCATCGTAAAGCTGGTCGTCCTGCCCGCCCACCGCATTGAGGTAAACCGCCGGCAGGCCGGTCTCGACCACGCGCGAGACGATATGCGTCATGCGCAGGTCAAGCTTGCTTCGGTGATAGGGGCTGCCGTTCGGGATCAGCAGGATCTCGGCGCCGGTTTCGGCAAGGGTCTCGGAGACCTCGGGCCACCAGCTGTCCTCGCAGATCGGGCTGCCGATGCGTAGGGGCCCGATGCGGTAGGGGCCCGATACCGGACCCGCATCGAAAAGGCGCATCTCGTCGAAAAGCTGCTGATGGGGCAGATCGTGTTTGAGAACGCGCGCCACGACCTTGCCGCCCTGCAAGATCCAGAACGCGTTGTAAAGCTTGCCACCGTCGCGCCACGGCCCGCCGATCCCGATCGCGGGACCAACGGCGCAATCCTTGGCGAGCTGGACCAGATGGGCCTCGGCATCGGCGGTGAAGGCGGCTTTGAGGACCAGATCCTGCGTCTGGTAGCCGGTGATGAACATCTCGGGCAAAGCCAGCATGTCGGCACCGGCGGCCTTGGCTGCGGCAAAAGCCTCTCGGGCCTTGCGGGCATTGCCGTCCAGATCGCCGACTGTGGGGTTCAGCTGTCCCAAAGTGATGCGGAAACGATCGGTCATCGCGCTCTCCCTGTCTTGTCCCCTGCGTTGATAGGCGAGCGGAGACAAAAGGAAAAGTCGGGCTTTGCGCCTTGCCCTGCAATAGGTTAAACCCGATCAAAACCCGCCCGGAAAACGGGCGGATCGAACGCAGGCAAACCGGAGGCAGGGCGATGAGGGCAGTAATTGCCGCCACGGCGATTTTTCTGGCAGGCGTAGGCCTTGCCGGAGCAGAGACCGTCATCACCAAGCAATATGACGACGGTGGCGTCTACGAGGGGACCTTCCGCAACGGGCGCCAGCATGGGCGCGGGACCTACAAACTCCCCAACGGATATGAATACAGCGGCGATTGGGTCGAGGGCGAGATCCTCGGTCAGGGCAAAGCGACCTTCCCCAACGGCTCGGTCTACGAGGGCAGCTTTTCCAAGGGCAAGCCCCACGGCAAGGGCAAGATCGTCTATGCCGACGGCGGCACCTTCGAGGGCGACTGGCTCGAGGGCGAGATCACGGGCGAGGGCGTGGCCCATTACGCCAACGGCTCGGTCTATACCGGCGGTTTCCTGCGCGCGCTGCACAACGGCAAGGGCGTTCTGACCCAACCCAACGGCTACCGTTATGAGGGCGACTGGAAGGCGGGCGTCAAGGAAGGGCGCGGCAAAATCACCTATCCCGACGGCGCGATCTACGAGGGCGACATGCTCGCCAACCAGCGCGCCGGTCGCGGCAAGCTGACCATGCCGGACGGTCTGTCCTACGAGGGAGGCTGGGCGGCGGGCCAGATGAGCGGTGACGGCAAGCTCGTGCAGGCCACCGGCGACACCTATCAGGGCCGGATGGTCAACGGCAAACGTCAGGGCGCGGGCGTCGCGGTCTACAAGAACGGTGATCGCTACGAGGGCGGTTTCCGCGACGACAAGCGCGACGGCAAAGGCGTTTTCACCGGCACCGACGGTTATATCTACGACGGCGACTGGGTGCAGGGCCGGATGGAGGGGATGGGGCTCATCACCTATCCCGACGGCTCGACCTATGACGGAGCCTTGCGCAACGACCTGCCCGACGGGCGCGGCCTGATCACCTATCCCGATGGCGCGACCTATGAGGGCGATTGGTCCGAAGGCGTGATCAATGGTCAGGGCGTTGCCAAATATGCCAACGGGCTGACCTATGAGGGCGGTTTCCAGAACGCCCGCAACGAAGGTCAGGGCCGCATGGTCTATCCCGACGGCTATGTCTACAACGGCAGCTGGCGCGAGGGCCAGCGTCATGGCGAAGGCCAGGCCACCTATCCCGACGGCACGACCTATGACGGCAATTTCGTCGGCGGGCTGCGCGAAGGCAAAGGCCGCCTGATCACACCCGACGGCTTCCGCTACGAGGGCGGCTGGAAAGCCGGCGAAATCGACGGCGAGGGCACCGCCACCTATGCCAACGGCGACACCTATACCGGCAATTTCGTCGCCGGAAAGCGTCAGGGCACCGGCGTGATGCGCTATGCGACAGGACAGGTCGCCTCGGGCGAGTGGAGCGACAACCGCCTCTCCAAACCCGCGGAAGGCGCCGAAGCCATCGAGGGCGGGCAGCCCGCAACCCCCGACGGCACCGTTCCCGCCGAACCTGCGACGAACTGACCTCAAAGCTTTCTCCGGAATGAAAATACCCCCCTTGGCCAGCGCCGCAGGGGGGTATTTTCATTCCGGAGAAAGCGTCGTCAGGCGGGCGCGGGGGGCACCCTTTGCGCGGTCCCGTGTCAGATCACCTTGCTCAAGGCGCTTTCGGGCCAATGGGCGAAGGGCAGGACGCGGCCGTCGGCGCGGCTTTGTGCGACCTTGGCCAGATCGACCTCCGCCTTGATCCATTCGGGGCGGTCGAGCCTGCCCTCGGCGATAATCCCGCTTTCGGGCCAGAGCCCGTCCGGCGGGGCATAGATTGCCGCGATGCCGCGGTTCTCGTCGATGGCGGGGTTCCAGTCGACATTGCCCACGGTCGGGGATTGCACGACGACGCATTGCGATTCCAGCGCCCGCGCCATGGCCCCGATCCTGACGCGGTTGAATCCCGCGATCGTGTCGGTGCAAGAGGGCACAAGGATGATTTCCGCACCGGCCTCGGCAAGCGCGCGGCCCAAAAGCGGGAATTCGCCGTCATAGCAGATCAGAATACCGATCTTGCCGACGGCCGTGTCGAAAAGGCGCAGGCCGGGCGCGCCGACCACATCCCAATCCTCGCGCTCGAAACGGGTCATGACCTGTTTGTCCTGATGCCCGATCCTTCCTTGGGGGCCGAACAGCACCGCGCGGTTGACGGGGCGTTTCGCGGGATCGGGCAAGGCCGGACCGGAGGCCGCGAGGATATGGAGGTCGAAGCGCCGCGCGAGATCCGCGTGAAGGCGGTCGCGGGCTTCTTCGTGGCGGGCGACTTCGTGCAGGCTCGCCTCGAGGTCGGCGGCGATTGCGGTGCCGCCGAGCGAGGCCAGCTCCATCGCGCCATATTCCGGAAAGACCAGCAGGTCGCAATCGGATGCCGCCTCGACCCAGCGGGTGATCTTGGCCTCGTAATCGGAGAAACTGTCGAACCAGTCGAAATCATAGGCCGAGGTTGCGATTTTGACTTTGGTCACAGCGTTTTCATCCAGAATTGCAGGGGTTTGCGCGTGCAGTGATCCTCGCCGATGTCTTTCCAGTCGAATTCGGCGATCACGCCGGGCAGTTCGGCATAGCCGCGCTTTTGCCAAAAGCCATCAAGCGGGCGATAGTTTGCGGGGCGGGCAGGGTGGTCCTTGGGGCGCATCACGCTGCAAAAGGCCGAATAGCGGCGGCCAAGTGCGCGGGCCTGCGCCTCGCGGCCGTCGAAGAAGGCATGGCCCAGACCGTGGCCGCGATAATCGGGCAGCAGGACCGATTCCGCGCAGTAGAAGATCTGTTCCAGAGGCTCGGGCCGGATCGCGAAGGCTGCCGCGAAATCTTCGGCGTGGTCCTCCATCGGGGCGCCGGTCGAGGCGCCGATCATGCGCGCGCCGTCATAGGCCGCGACCACCACCGCCCCGGGGGATTGATAGGCCTTGAGGTAGTCGCGTTCGTAATCGGGATCGCCGTCGTAGAGATAGGGCCAGTCGCGAAAGACCGTGATGCGCAGCCGTGCCAGATCATCCAGCACGGCGGCAACGGCCTCTCCGGTGAGGACCCGCGTCTCGATCATCCGACGACCTGTTTGGTCCAGTCGGCGAGGTTGTAATAGGTCGTGACGCGCGCGATCTTGCCGTCGCGGATCTCGAAGAACGTGCCGGCGGGCAGGCGGTAGGTCTGGCCGTTGGCCTCCGGCAGCCCCTCGTCGGTCTTGAGATAGGTGCCGTTCACGATGAATTCGGCTGCCGCGCGGGTGCCGCTCTCATTGGCGAAGATCACCATATCGGTCAGGTTTTCGCGGTAGCTTTCCGTCATGTGGCGGTTGAATTCGGCGAAAAGCTCTTTGCCGCGACGGATGCCGCCCTCGTTGACGTGATGCTCGATCTCGTCATGCAGCATGGTCAGCATCTCGTCGGTGCGACCGGCGTTGAATGCGTCGTAATAGGCGGTGATGAGGGCTTTGGTATCCATTCGAAGGCTCCTGTCGGTTTGTCCGTGATGTACCCCGTCAAACCGCGGGCGTCACCCTAGCCCTTAGGTCTAAGGCCGCTTCGGGCGGAACCGCGGTGCAGGATCAGACCGGCGCATCCTCGTCGATATAGGCGGCGGGCAGGCTCATGAGCATCTCGTGATAGGCGATGCCCTCGTCGAGATCGTCGAAAATCGTCAGATTGCCGCGGTCGAGCACCGCCCCCATCGTGCACATCGCCCGCACCATCGCCATGGAGTGGGTGACGACGATCGCGCCCGACTGGCTCATGCGCTCGGCGAAAACCTGTTGGGATTTGGCGCGGAACGAGGCGTCGCCGACGCTGGTGACCTCGTCGACGAGATAGGTGTCGAATTTGATCCCCATGCTCGTGCCCATCGCCAGACGCGAGCGCATCCCTGAGGAATAGGTCCCGAAGGGGCGGTGAAAATGTTCGCCGAGTTCGGCAAAATCTGCAACATAGTCAATGAGTTGGTCGGTATCGACGCCGTAGATCCGCGCCACGAAGCGCACATTCTGCGCACCGGTTAGATCGGCGTGGAAACTGCCCGCGAAACCCACCGGCCAAGAGATCGTCCCGCTCGAGACCACCCGCCCGTAGGTTGGCGAAATCGTCCCCGCAATGATGCGCAGCAGGGTCGATTTGCCCGCACCATTGCGCCCCAGAAGGGCGACGGATTCGCCGGTCGGGAAAACCGCATTGATATTGTCGGCAACGACATGTCGCTGCCCCTTGCGGCGAAAGATCTTGGTCAGATTCTCGAGCTGGATCATCGCTTATTTGCGGTCACGGACGCTGTAGTAGATCAGGGTGAGAACGGACCAGCCGATCAGCAGAAGGCCGGCCACCAGCGCCAGAAGACGCTGGCGGTTGGGCTCTGTCGAGGCCTCGGCCACGCGCGGCGAGATGTGGGTCGCGAGATAGCGCGACTGGCGCTGCGCCTCGGCCATCGAGGTTTCGTAGGCGATCCGCGCCGAGCGATGCGCCCCTTCGGCAAATTCGCGATCGACGGCCAGTTTCTCGTATTCCGCGACAAGCTGGGCATAGCTTTCGCCGTTCGGGCCCTGACCCGCCTCGCCGAATTTGCTGCGCTCGCGGTCGATGAGATTGCGCAGAGCGTCGAGCTTTTTCTGCGACTGGATGACGCGGTTGTCCTTGGGGCTGGCGTTTTCGACCAACAGGTCGTGCTGGATCATCTGTTCGGCCAGCTGGCCCTGCAATCCGGTGATCACGCCCATCTGTCCGGCAAGATCGGCCTGCGGATCGACGATCTGGGTGCGCATGCGGAAAGCGGTCATGTCCTGACGGCTCTTGGTCAGCTCGACGCGGGTTTTCTCGAGCTCCTGCGTGGTCAGGCGCATCGCATCTTCGCGCGCGATCGAGGAGAGCTCGTTGATCTTGGCGGTGCTCGCGTCCAGAATCGTCTGCGCGACCCTCTGGGCGTCTTCGGGGGTGAAGGCGCTGACATCGAGCGTGATCAGGCCGGAGGTCGAATCGTAGTAGATCTTGACCTGACGCTGCCAGTAATCGGTCAGATCCTCGATCGTGCCCGTCGGATTATAGGCAAAGACGAAATCGCGGGGCCAATCGCGCGAGAACATGGTGCGCAGATCGAGCTTTTGATCCGCTGTTTCAACCATGTCGTGGCTGCGGATATACTGGTAGAGGATATCGGTATCCGAGGCCCCGACCGTACCGCCGCTCAGCGCCGCGAGGCCGCCGAGAAAGTCGAAAGACGGCGCGGCGGAATCTTCCTTGCGGACCGAAAAACCCACCGTCGAGACATATTGGTCCGCCGCGCGGTTCCATAGATACCAGGCCGAAATGAGGGTCGGCACCACCACGATGATCAGGAAGGACAGCAGCAACATCCAGTGGCGCTTTTGCGGCTGGGCCGCGCTGACCGGCTGGCGCACGGCCTGCTGCGAGGGGGCAATCGGGCGGGCGACGGCCTGTCCCTGACCCTGACGGGCGGGAACTGCGGCACCGGGGCGTTTCTGCGCGGGTGGTTGCGGCTGGGCGGGACGCACCTGCAACGGTTGGCGCTGTGCGCCTTGTCCGGCAGCGGGCTGCTGCATGGCGCGGGCGGCCTGCTGGGGTTTGGCCTGCGCTTGCGCATTCGCCGGAGCGGCGGCTGCCGGTTGGGCTGCCTGACGCGGCGCTTGGGCCTGAGCCGCAGCCTGAGCTTGTGCGGGTTTGGGCGCTTGGGCCGTAGCGCCTTGGGCGGCGGCGGCGGGGGCAGGGCGCGGCGGGGCCGATTGGGCCGGAGCTGCCTGAGCCTGGGCGGCTTGTGCCGGCTGGGTCTGGTTCGGTTGAGCTGTCGCGGCTGCCTGCGGGGCTGCTGCCTGCGGGGTGGCCGGTTGGGGGGCGGCAGCGCCTTTGGGGCTGGATGCGGCGGGCGTTTGATCGGTGGTCACGGGCATCTTCTGTGCTTGCGCGGCTGGGGGTGCCGCCCGTTCGGGCGTTGCCGCATCAGATTGAGGGCTTGCTTTTTGGGCCACCGGCTGCGAGGTCCCGTCTGCCGTTCGCGAGGGGCCGGCTTGCGGATCTGGCTGCCCTCTTCCATGTTCGGAGTGTTGTGACATGACAGAGGAGCTTTCGCTGGTTTACCTTTTCCGAGCAGTTGTTACATACTGCAGACAGTCAATGCCAGCCTCCGCGTTCACATGACCGACATTCCCCGACACGACGATACGCCGCAAACGCCCTATTTCCGCTCGCATCGAACGCCGCGGCCGCGCTTTCAAATGGGGCGGATCGTTGTTGCGCTGATGTTGCGCGAAATGGCGACAACCTATGGAAAATCGGCGGGCGGCTATATCTGGGCCGTTCTCGAACCGGTGCTCGGCATCGCGCTTTTGTCCTTGATTTTCTCGCTTTCCGTGCATCGGCCGGGGCTCGGGACCAACTTTCCGTTGTTCTATGCGACGGGCTTTCTGCCCTTCGTGATGTACAACGACCTCTCAGGCAAAGTGGCCTCTTCGATCCGATTTTCGCGGCCGTTCATGGCCTATCCCAGCGTGACCTTCCTTGATGCGCTGGCCGCTCGCGCCATTTTGAACGCGCTGACGCATTGCGCGATCATCACATTGGTCATGACGGGGATCTACATGATCTTCGAGCTGCCGGTGGATGTGCGCATCGGTGCCGTAGTCGAATCACTCATTATGGTGACGGCGCTGGGTCTGGGGATCGGGACGCTCAACTGCTACCTGATCACCGCCTTCCCGATCTGGGAGCGGGCGTGGAGCATTCTGACGCGGCCGTTGTTCCTGATCTCGGGGCTGTTCTTCACCTATGACATGCTGCCGGCGGCGGGGCAGGCCATTCTGTGGTACAATCCGCTCATCCATTGCGTCGGCATGATGCGGCACGGATTCTACCCGACCTACGAGGCGGAATATGTCAGCATGGGCTATGTGTTGGGCCTGTCGCTGGTTCTGGCTTTCTTCGGTCTCCTGCTGCTGTTCCGCAAGTACCGCGACCTGATGGAAGGCTAAAGCAGCAGATCCGCGGCTCCGAATCCGGTGACGCCCTGCAGCCTTATCGTAAGATCAAAGCCTTTGTTGCCGTCGATATCGATCTGGAGAATGGTCATCCCCGATTGCTGGTCGGCGCGGATTTGCGGCCCGCCCGAAAAGCCCGTCTTGCCGATGTAGGCAAGTCCCAGACCGCGAAAGTCCAGCTTGTCCTGCCCGCGCGCGAAATCGGTGACGATATCGACCGAGCGGTCGAAATCGGCGCGCTCCCTGAACAGGAATACGTCATGGCCGAACCCGCCGCACAGGGTGTCGGATCCGGGGCCGCCGTGAAGTGTGTCGTTGCCGAGCCCCCCGTCAAGGCTGTCAGCCCCCGATCCTCCGCGCAGGAAATCGAAGCCCTGATCGCCAAAAGGGGTGTCCGCACCGAAACCGCCCCAAAGCGAGTCGTTCCCGCCGCCGCCGTTGAGGAAATCGTTCCCCTCCCCACCGTCCAGAAAATCGCCGTTCAGGCCGCCGAACAGCCGGTCGTGGCCCGCATCGCCATAAAGCCTGCTGCTGCCGTTGCCGCCGATCAGCGAGTCGTTTCCGGTCCCGCCCCGCAGCAGATCCAGCCCGTCGTTGCCGTTGAGGGTATCATTGCCGGTTCCGCCGTCGAGGGTGTCATTGCCCAACCCTCCCAGCAGCCGGTCGTTGCCGTCGCCACCGAAGATGACGTCGTTGCCCTGTTCGCCGCTCAGCCAATCGTTTCCGGCATCGCCGTAGAGCGTATCATTGCCTGTACCACCGGCGATGGCATCGTTGCCGCCTTGGCCGTGCAGACGGTCGTTTCCGGCATGGCCGTAGATAATGTCGTTGCCGGTCTCGCCGATAATGGTGTCGTTTCCGCCGTGTCCGGCAAGGAGATCGTTCCCGTCTCCGCCATAAAGCAGATCGTCGCCGTCCTCGCCGTTCAGCGTGTCGTTGCCGTTTTGGCCGCGCAAAACGTCGTTGCCCGATCCTCCGAACAACACGTCATTGCCGTCCTCTCCGTACAAGGTGTCATTGCCCGCATTCCCGGATAACCGGTCTTCACCCGTGCCGCCGTAAAGCTGGTCGTTGCCATCTTCGCCGTGAAGCGTGTCGTTGCCGGCCTGACCTGAGATCACGTCATTGCCCGCCCCTCCGAACAAAAGATCATTGCCCGGTTCGCCAAACAGCCGGTCGTTTCCCGCGCCCCCGCGCAATGTGTCGTCGCCCATCCCGCCAACGAGTGAATCCACGCCGCTTCCGCCAACGATCGAATCGTTCCCGTTTCCGCCATTCAGGGTATTGGCACCCGACAGGGAAATCAGCGTGTCGTCGCCATCGCCGCCAAAAAGCAGGTCGTTTCCGATTCCGCCATCGAGATGATCATTCCCGCCATCGCCATAAAGCGTGTCGTTGCCCTCGCCGCCGAAGAGCGTGTCGTCGTCTTCCTCTCCCCAGAGCAGGTCGTTGCCCGTGTCGCCATAAAGGGTGTCGCTCCCGGTGCCGCCATAAAGCGAATCCTGCCCCGCACCGCCCCAAAGCCGGTCATTATCGCCATTGCCGCGCAGAAGATCGTTGCCCTCCTCGCCCATGAGCGTGTCGTGGCCCGCCCCGCCGCCCAGCGTGTCGTTGCCGGCGCCGCCGTTCAGAAAGTCGGCGCCGGCCGCGCCCAGCAGCACATCGTTGCCGCCCATCCCGAACAGGCGCGAGACCAGCGCGCTGACCATAAGCGTATCGTCCCAAGCCGAGCCGTAGACCGTGTTTCCGGTCGAGGGCGGCGCATAATGGGCATGGGGAAACATCGCATTGGTAAAAAGCCCCGCATCCAGCGGACGACCGTCATGCGAGCGGATATCGACGTACATGTCGTTGATGCGGAACCGCATGCCCCAGCTCGTCTCGATCATTTTGACCTGCATGGTGCTGCGGATCATCCCGAGATTGCTGAGATCGAGCCGGTCGATGCCGTATTCGAAATCGGTAATGGTTGTGCGCCCCTCGAGCGCGGCGACGACAAAGACGTCGGCTCCGGCGCCTCCGGTCATGGAAAGCGTGCCGCCGCCCGTGACCAGTATGTCGTTTCCGGCCCCTCCCGACAGATCGGTCGTATCGGGCCCCGCGACCAGCAGGTCGCCAAGGGCCGTGCCCGATTGGCGACCGGCACCGACCGCGGCGGTCAGGCCGATCTTGCCGGGGTCGAGGCTGAATTGGGTAATCCCCGCCTCGGTGGTTGAGCTGACGAAAAGGGCGATCTTGCCGCCGATGAAGGCTGCCGAGATTGCCGAGACATTCGCCATCGACCAGCCGTCCTGATCGGCCAGCGTCAGCAGGTGGAGCAGGGTGCCGTTCGGCATGACGGTAAAGACCGAAATGCCGCTGTCCTTGCCGCCGACAAAGACGAAGGCGCGCCCGTCCACCACGAGCGAGGTCATGGCCGTCACCCCGCTGAAACGGGTCGAGCGCTCGTCTATGATATGGTCGAGCGGCAGCAGATCGCCCGCAGCAGTTACGCGCATTGTGGTCAGCGACGAGCTCTGGGCCGATCCGACCACGAGATAGCTCACCCCCGCGACCGTTACCGCTTCGAGCTGGGTCGGCTGGTTCAGCCCGATTCCTGTCTCGGCAGACAGGATCCTGACCGTGCCGAACGTGCCGTTGGCGTTTATCTCCTGCAGGGACAGGCTGTTGGCCAATGCCGATGCGCCGATCAGGAATTGCTTGCTCCCGACCTCCAGCACCACCAGCTTGTTGATCTCCGCATTCGCCGGCGCGCCGGAAAAGGGCAGGGTGACTTGAGAGGCTTTCGCGATCCGGCCGTCGGAGAGCATCTGCCAGATGTCGTAACCCAGCTGGTTGTTGGCGACGGAGTAGAGGTAATCCTTGCCGCCCGCCGAGAATTGCCCCATCTCGACCAGCGCGTTGTTCTGCCCGAGAAAGCTCCCAACCCCCTGCGACATGCCGACGGACAGCGCCTGCGGCAGGCCCTCGAGCCGCCCGTTCTGCGCGATCGCGTGACTGAAGCCGTTGGGGCTGAGCACTCCGATCCCCGCAATGACCGGCCGCCCGTCGATCGTCAGCAGCTCGACCCTTGGCCGGTCGAGATAGGTCGCGGACTGGCTATAGGCTGCGCCCGAGAGAAAGGTGATCGCCTGATCCGCCGAGGCAAGCGCGAAGGCCCCGATCCCCCCGCCGATATGCGTTGCACCATAGAGCCAGGCCCCGTGCTCCGAGGTGACGACCATCAGATCCGCGATATTGCGGGTGAAGGCCGCCTGAGGGGCGGTCAAGGTGATGATATGAGTGTAATCCACGACGAAACAACGCCTTCCTTTCGACAGGTCTGATGTGGGGAGCCCTGTCAGAAGAAAGCCAAGGAGGCGGCCAAGGCCAGTCCTTTCCATCTTGTTGATTAATATGGAGGAGCCTTGTTTTTTACGATTTGCTAAGCCATAGCAGAGGCGTCTTTGCGGTGAATGTGGGTAGGCTGACGATGCTGGTCGAGACGACGAAACTTCCGGGCGTTCTGATCCTGACGCCCAAACGCCACGGCGACGCCCGCGGCTTCTTTTCCGAAAGCTGGAATCGCCGGACCTTGGCCGAAGCCGGAGTAGACTTGCCGGAATTCGTGCAGGACAACCACTCTTTTTCGACTGCGATCAATACTTTGCGCGGCCTGCACTTCCAGTCGCCGCCCAATGCGCAGGGCAAGCTGGTGCGCTGCGGCCGCGGGGCTTTGTTCGATGTCGCCGTCGACGTGCGCAAAGGCAGCCCGACCTATGGCGATTGGGTGGGGGTCGATCTGACCTTCGATAACGGCCGCCAGCTCTGGATCCCTGCCGGTTTCCTGCATGGATTCGTGACCCGCGCCGCCGATACCGAAATCGTCTATAAATGTAGCGATTATTACGCCCCCGAAAGCGATGGCGGCGTGGCTTGGGACAGTGTCGGCATCGATTGGCAACTCACCGCAGAACCGATCCTGTCGGGCAAGGATGCCGCGGCCCAGACCCTCGCAGACTTCGACAGCCCCTTTACATACGAGCCCCAGGCATGAAGATTCTCGTCACCGGCGGTGCCGGATTCATCGGTTCCGCAGTCGTCCGCCTTGCCGTTGCGCGCGGCCATTCTGTCGTGAACCTAGATGCCATGACCTATGCCGCCAATGCCGCGAATGTGGCGGCGGTCGGCAACAGTCCGCTTTACGCTTTCGAACAGGCCGATATCCGCGACCGCGCCGCGCTCGACCGTATTTTCGCCGCGCATCAGCCTGATGCCGTCATGCATCTGGCGGCCGAAAGCCATGTCGACCGCTCGATCGACGGGCCGGGGGCGTTCATCGAAACCAATATCACCGGCACCTACAACATGCTCGAGGCGGCGCGCGGCTATTGGGCCGCGCAGGGCAAGCCCGAGGGTTTCCGCTTCCACCATATCTCGACCGACGAGGTTTTCGGTTCGCTGGGCGAGGACGGTCAGTTCACCGAGGAAACCCCCTATGATCCGCGCAGCCCCTATTCGGCCTCGAAAGCGGCCTCGGACCATCTGGTGCGCGCCTGGCACGAGACCTATGGCCTGCCGGTCATCCTGACCAATTGCTCGAACAATTACGGCCCCTACCATTTCCCCGAAAAGCTGGTGCCGGTCGTGATCCTGCGCGCGCTGTCGGGCCAGCCGATTCCGGTTTACGGCGATGGCGGCAATGTCCGCGACTGGCTCTATGTCGAGGATCATGCCGATGCCCTGCTGCTCGCGCTCGAAAAGGGCGAGACGGGGCGCAGCTACAATATCGGTGGCGAGAACGAGGCGAAAAACATCGATCTCGTGCGCACGATCTGCGCCGAGATGGATCGTCTGCGCCCGCAAAACGCCCCGCATGACCGTTTGATCATCTTCGTGACCGACCGTCCCGGCCACGACCGCCGTTATGCGATCGACCCCGCGCGGATCCGCGACGAGCTGGGCTGGCGCCCCTCGGTCACGGTCGAAGAGGGGCTGCGCCGCACCGTCGAATGGTACCTCGACAACGAGGAGTGGTGGCGCCCGCTGCTCGATCGTCAAGGCGTCGGCGAAAGGCTGGGCAAAGCATGACCGCGCTTCTGGTCTTCGGCCGGACGGGGCAGGTTGCGACCGAACTGGCGCGGCTTGCGCCCGATGCCGTTTTCCTCGGCCGCGATCAGGCCGATCTGTCCGATCCTGCCGCCTGCGCAGCCGCGATCCGCGCCTCGGGCGCGCGCGCCGTCATCAATGCCGCGGCTTATACCGCCGTCGACCGCGCCGAATCCGAACCCGAGCTTGCGCGACTGGTCAATGCAGATGCCCCCGCCGCCATGGCGAGCGCCGCGGCCGGTCTCGGCCTGCCTTTCGTCCATATCTCGACCGATTACGTCTTTGCCGGTGACGGCGAGCGCCCTTGGATCGAAACCGATCCGACCGGACCTTTGGGCGTTTACGGCGCAACCAAACTTGCCGGCGAGCAGGCGATCCTTGCCAGCGGCGCACAAGCCGCGATCCTGCGGACCTCGTGGGTCTTTTCCGCCCATGGCGCGAATTTCGTGAAAACCATGCTGCGGCTGGGCGCCGAGCGGCCGGAGCTGCGCGTTGTGGCCGACCAGCACGGTGGCCCGACGCCCGCGCGTGCAATTGCCCAAGCCTGCCTGACCATGGCCGAAGCCATGCTCGACGACCGCTCGAAGGGCGGCATTTACCATTTCTCGGGCGCTCCCGATACGAACTGGGCCGATTTCGCGCGGGCGATCATGGCGCAGGCGGGGCTGTCCTGTGCGATCACCGACATCACCACCGCCGATTACCCGACGCCGGCGGCGCGGCCCGCGAATTCGCGGCTTGATTGCTCGGCTATCGCGCGCGATTTCGGAATCCTCCGGCCCGATTGGCAGGCCGGTTTGGTGGATGTGCTTACGGAGTTGAAGCAATGACCGAGGCAAACGCGCTGGCGCGCAAAGGGATCATTCTGGCGGGCGGTTCGGGCACACGGCTCTACCCGATCACGATGGGCGTCTCGAAGCAGCTTCTGCCGATCTACGACAAGCCCATGATTTATTACCCGATTTCGGTGATGATGCTGGCGGGGATCCGCGAGATCGCCGTGATCACCACCCCCGAGGATCAGGCTCAATTCCAGCGGCTTCTGGGCGACGGCAGCCAATGGGGGCTGCGCTTCGAATGGATCATCCAGCCCTCTCCGGACGGGCTCGCGCAAGCCTATATCCTCGCCGAGGATTTCCTTGCAGGCGCACCCTCGGCAATGGTTCTGGGCGACAATATCTTCTTCGGTCAGGGCCTTCCCGACCTTCTGACTTCGGCCGACCAGCGCAAGCAGGGCGGTACGGTTTTCGGCTACCGCGTCGCCGATCCCGAGCGTTACGGCGTGGTTGCCTTCGATGGCGACGGTCAGGTCAATGCGATCATCGAAAAGCCGGAAAATCCGCCGTCGGATTACGCGGTGACGGGGCTTTATTTCCTTGACGAAACCGCGCCTGCACGCGCGCGCGAGGTCAAGCCTTCGGCGCGGGGCGAGCTGGAAATCACCACTCTGCTCGAGACCTATCTTCATGACGGCAGTCTCACGGTCGAGCGGATGGGTCGCGGTTACGCCTGGCTGGATACCGGCACCCATGCCAGCTTGCTTGACGCGGGCAACTTCGTGCGCACGCTGGAGCGTCGTCAGGGGCTCCAGACAGGCTGCCCCGAGGAAATCGCCTTTGAGCAGGGCTGGATCGATGCCGACCAGCTGCGCGAGCGGGCCAAGCTTTTCTCCAAGAACGATTATGGCCGCTATCTGATGCGCCTGATCGGCTGACCAGAATGGCCCCGTCCGAAATGCGGGGCCTTGGGTGCTTTGAGGCGACTTAGACGGCCGCTTGACGGGGGGCCAACCGGCCTGCGCTCGCCGCCGCCAAAACCGCCAGCGTCCCCAGCCGCGTCTGGCGATAAAGTCCCATCGCAAGAAAATCCTTGGCGGTCGCGGCGCCGGATTTGTCACGCGCTTTGCGGAAACGCGCCAAAAGCGCGCGGTTCTCCGCAGTCATCAAATGCGCAACCGGCTCGAGCGCGGCCTGATTGGCATCAAGCCATTCCGCGAAAGTTCCGTTCCCCAAGAGCGAAAGCCGCGCGGCTTTGGCGCGGGGGGTGTCGTTGCGCCCCATCAGGTTCCGGCCATGCTGGCGATAAAGAAGAACCTGCGCGCGGTCGCGTTTGATCGCCGCTCCCGCAGCCGACAGAAGCTGGAAGGCCCACCAATCATGCGACACGACGCCCGCCGCCGCCGCCGCGGGCGCGGCCTCTTGCAAAAGGCGCAATGCGGGCGCATTCGCGACGATTGTATTGCCGGGCAAGCAGGCCTGAATCAGGGCATTGCGGAAGGTCAGCGGGCGGGTAAAAGCAGGAGCCGGAGCAAGGATATTCAGCTCCTCGTCGCAGATCGTCGTCCGCGCCGCATAGATTGCGGGACCGGTTTTATCGGCAAGAAACGCGCGCGCGCGACCGAGTTTTTCGGGCAGCCATTTGTCGTCCTGATCGCTATAAGCCAACCAGTGCTCGGGATCAGCCGCCGCCGTCAGATGAAGAAAATTCCGCGTCGAGCCGGCCTTTGGTCCTTCGATAAGACGCCCCCTGCCGACGGGCAGACCGGCAATGAACCCTTCCAGTTGGTCTCGGGTCGCATCGTTTGATCCGTCATCCGAGACCAGCAGATTCCAGTCCGCCTCGCTTTGCGCGCGAAAACTTTCGAGCTGCGTCGGCAGGTAGGCCGCGCCATTGTAACTGGCCAAGGCGATCGTGATTGGAGGAGGCAAGGCGGGATCCCGAATAACTTGCGTCAACCTAGCGCGCATGACGGGGTCGGGCCAGCCCTGTTGAGCGCCCGAGCCTACGGGCGCTTCGCTGTTCGTCATCCGGTAGAAGACCGCGCGGCTATTGCAGTTGCCGCGCGATATCCTCGACAAGGATACCCGTTACATCCGGCCCCGCCGTATCGGTCGCGGCCTTCAGCAGCGAGGCGCGCAGCCGGTCCATTTGCTGGTCCGACGTGTAGTTTCCTGAAAAACCGCCGGTATTGGCGTGGATCATCAATGCACGCAACAAAGCGTCGCGCAGACGATGCTCGTTGGCCAGAACCTTTTCCTCCGAAGGTTTCGGCATCTCCAGCGTCAGGGCCACGATCATGGTCGCGAAAGTATCGCCGTTCTGCATGATCGGGACGAAGAACTGCGTCGGGAAACGGAAATAGGCATTCTCGCCTTTGTCGTGATCGCCTTCGCCAGCCCTGGAGGCCTCGTCTTCGCCATCTTCGCCCGAGGCTTGCGCGGAAGCATCTATCTCGGGCTTGCCTTTGAGGATCTCGCCCCCGACCGCGCCTCCGATAAGGGCGAGTACGGGCAGAAGCAGCATGAGGATTTTCTTGAGCATCATGTCCTCAATAGGGCAAAAGGATATCGGCGATCTGCTGGCCGTAGCGCGGCTGCTGCACATCGGTGATGTTGCCCCGCCCGCCATAGGAAATCCGTGCGCCTGCAATACGGTCATAGGCAATTTCGTTGCGCCGGCCGATGTCGGCGGGGCGGACAAAGCCGCTGACGGTCAGCTCGCGGACTTCATTGTTGACGCGGACCTCTTGCGAGCCTTGGACGCGCAGCACGCCATTGGGCAGAATGTCGATGATTGTCGCCGCGACCCGCAGGGTCAGCTTTTCGCGCCGCGAGATATTGCCGCTGCCCTTATAAGAGGAATTCGCGCTGGCATCCGCCAGATCCTCCATCGAGGCACCGTCGGGCAACATCTTGTCGATGCGTTGCGGAATTCCCATGAGATTGGGAATGCCGACTTTATCGGTCGCCGAGCGGCTGCGCCCCGAGGTGTTCTGGAACTCGGCCTTGTCGTCGATCTCGATGACGACGGTCAGGATGTCGCCGCGTTCGGTGGCGCGCTTGTCGCTGACCAGCGACATGGGACTTGTTGTCCAAAGCGAGCCCAGACTGGGGGATTCGATGGTCGCTCCGGGGAAATGGGGCGCGCTATAGGCGGCCGCCGACATGGCATGGAACTCGGGCCCGTCGACGGAATCCGTCAGTTCGGGCTGCTGTCCCACCTCCTTGATGCGGCCGCAGGCACCCAGAGCGGTGAGCGTGACAAGGCAGGCCCCTGTCAGGAGCGGAAGGGTTTTGCTCATGATGTTTCAGTGCTTTCTGGCTTAACGGTTGCGGATCACGACGCTGCCGTTCGCGGCAACCTCTCCGGAGACGGTCGCGCGCGATCCCATATTCATGACCCGAACCACATCACCCAGCCGGCCGGACGAGAGCGCGCGCCCTTCGGTGTCGATCTGGAGGCTGTTGCTGACATAGGAGAGCGTGACCATCTGGTTGCGTTCGACGAGGGTGGGCGTGGCAAGCTGGGACGGCGTGACTGGCTTGCCCTCGTAGATCATCACGCGGGTTTCCATGCCGATCAGCGCATCCAGCGCTGCGGGGTCGGCTTGTTCGCCAAAGGCGAGATCGCCTTGGGACAGGATCGTGCCGGTGGGCAAGGTGCGGGCCGCAGTAACGGGGTTTGCCGCGACCAAGGCGGGCAGGGCGATGAGACAGAGCGCAAGTTTGAGCATTTCCGCACCTGTACCGTTGCGTTGAGCATTTGGTCGGCAGCGGTGATGACCTTGGAGTTCAGCTCGTAGCCGCGCTGCGCCTTGATCAGCTCGGTGATCTCGCGCACCGGATCGACGGCGCTTTCCTCGAGATAGCCCGCCCGCAGGGTGCCCAGCCCCTGTTCGCCCGGGTTGGCGACCTGTGCCGGACCCGAGGCGGGCGTTTCGAGGAACATGTTCCCGCCCGTCGCCTCGAGGCCCTTTTCGTTGATGAAGGTCGCCAGAGTGAACTGGCCGAGGTTTTCGGGTTCGACCTGATCCTCGAAATAGGCGAAAACCTCGCCGTTTGCGTTGATTGCAACGCTGGTGGCATCTGCGGGGATCGTGAGGCCCGGCACGACCGGATAGCCCTCGGAGGTAACGATCAGCCCGTCGGCCGAGCGCTTGAGGCTGCCGTCGCGGGTATAGGCCGATGTGCCCGAGGGCAGCTCGATCTCGAGATAGCCGTTGCCGTCGATTGCGACATCGAGATCGCCGTTCGTATTGGTCAGCGTACCCTGCGCCAACATCACCGTAACCGCCGTCGGACGCACGCCGAGGCCGAGCTGGACGCCGGTCGGAACCATCGAACCCTCGGTCGAGGTCAAAGTCCCCGGACGCAGTGCCTGCTGATAATAAAGATCGGCGAATTCGGCGCGGCGCGGGTTGTAGCCGGTGGTCGACATATTGGCGAGGTTGTTCGAGATTACCTCGACGCGCATTTGCTGCGCGCTCATGCCGGTGGCTGCGATCTGCAGGGCTCTCATCTCGGTTCCTTTATCGGGTGAGTGAAATCATGACGTTGCGAATGCGTTGGTCCTCGGCATCGAGAAAGGACTGCCCGAGTTCATAGGCGCGCTGCACCTCGATCATTCGCGAGATCTCGTGGATGGGCTCGACGTTGGATTCCTCGAGAAAGCCCTGGCGCACACGCGGGTTTTCGAGCGGCTCGGGGTTCGCGCCCGGCGTGAAAAGCGTGCCTTCCTGATGCAGCATCTCGGAAGGGTCGGGCGCCGCGAAAACGCCCACGCGACCGATCGGCTGGTCATCGGCAGAGACCGTGCCGTCGGCACCAATGCCGATATGGCGCGCGCCGTCGGGGATGGCGATCGGGGCCTGCCCCTCGTCGAGCAAGCGGTTGCCCGACATGTCGACGATCTCGCCTTCGGGCGTGAGCGCAAAGGCACCGGCGCGGGTCAGGCGTTTGCCCTGCAGGGTCTCGACCATGAAAAATCCCTCGCCCTCGAGCGCGAGATCAAGCTGGCCGTTGGTCATGGTCAGGCCGCCTTGACGCAGGTCGACATGACGGCCGCGGGCGTTGGCCATGGCCAGCGTCTCGCCGCTGCGGTCGAGAGAGACCATATATTCCGAGAAAATCACGCCCTCGCGGCGAAAGCCGACCGTATTCGAGTTGGCAATGTTGTTGGCAACCGAACGCATCTCGTTCATCAGGCCGGATTGGCGCGTCAGGGTGGCATAGATGCTGTTGTCCATCACTCAGGCTCCGATGATCAGCGACAAGATGCGCTCGTTGAAGAAATCGGCGAGGGTGGCGGTCATGAAGCTCATGGTGACCCAGAAGATGACGAGCATCAGGCCGATTTTCGGCACGAAGGTCAGCGTCATCTCTTGAATCGAGGTGAGCGCCTGAAAAAGGCCGATCACGACACCGACAATCAGAGCCGCCGCCAGAAGCGGTGCCGACATGCGGACCGCGATCCAAAGCGCCTGGCGCGTCACGTCGAAGATGAGGTTCTCGTCCATCATCGGCTTAGACCGGCATTCGCATGATTTCCTGATAGGCCTCGACGACTTTGTCGCGAATGGCTACGACGGTATCCATCGCCATCTCGGCGCGGGCGATCGACTGCACCAGCTCGTGGGTCTCGGTCGTGCCTTTCATCGCGCCGGTGGCGGCGGTATCGACCTGCTCCATGACGCGGGCAAAGTCGGAAATGCCGTTGACCACACCCTGCGGCAGCTCTTCGGAAGGTGCGACCGAGGCGCGGGCGTTATTATAGGCACTGGCGGCGGAAATCGGGGAGATCATGTCTCAATCCTTTCAGCGGCGAATGAGGTCAAGGAGCGAGGAGCCCATCTGGCGCGACTGTTCGAAGACACGCAGATTGGCTTCGTAGCTGCGGCTCGCTTCACGTGAATCGGCGATTTCGATCACCAGATCGACGTTGGATCCGCGGTAGTAGCCGTTGGCGTCGGCCATCGGATGACCGGGGTTGTAGATTTGCGGCAATTCGCGGCGGTCATAGCGGGTCGGGCTGGCCGCCACCCGCCCCGTCTCGCGGCCGAAATCGACATCCTCTTGAAAGCTGACCAATTTGCGGTGGTAGCCGGGCGTGTCGGCATTGGCGATGTTTTCCGAGACATGGCGCAGCCGGACGGCTTGGGCCTTCATGCCCGAGCTGGCGATTTTGACGGCGGAAAGAAGATCGGACATGGCGGGCCTCAATATCTGCGGCCGATGCTGGAGCGCATCAGCGAGAGCGATGTTTTGGTGATCGTCAGCGCAAGGTCGAATTCGCGGCGGGCATCGGCGATGCGGAACACTTCGTCCTCGAGCGAGACGGTATTGCCGTTGGGTGCGGGTTCGCCGCCGGCGCTGATGGTCCGCGGCGCGCCCATCCCCCAGCTGCCGCCCGCGATGTGGCGCGGATTGCTGGCGCGCAGCTCTGTCGCAGGCGCATGGCCATAGCTTTGCGCAAACCCCGCGAGATCATTGGCCTTGAAGCCGGGCGTATCGGCATTGGCGACATTGGCCGCGATGAGCTTTTGGCGCTGGGTGCCGTGGGCGATCAGCTTTTCCGCCATTCTCAGGGTTTCGATTTTGTCAAACACCGGCTTCTCCGCTTGGTCGATAACCAGGTTTTAACCCCAATTGGTTTAGAAACCGTTTCGACGACGGAACTTTCTGGAGAGACAGCCGAGATGGATGGATTAACCTCCTTTGCCGCCCGCATCGGGCAGCAGATCTCCGAGCAAAAGATGATCCGCCATTTCGGCCTTGTGCATGCGATTCAGGCAGGTGTGGTGTTGGTCAGCGGGTTGAACAACCACGCGGCGCTTGGCGACCGGATCTCTTTTGCGATGCCGGGCGGAGCGCTGCTGTTCGGCGAGGTCATCGCCTTGCAGGCGCGATTCGCGGCGATCCTGCCCGAGGGGCCGAGCGAGGGGCTGCGGATCGGCGCGCGGGCCGAGCTGCTGTTCGCGCCGCGTCTGACGCCGACGGATGCGTGGATCGGGCGGGTGATCGATCCTCTGGGGCAGCCTCTGGACGGGCGGCATCTGGCGCAGGGGCCGACACCGATGCGCTACCGCGCACCGCCGCCGCCTGCTGCCGGCCGCAAACGGCTCGGGGCGCGGCTCGATACCGGCTTGGCGGTCTTCGATACGATCCTGCCCATCGCGCGCGGCCAGCGACTGGGGCTTTTCGCGGGATCGGGCGTCGGGAAATCGACGCTGCTCTCGGCCTTGGCGCGCGGGGTCACGGCGGATGTCGTGGTGATCGCGCTGATCGGCGAGCGCGGGCGCGAGTTGCGCGAATTCGTCGAAACGGTCCTTGGCCCCGAGGGGATGGCGCGGGCCGTCGTGGTCGCCGCGACCTCGGACCAGTCGCCGATGATGCGGCGACGCTGCGCCTGGGCGGGGATGACGATCGCCGAATATTTCCGCGATCAAGGTAAACATGTGCTCTTCCTTGCCGATTCGATCACCCGATTCGCCGAAGCCCATCGCGAGATCGCCCTCGCGGCCGGAGAAAGTCCCAGCTACCGCGGCTTTCCGGCCTCGGTCTCGAACCTGATCATGGCGCTGGCCGAGCGCTCGGGGCCGGGGCCCGAAGGGCAGGGCGATATCACCGGCATCTTCTCGGTTCTGGTGGCCGGATCGGATATGGAGGAGCCGGTCGCCGATATCCTGCGCGGGGTACTGGACGGCCATGTCGTGCTTGACCGCGCCATCGCCGAGCGGGGCCGATTTCCCGCGATCGATGTGCTGCGCTCGGTGTCGCGGTCGCTGCCGCAGGCGGCCAATGATGCGGAGAATGCGCTGATCGCGCGGGCGCGGGCGATGCTCGGGGCCTATGCGGAATCCGAGCTGATGATCCGTGCGGGCCTTTATGCGCAGGGCTCGGACCCCGTGCTTGACGAGGCGGTCCGCGTTTATCCCTCGCTCGATCATTTTGTCACGCTGCGCTCGGGGGATGCGGCCGAAAGCTTCGTGCTTTTGAGCGAGGCCTTGGCGCGTCAGACCGCTTTGGCCGCGTCGAATTCCGCACCTTCGGGTTTGCGGACATAAACTGCTAAAAAGACAAATTGGCAAAATGCCATTTGTTCCCAGCGGTTGAGTGTTTCGGGCGCGGTCAGCGGCTTGGCGATCAACTTATGTTAGCTTGACGTAGCGTGATATTCGGCCCCTCATTGATAAATTGTAAGTTTAAAAGGTTTTTTTTTAGGGGGCGGTTATGGCGATTAGCGACTATTTCATCCGCTATCTTCAGGGCAAATCCGAGGTGGGCCCTGCCGATATTGCACGGCTCCGGTCGATCCGGACGACAACGACCAGTTTCCAACCGGGCGCCGTGATCATTCCGCAAGGCGAGACGCTGACGCGCAGCTCCATGATGGTGCGGGGAATGTCGGCCCATGCCCATAAGGTGCAAGGGCGCTCGGATGTGCAGGTCATCACGGCCATCCATATCATCGGGGATTTTACCGATCTGCACGGGTTCATGACCAAGCGGCTCGAACATGACGTGATCTCGATGGGGCAATCGAGCGTCGAGTTCATCGCACATGACGAGCTGTCGCGCATCACGCAGGAATTTCCGCATCTGACGCGGCTGCTGTGGCTGGCGACGACCTTTGATGCGGCGGTGCACCGGCGCTGGCTGGTCGCGGCGGCCTCGTTGCGCTCGAGCGCGCATCTTGCCCATCTCGTCTGCGAGCTTTACACGCGCCAGCGCAGCATCGGGGCGACGCAGGGGTTGCGCTTCACTCTGCCGATTCTTCAGCGTGAACTTGCTGAAATTCTTGGATATTCGCCCATTCATATCAACCGTGCGGTGCGTGATCTCAAGGATCGCGGGCTGGTGCGCTGGGTCGGATCCGAGGTGCAGATCCTCGATTGGGACGAGCTCTGCCGGCTGGCGAAATTCGATCCCGATTATCTCAGCATGGAGCGACTGGTCCACTAGGGCGCGCGGGGGGGCGCTGCCTATTGGCAGATGCGGAAGCCGCCCTTGCGGGCCTTGATGTCGAGGTGGAGGTGGTTGTCATGGGCGGCATTCGTGCCGGGCCCGAGCACCGTCGTGAAATAGAGGCAAGCGCCCCCCCTGATCGCGGCCAGAAAGGCCTCGGCCATATCGCCGTCGTCCTGACGCGGCGCGACCTCGTAGCTTTCGCCGTTGTCGAAGGTGAAGGCGGCGATGTCGAAAGCATTCCCCAAAGCATGTTCCGAGACATTGGCGCTGCTTTGCGTGCCGATGACGCCGCGGCATTGGTAGGTCGAGCCGGGGGCAATCGCGGCAAGGCGCGGCGCGCCGTCAAGAAAGCGCGTCGCAGGAAGGACAGTGCCGTTCAGCCAGAATGCGAGCTGGCGGGCGGTCTCGCAGCGCATGACCGGATCGCCGTCCAAAGTGACGCCCGGCAGAATCTGGGAGACGGATATCGGGCGGGCAATGCCGCAATCGGGGTTTTCCTCGGTGATTGCCGGCTCCTCGCTATAGCGCGCGCCCATGAGATAGAGCGTGAGCAGGCAGGCGGAATGGCCGAGGTCGCTGCCGCGCAGGCCATCGGGCAGGGGGGGCGCATCGGCTTTGGCCGCGGGACCGGCAGGGGGCGGAGCGGCGCCTGTCTCTGCCTGCGCTTCGGGCTTGGCGGCTTCCGGTAGAGCGGATTCGGGAGCCGCCTCTGATGCGGCCTCTGATGCGGCCTTGGGGGCGGTCTCCGGTGCGGCGGGTTTTGGAGGTGGCGGTTTCGAGGATTGCGGCGCGATGGCAGGTGCTTCCTGCCCTTGGGCAGGCGCTGGTTGCGTCAAAGCCGTCAGGGGGATGGCAGCGGAAAAAAGGGCCGCCAGTACGCTTGTCTGCAAGGCGGCCCGCATTTCCCTATTGCCCCGTTGTGGTCTGGGTGGTCAGCGGTGCGATCGTGCTGGCGGCCGTGGCCGCATCGAGCGCGGCGGGCGGCGTTGCCGGATCGCTCCGGCCCGGGCTGCGGCGCGGCGGCAGCGTCGGCGCCAAGGAGGGCACGGCCGCAGCCGGCGGGGTGGATGCCGCCGGACCGCTTTGCGGGGCATCGGGCAGGGTCGTGCTCGTGACCGGCGGGTTGGAGGTCACCGCCTGCGAGATCGCCTCGGAGAGCAGGTCGCTGCCGGAAACGGTGGGTGCGCCATCAGGAGGGGTGCCAGCGACAGGCGCGGTGCTTGTCGCAGGGCTTGCCGCCTGCTGGGCGGCAGGGGCGGTAACGGTTGCGGCGGGAAGCGTGGCCGCGGTCGGGGCGGTTGCCGCATTCGTGGCCGCGCCGGTGGCGGCCGTTGTCGTGGCGCCCGCGCCGGCAGCCGTGACGGTTTCGGCCGGCAGATAAGGCCGCGCGAGGGGGCGCTTGCCGGTGATGGTGGCGGCAACCGAGGTTGCGCCCGCAGCTCCTGCGGCACCCGAGGTCACATCGGCAATGCTGACCCCCGGATCGAGGAATTCGACCACGGTGACGCGCGCCTTGACCATATGGGCCAGCTCGCGCGCATCCCAGTTGGTCAGACGCACGCAGCCATAGGATTGGTTGACGAAAAGCCGCGAGGGCGTTGCGGTGCCGTGAATGCCGTAGGTCGGCTCGGACAGGTCGATCCAGACATCGCCCACCGGCCCGTTCGGTCCGGGCGGGACCAGCAGAACGCGGTCGTTGTCGCCCTGTTTGAAGTTCTTGGCGGGGTTGTAGGTGTAGGTCGGATTGAGCGCGACCGCATCGACGGTATGGGTTCCGTGCGGCGAAGGCGTCGTGGTCGAGCCGACGGTTGCGGGATAATCCGCGACCATATTGCCCTTGGCATCATAGGCCGCGACCCGCCGCGTCGCCTTGTCGACGATGATGCGCGTCACGGTCGCGCGAATCGGCTTGGCCGGAACCGTCGCCTTGATGGTGGCGCCCGGCTCGAAGGTGATGCCGGGGTTCAGCTTCTGGAGGAATTTCTCGTCCATGTGGAAGCGCTCGGCCAGCTTTTCGAGAATGCTGGTATAGCCTTGCGAGGTCATCGCCGCCTTTTCGGCGTAATCGCTCGGGATCTTGTCGACCAGCCCATGCGCATCGTCTTCGGTGATGGTGTATTCCATCGTCAGGGGCTCTGCCGCGAAGGGCTGGAGAAGCTGCCACACGACGGGGCTCATGCGGCCGTTCATCGGCAGATTGGCACGGCGCTGGAACGCGCGGATCGCGCTTTCGCTCATCCCGCCGCGCCAGCCGTCGACCACCCCCGGCGAAATGCCCGAACGATCGAGCAGGATCTGCACTTTGGCGGTCAGGGCCGATTGGCCGGCAGGCAGATCGCCGCTGGTGTAATCGGCAGCCTCGATATCGGCGGCAGAGAATTTGCGGGCGTTGTTTTCCGGCGCGGTTGCACTTTGTGCAAGAGCGGGAAGGGGCGCGAATGCGGCCTGGGTAACAAACAGGAAAGTCCCGGCCAACATGAGGCTTGCGAGACGACGGGTTTGTGGAAGCAGGCGGGACATGCGGGCTCCGGGCAGGTGCGGGAAGGATAAGATCACAAAGGGACCCTGATCACATGAACGCTCTGCACGGGTGTTGCAAGCGCTCCCGAATCAAGTTGCCTTGATAGGGGGGCGCTGCATGGCGAATTGCTCAGAAAAGGGCGCTGAGCGAGTGGCCTTCGGGGAAATACTGGCGCGACACCGAAACGGCGGCCGCATCAGCCCAGGTCGTGCGCTCGATCACCAGAACGGGTGCTCCGCGCTGGATGCTCAATGCATTGCCGACGAATTCCGACTTCACCGAAGTGGCCGAAACCGCGAGGTTGCCGTGGTTGAGCGCGACATTCTCGATCAGCCACTCATAGGCCGAGGCGGAGGTGAGGTCGGCACCGTCGATGGCCGGAACGGCCTCGAGATTGACCCAGAGTTCCTCGCCGCAATAGGGGCTGTCGTCGGCCGAGAATTCGGCGCGGACTTCAAGGACTTCCTGACCCGGCTTCAGCATCAGAAGCTGGGCGACATCGGCCGGCGGCACGATGCGGTTGACCGAAATCAGGTGGTAGCCATAGGCCGCGCCCTTGCTTTCTATTTCGCCGCGCAGGACGTTTTTCGGCAAGGTCGAGCTTTGCGGCGGGTGTTTGGCGATTCGGGTGCCGACTTTGCGGCGGCGCTCGAGAAGGCCGCTTGCGGCCAAAGAGGTCAGGGCGCGGTTGACGGTCGCACGGGCGCAGCCGAATTCGACTGCAAGCTCGCTTTCGGTCGGGATCAGTTGCCCCGGGCGCCAGTAACCGTTACGGATACGCGTCAGCACCTCGGACTGAACCGCCTGCCACGTCATCATGCGTTGCGGACTACGCACGGGATCTCCTGTCGTCAGTGCTTGCCCGACTTGTTTCGGGAGTGTGGAAAAAGCGTTCATTGTCATCTCAGGGTTGTAAGTATTTTCTCATTATTCACCCATAACGGTAACATGTACAAGGATATGTTGTGCTAATCGGACAAGTTAAGGAATTTTTTATCGCTTCGTGATGAACTTTTCGGACTTCCGCGCATTGACTTCCTCTTTCTGCGGCACAATGCCTCACCCTAGTGTTCCGGATCTCACGGAAAATCCATTACTCGGGAGGGGAGCAGATGTCGGATGCGACAATGTCCCGCGGCTCAGCACAGGTGGGCACAGCTTGGGCAGTTCTGATTGCAATCAGTGCCTGCCATATGATCAACGACGTGATGCAATCCATGCTGTCGGCGATCTATCCGCTATTGCAAGAAGAATTTACCCTCAGCTACGGCCAGATCGGCCTGATGACCTTCGCGTTTCAGGTAACTGCATCTCTTTTGCAGCCGGTCGTGGGGATCGTCACCGACAAGCATCCGATGCCGCGTTCGCTGTCTTTCGGCATGGGCTCGACCGTGGTCGGCGTGCTGCTGTTGGCGCTGGCGCATAACTATTCGCTTCTTCTGGTCGGCGCGATGCTGATCGGCGTCGGCTCGTCGATTTTCCACCCCGAGAGCTCGCGCGTGGCGCGGATCGCGTCGGGCGGCAAATTCGGAACGGCGCAATCCCTCTTCCAGCTTGGCGGCAATTTCGGCCAGGCGCTCGGGCCTTTGCTCGCCGCCTTCATCGTGGTCCCGCTCGGCCGGCCCTCGATCGCGATCTTCTCGGCCTTTGCCATGGCCGGTTCGGCGATCTTGTGGCGCATCGGCACCTGGGCCGAGGGCAAGCGCAAGGCAAGCCCTGCGCGCCAAGCGGTCGCAAGCCGCCTGCCGCGCGAAAAGATCGTCGTGGCGATCGTGGTGCTGGCGCTGCTGACCTTCACCAAGAACATCTACACCGCCAGCCTCTCGAGCTATTACACCTTCTTCCTGATGGAAAAATTCGGGATCGAGACCCAGTCGGCGCAGGTCATGCTGTTCCTCTTTCTCGCCGGCATGGCTGCGGGCGTGATGCTGGGCGGGATCGTCGGCGACCGCGTCGGGCCGCTCAAGGTCATCTGGTTCTCGATTCTGGGCGTGCTGCCCTTCACCCTCGCCTTGCCCCATGTCGGGCTGGAGATGACCGGCGTGCTCAGCGTCATCATCGGCCTGATCCTTGCTTCGGCCTTTCCGGCCATCGTCGTCTTCGCGCAGGAACTGGTGCCGGGGCGGACGGGTATGATCGCGGGGATCTTCTTCGGCTTTGCCTTCGGCATGGGCGGGATTGCAGCCGCCGTGCTGGGTTGGGTCGCCGACCAGAAGGGGATCGAATTCGTCTATTGGGTCTGCTCTTTCCTGCCGCTGATGGGGCTGCTGACGATTTTCCTTCCCCGTATGCATCGGGTATAGGCTCCGCTAGAGTTGGGCGGCCATTTTGCCGCCCGACTGTCTGGAGGAGACCGACATGACTGACGCAATCCGCGCTGTTGCCCTTACAGCCGAAGCCTTTGCCCCTTTCGGCGATGTTCTTTCGGCGCGCGAAGTCCCCACCAAGATGATCAACGCCGGTCGCTGCGAGCGTCACAATGCCCTTGCGACCGTCGAGCGCAACGGCGGCGAGGCGATCATCTCGATTTTCCGCTCCGAGCCGATCAGCTTCCCCTATGACTGCACCCTGCTCGAGCGTCACCCGCTTGGCTCGCAAGCCTTTTTCCCGATCACCGACGGCGAGTGGCTGTCGGTCGTGGCCCCCGACGAGGGCGGCAAGCCCGGCGCGCCGATCGCCTTCATCGTGCCGGCCGGAACGGGCGTGAACCTGCATGCCGGCGTTTGGCACGGCGTGCTGACCCCGATCGACAATGCGGCCGATTTTCTGGTCGTCGATCGCGAGGGCGAGGGCGTGAACCTCGAGGAAGTCACCATTGCAGCCGTGACGATCACCCGATGAGCCAGCCGGACCTGCATTTCGAGGAAGAGGCCGCAGCACGGGGCGCCCGCGTGATCGTGGGCGTCGACGAGGTCGGGCGCGGGCCTTTGGCCGGTCCTGTGACGGCGGCCGCGGTGATTCTCTGCGACGATCCTCCGGCAGGTCTGAACGATTCCAAGAAGCTCTCCGCCAAGCGCCGCGATGCCTTGGCGGAAGAGATCATGGCGCGTTGCGATTGGGCCTATTCCCATGTCTGGATCGAGGAAATCGACGCGCTCAATATCTATCACGCCTCGCATCTCGCCATGTGCCGCGCGGTCGAGGCTTTGCCGCGCCGTCCCGATTTCGCCCTGATCGACGGCAATGTCGTTCCGCGTGATCTCGCGATTCCCGCGCAGGCGATCATCAAGGGCGATGCGCTGTCGATGTCGATTGCCGCAGCGTCGATTGTGGCCAAAGTGCTGCGCGACAGGCTCATGGTGGATTTGGCGCAACAGCATCCGGGATATGGCTGGGAAAGAAACGCCGGATATCCGACTAAGTCCCATTTGCAGGCGCTGCTAGATTTGGGCGTGACCCCATATCATAGGCGTAGCTTCGCACCCGTCCACAACATCTTGTGTAAACCCTCAAACCCAACCGTTTGATTTAAAATAGAATTTGACGCCGAATCGCTTCTGAATCATTTTGGACCCATACCAGATCGGCAAAAATGCCGGCGTTATGAGGCAGTAAAATGAAAACAGAATCGACTCGGCGTGCCGAGCCGCGTGGTCTCGCATCACGTGAGCTTCCATTGAATCAGATTTTGGCGGGCGATTGCATCGAGGTGATGAATTCGCTCCCGGAATCGAGTGTGGACCTGATTTTCGCGGATCCGCCCTATAATCTGCAGCTCAAGGGTGATTTGCACCGCCCCGACAATTCCAAAGTCGATGCGGTCGATGACCATTGGGACCAGTTCACGGGTTTCGCCGCATATGACCAATTCACCCGCGAATGGCTGGCTGCAGCGCGCCGCATTCTCAAGCCCAACGGCGCGATTTGGGTGATCGGCTCCTATCACAACATTTTCCGCGTCGGCGCCTCGCTTCAGGATGCCGGTTACTGGATCCTCAACGACGTGATCTGGCGCAAATCCAATCCGATGCCGAATTTCCGCGGCAAGCGCCTGACCAATGCGCACGAGACCATGATCTGGGCCTCGAAATCGGAAAACTCGAAATATACCTTCAACTACGAAGCGCTCAAATCGCTGAACGAGGGCATCCAGATGCGCTCGGACTGGGTTTTGCCGATCTGCACCGGCGGCGAGCGTCTTAAAGACGACAAGGGCGACAAGGCCCATCCGACGCAAAAGCCCGAGAGCCTTCTGCACCGCATCCTGATCGGCTCGACCAATCCCGGTGATGTCGTGCTCGACCCGTTCTTCGGCACCGGTACGACCGGCGCGGTGGCCAAGATGCTTGGCCGCGATTTCATCGGCATCGAGCGCGAGGAAGCCTACCGCGAGATCGCGACCAAGCGGCTCGAGCGGGTCCGTCGTCTTGATGCGGGCGCACTTGCGACCACCACCGGCAAACGCGCCGAACCGCGCGTGCCCTTCGGTCAGGTCGTCGAGCGCGGCATGCTGCGTCCGGGCGAGGAGCTTTACTCGCTCGACAGCCGCCACAAGGCCAAGGTCCGCGCCGACGGCAGCCTGATCGGCAATGACGTGAAGGGCTCGATCCATCAGGTCGGGGCCGCGCTGCAACGCGCGCCGTCCTGCAACGGTTGGACCTATTGGCATTTCCGCCGCGAGGGCCGCATGGTGCCGATCGACACGTTGCGCCAGCAGATCCGCGCCGAGATGCAGGCCGAGGACACCCCGCGCCCCAACTGACACCCGTTTCGCCACGCCCCCATGACGCCGCGAGTTCCGCGCGGTGGGGGCGACCTTGCCCCGTTCGCGCGGTCGATCCGTCGCGGCGGGGCCTTTTGATTCGCATTTTACGCAATATGCCCGCTCTGCCGCGATTTTCGGGGGGGCGGATTTGCGAAATCTTCAGCTCTCTGTGGAAAAAGGGGGCATGGTTCATCCTTATTCGGAACTTCCCCCTCAGGCTTTCTGGCGCAGCGGCGTCGCGAAAAGCAATCCTGCGCGGATCACTGCGGTCTTCGAGCCGAAGTTTTCCGTGGGTATGGATGATGCCATCGCGACGGCAGGCAGCTGCTTTGCCCAATATATCGGGCGCAGGCTGCGGCGGGCGGGGCTGAATGTGCTGGATGCCGAACCCGCCCCGCGGGCCGCCGCCGAAGCTGTCGCGCGCGACTTCGGTTACGGCATTTATTCGGCGCGATACGGCAATATCTATTCCGCGCGCCATTTCGTGCAGCTTCTGCGCGATGCTTTGACGGATTTCGTCGATCCCGCCTATGTCTGGGACCGTCACGGCCGCTATTTCGACGCTTTGCGTCCCGTGATCGAGCCGGATGGTTTCGTTTCGGTCGATGAAGCTCTGGCGATGCGGCGGATCCATCTGGCGGCGGTGCGCAGCGTCTTTACCCGTGCGACTTGTGTCTTTTTTACCTTGGGGCTGACCGAATGCTGGGTGGAGCGGCGCACGGGCAGGGTCTTTCCGACCTGCCCCGGCGTGGTGGCCGGCCATTTCGATCCGGCGCTCTACGAATTTGTTTCGCTCGGTCACGACGACGTTCTGGCGGATCTGGCCGAGCTGCGCGACACCCTCAAAGCCCTTCATCCCGCGGGCAGGCTGATCCTGTCGGTCTCGCCGGTGCCTCTGACCGCAACGGTGTCGGGCCAGCATGTTCTGGTCGCGACCAACCAGTCCAAGGCGGTTCTACGCGTCGCTGCCGGTGCTTTTGCGGCCGGCCATGCCGATGTCGACTATTTCCCCAGCTATGAAATCGTCAACAATCCCGCCGCTATGGGCAGTTTTTTTCGCCCCAATCTGCGTGATGTCTCTGACCGCGGGGTGGATTCGGTCATGGCGGCTTTCTTTGCGGCGCAGGGGCTGCGTGATCCGGACGGCGCGCCGGCGCCGTGGCTGGGCGGCGAAGAGATCGACGGCGATCCGCCCGATTGCGAGGAAATCCTCAAAGAGGCTTTCGCGCGATGAGTTTCGGGCGGGTGCTTCTGATCGGGAACTCCCATCTCGCCGCGCCGCGCAATGCCCTGCGCGACTGGCCGGAGCGTTGGCCCGATTTCCGCCCCGATATATTCGGCCTGCCCGGACGCGGCATAGGCGAGCTCGAGCTTCGCGACGGCGTGCTCCTGTCCGATGATCCCGAAATCCGGCGCCAGATCAATTTCTACAACGAGGTGCCCGCGCTCGCGGTGACGGGTTATGACGCTTTCGTTGTGGTCGGCGGGTCCAGCTTTGCACAGCTCTGCTCGGTCCAGACCAGCCACCGCAGCCTCGGCTTTCCCTCTGTCGCGGCAGGTATCCCCTGCGAGCTGTGCTCGGAGGGGTTCATGGATGCGATGGTGCGCCGCCGCATTCTGGCCTCGACCGCGATGCGGCTGATCCGGCGGCTGGCGCGGCTCGGGATCGCGCCGATCCTGTTTCTGCCCGCGCCTTTGCCCTCGGTCGAGTGTCGCGACGATCCGCAGCAGGAACAGGCGTTGCTCCAGCTTTTCCGGCGGGGCGACGGGGCGAGCTTTCACCAGCGCTATCTTCATCATCTGCACGAACTGATGTCCGATCTGGCGGTGGTGATCGAGCAGCCGCCCGATACGATGGTCCACGAGGTTTTTACCCGAAGCGAATGGATGCGCGGCTCGCTGCGGCTCAACAGCCGTCAGGATGTCCAGCACGGACGGGCCGAATATTCCCACGGCAACACCCGCTTCGGCGCGCGCCGGATCGACCAGATACTCGCGGGATTGCAGGCCCTATAGCGCGCCGCGCGGCATCGGGGTTTCGGCGCAGCTATAGGGCCCCCAATCGTCGATCTCGGGGTAGAACTGACGCCGCCAGGCGCGGACGCGCGGGTTCATCCGCCTGCGCCAAAGCGGCGGGATCATGGCGATGAAGGTCATGCCGGGATAGCCGAAGGGCAGTTGCGGGGCCTCGTCCGCACCATAGGTCTGCAGCAGCGGAAAGCGGCGGTCGGGTTTGTAATGGTGGTCCGAATGGCGCTGGAGGTTGATCAGCAGCCAGTTCGAGGCCTTGTGCGCGGCATTCCACGAATGGCGCGGCAGGACATGTTCGTAGCGGCCTTCCCCCAGATGTTTGCGCGTCAGCCCGTAATGCTCGACGTAATTCGTCAGCTCCAGCTGCCAGATCGCGACGAAAGCCTGCCAGAGAAATAGGAAAAGCCCTTGCCAGCCGCCAAGGGCCAACGCGAGGGCAAGCATCCCCAGTTGCAGCGCGCCATAGCGCCAGAACGGGTTGCGCAGGTCCCAGACGCGGTTGCCGCGCCGCGCCAGCCGTTTGGCCTCGACCTGCCAGGCGCTGGCCGGACAATCGCGCAGAACCCGCAGGAAATAGCGGAAGAACCCCTCGTTATAGCGGGCGGAAACCGCATCGCGCGGGGTGGCGACCCATGAGTGATGGACCAGAAGATGCTCGGTGCGGAAATGCGAATAGAGCGTCGAGGCGAGCAGCAGATCGCCCAGCCAGCGCTCGAGATTGTTGCGCTGGTGCAAGAGCTCGTGGGCATAGACCATGCCGATCGTGCCCGAAGCCACGCCGATCCCGAAGAAAATCCCGAGCTTTTCCAGCCCGCCCAGATGGGGCGCGCGGGTGACGTAAAGGATCGCTCCGAAAATCAGCGCGGCCTGAAGCGGGAACCAGACCAGCGTGATCGCGCGGTACCAGTAAAGCTGCGCTTCGGGCGTCTGGGGATCGGGGTTTTCCTCGTTCCGGCCGAGTATCAGGTCCATGAACGTCACGAGATACCACGCATAGGCCGGCAGGCAGAGAAACCACCAGCCGCCGCGCGCCGCCGCCAGCACGACCAAAGGCACCATCCCGAGCGAGAGCCAGAAGGGCAAAGCGTCGATCAGGCGGTGGCGGAAACCGGCGGGGCGGGGCGGCATGCTCATCGGGTCTATCCCTGCTTTTTGGTGCGGGCCCGGCTTGCCGTGACTGGCGGGGCGGATGGGTCTTTCGGGGCGGCGATGTCCCAGACCTTGCGCATCAGGCCGGGCAGGGCTTTGGGATCGAATTCGTCCAAAGCCACAAGATTGCCGCGATCGGGTTTTTGCGCAAGCGGCGCGGTGGCCACCACCAGATCCAGCGTGAAATGGGTAAAAACATGGCGCACGGTCCCGATCTCGCGCCAGGGCGCGTCGGCGGGCGGTGCCAGATCGGAGCCGTCCCAGCCGCTCGAGGGGAAGGCCAGCGTGCCGCCCAGCAGGCCCTTTTCGGCGCGCCGCTCGAGCAGGACGCCGGCATTGCTGAAGCCGACCCAAGCGATGCCCTGCCGCATGGGTTTGGGCTTTTTCGGCTCTTTGCGGGGCAGCTCCGCCGCAATTCCGCGCTTTTGCGCCGCGCATTCGCCGATCAGCGGGCAGATCGCGCAGGCGGGGTTGCGCGGCGTGCAGATCGTCGCCCCGAGATCCATCATTGCCTGTGCGAAATCGCCCGGACGTTCGGTCGGGGTCAGCCGGTCCGCCAGCTCGCGCAGCAGCGGTTTGGCGCGCGGAATCGGGGTTTCGACCGCGAAGAGCCGCGAGACCACGCGCTCGACATTGCCGTCGACCACGGTTTCGCAGCGGTCGAAGGCGATCGCGGCAATCGCGGCCGATGTATAGGCGCCGATGCCGGGCAGCGCCTCGAGCCCCTCGCGCGTGTCGGGAAACGCGCCGCGTTCGGCAACCGCGCGGGCGCAGGCCACCAGATTGCGGGCACGCGCGTAATAGCCGAGGCCCGCCCATTCCGCCATGACCGCCTCGTCGGGTGCGGCGGCCAGATCCTCGACACTGGGCCAAAGACTGGTGAAGCGCTCGAAATAGGATTTCACCGCCGCAACAGTGGTTTGTTGCAGCATGACTTCGGACAGCCAGACGCGATAGGGGTCGCCGGTCCCCCCTTTCGGCGGTACTCGCCAAGGGAGAACGCGCGCATGGCGGTCGTACCAATCAAGAAGAAGCGGGGCGATCACTGTTCTTTCACGCAATTTTCAGACTCTGGTATCTGGCATCCCGAAGCGGTCCGGTCCAGACTGCATTGGATTTTAATGGTGCGACGGGACAAGGTGCCGCGAGCTATGGCGCAGTCGAAAGACCAGCAGAAGACCCAAAGGCGCAGGATGCGCGGCTTCGAGGTCGCCTCGTCGCTGGTTGCCCAAAGGGTTCGCACGGTGGGCGAGACCCGCGGCTTTGCCGTTGCGCGCCTCCTGACCAATTGGGCCGAGGTGGTCGGCCCCGAAACCGCCGCCCGCACGCGTCCGGTCCGGATCGCGCATGGTCGCGGCTTCGGCGCGACGCTGACGCTTTTGGTGCAGGGCGCCCATGCGCCGCTGGTCGAGATGGATCTGCCGCGCATTCGCGAAAAGGTGAATGCCTGCTACGGGTTCAATGCGGTTTCCAAAGTGCTTTTGACCCAGACCGCGCCGACCGGCTTTGCGGAGGGGCAGGCGCAGTTCGCGCCCGCGCCGCGCAAGGCTGCGGCGCAACCTCCGACTCCCGAACAGCTTCATCAGGCCGAAGCGGTTGCCAAGGGGTTTACCGACCCTGCCTTGGCGGCGGCGATGCGCCAGCTGACCCTCAATAACCTGTCCCGTCGGGACAACAACGACCGAAAGGCTCATAAATGACCCTCACCCGTTCCCTGTTCGCGACGGCTGTCGCCGCGGCGATGTCGGCGATGATGCTGGTGCCGGCCTCCGCACAAGAGGCCACGGCTCCCGCACAGGCGGAAACCGCGGCACCCGAAGCCGCGGCTGCGGCCGACCAGATGCCCGAGGGCAAAGTTCTTGACGATATCGTTCTGGGGCAGGAAAGCGCTCCGGTCACGATGGTCGAATATGCGAGCTTCACCTGCAGCCATTGCCGCGATTTCCACAACAACAACTTCGCCAAGCTGAAGGCGGAATATATCGACACCGGCAAGGTCAAATTCATCCAGCGCGACGTCTATTTCGACGCGGTCGGCCTCTGGGCGGGCGTTCTGGCGCGTTGCGGTGGCGACGACAAATATTACGCGGTCGCGGATATTCTGTTTGCGGACCAGACGACCTGGCTCGCCGCGCAATCGGGTGACGAGATCGCCGCCAACCTGCGCAAAGTCGGCGCGAAAGCCGGCATGTCGACCGAGCAGATGGATGCGTGCTGGGCCGACCAGCAGCAGGTCGCCAATCTTGTCGCGACCTTCCAGAAACATGCAGGCGACGACAAGATCGAAGGCACTCCCACCTTCATGATCAACGGCGAGATGGTCCAGAACCAGCCGTGGGACGATCTGAAGAAAGTCCTCGACGACAAGATCGCGGCGGCTGGCTGATCGTGACGACACCGCTCGATGGGCTGAAGGTTGTCGAGCTCGCGCGGATTTTGGCCGGACCTTGGTCCGGCCAGATTCTTGCCGATCTTGGCGCGGAGGTGATCAAGGTCGAAGCCCCCGAGGGTGACGATACGCGGCGTTGGGGCCCTCCTTTCATCAAACGCGACGGCGATGAAAGCGCGGCCTATTTCCACGCCGCCAACCGCGGCAAGAAATCCGTCATCGCCGATTTCCGCACCCCCGAGGGCCGGGAAAAGGTCCGCGCTCTGATCGCGGATGCCGATGTCGTGATCGAGAATTTCAAGCTCGGCGGTCTCGAAAAATACGGGCTGGATTACGCCAGTCTTCGCGCGCTGAACCCGCGTCTGGTCTATTGTTCGATCACGGGTTTCGGTCAGGACGGCCCCTATGCGCACCGCGCGGGCTATGATTTCATCATTCAGGGCATGTCCGGCCTGATGAGCGTGACCGGCGAGCCCGAACACCAGCCGCAAAAAGTCGGCGTGGCCGTGGTCGACATCTTTACCGGCATCTATGCCACCGTAGGCATTCTCGCGGCGCTCCAGCAACGCGAGCGGACCGGCAGGGGCCAGCAGGTCGATATGGCGCTTCTCGATGTGGGCACCGCCGTCATGGCCAATCAGGCGATGAATTATCTTGCTACCGGCACTGCGCCCAAGCGGCTCGGGAATGCCCATCCCAACCTCGTGCCCTATGCGGTTTTTGATTGCTCGGACGGCTGGATCATCATCGCGACCGGCAATGACGGTCAATATCGCAGGCTTTGCACGGTTCTGGGCCTGCCGGCGCTGGCCGAGGCGCCCGATTACCGCAGCAATGCCGACCGGATCGCCAACCGCGAGGCGTTGACCGTGACGCTGAGCGCGGTCACGCGGACTTGGACGCGCGACGGTCTTCTTGCGGCGCTCGAGGCCGAGGGCGTGCCTGCCGGTCCGATCAACGATATGGCGGATGTATTCGCCGATCCCCAGATCGTGGCGCGCGGCATGAAAATCACGCCCGAGGGCATTCCGGGCGTCCGCCTGCCGATCCGCTTTTCGGATGCCGAGCTTGCGCTCGACCGCGCGTCGCCGCGTCTTGGTCAGGACGATTAGGGCGCTATAACCCGAGCGCCGCGAGGCGCTCGGCAAGCGGGGCGGGGTCGTCCAGCTCCAGCCGGACCGGCAGCGCCATGACCTTCATGCGGAAACTGCGCGGCAGCCGCACGGCATCCTTTTCGGTCGTGACCAATTGCGCCCCCGACAGCCGCGATTCGGCCTCGAGCCGCGTCAGCATGGCGCGGGTGAAGGGCTGGTGATCCTCGAGCGCCTCGGCACGGACGATCTCGGCTCCGAGATCGCGCAATGTCGCAAAGAATTTTTCGGGATGGCCGATGCCCGCAAAGGCCAGCACACGGTGGCCCTCCCAGTCGAAACCCATCTGCAAAGGCTTGAGCGCGCCGCTGATGCGCGGGGTCGTGGCGGTTTTCGCGCCCCAATCGGCGTCAAACCGGCTTTGGGCGGCCGCATCGCCGATCGTCAGCAGAAGATCGGCGCGCTTCAATCCGGCGGCAACCGGCTCGCGCAGCGGGCCGGCGGGCAGGCATAGCCCGTTGCCGAAGCCGCGCGCCGCATCGACCACGACCAAGGACATGTCATGGGCGAGGGCGGGGTCCTGAAATCCGTCGTCAAGCAGGACCACCTGTGCCCCCGCAGCCGCTGCGGCCTTCGCCCCGGCAACGCGGTCGTCCGAGACCCAGACCGGCGCGAAAGCCGCCATGAGCAGCGGCTCGTCTCCGGTCGCCGAGGTTTTGTGGTTGCGCTCGTCGACCAGAAGCGGCCCTTTTTCGGTGCCGCCATAGCCGCGCGAGACGACATGGACCGCAACGCCGCGCGCCTGCAAAAGCTGGATCAGCATGATCGTGGTCGGGGTCTTGCCGGTGCCGCCGGCATTGATGTTGCCGACACAAATCACCGGAACGCCGACCTTTTCGCGCGCGCCTTTGGCCAGACGCCGCGCCGTGGCCGCAGCGTAAAGCGCGCCGAGCGGCTGCAGCAGCCGAGCGCGGGGGCCGGGTTTCTCGAACCAGAAGCGCGGGGCATGGAGGCTCATGCTTTTCCCTCCATCGCGGTCAGGATGTCCGAGAGGATCCGGCGCACGACGGCCGCGCCGCCGGTGCTGACGGTCCATGCGTTTTGCGCCAGTATCGCCGCCTGTTCGGCCGAAGCCAGATCCGAGACCGCCTGTTTGAGCCCTTGCACATCCGCGACCTTGCGCGCGGCATGGGCGCCTTCGAGCTGTGCCCAGGCGGCATCATAGCGGCCGGGGATCGGGCCGTGGATAATCGCCGAACCGAGGGCTGCGGGCTCGAAGGGATGACGCGCGGGAAAGGCATTGCCGCCGATCAGCGTGCCGCCGACGAAGGTCACGGACGCGAGGCGGTACCACAGGCCCATCTCGTCGTCCTCCTCGGCGATCAGGACATGGTCGTCGGGCTGGGGATCATCGTCGTCGGTACGCAGGATCGGCGCGAGCCCGTGCGCGTCGCAGGAGGCGAGGATCTCGGCGAGAGTGCCTTCGGGCGGGGCCGCAAGGATCAGCAAGGCGCGGTGGTTGTATTGCAGAAGATCGTGATGGGCCTCGATCGCGGCCAAAGCCTCGGGCAGGGTCGGCGAGGCGGCAAACCAGATATGGCGCCCGCTCAGGACTTGCGCCAAGGCCTGACGTTCCGCCTCGTTGCCGCGCAAAAGCGCCTGTGTGTCGGTCACGGGGCCGATCATCTCGATCTTGCCCCCGTCCGCGCCGAGCTTGCGCAGCAGGGCTTCGGTCTGGAGGTCGGGCACGAGAATGCGGTCGATGCGTGCCAGAAGGCCGCGGGTAATCGTATCACGCCAAAGCCCGCGCGCGAGCTTTCCCTCGAGGCGGGCTTCGGCCATCAGGATCGGGATGCCGGCATCGGCTGCGCCGGTGATCAGGGCGGCGGGCAGGTCGGCCCCGAAAAGCAGCAGTGCTTTGGGGGCGAGGGCCTTGAGCGCCGCCTCGACCGCAGCCGGACTATCCAGCGCCGCCAGATTGACCGAATGCGAGCCGCCCTGCGCCGAGGGGGTGCGGTTCCCGCCGCTGAAGACCAGCCGCAGATCCTTGCGCGTCGATAAAAGCGCGCCCACGACGGCGGTCAGGGCGGCGGGGTCCTCTTCGCCCGGCGGCAGGTGGATCAGCAAAAGCGGGCCCTCGCCATCGGGTGCGACGACTGCGGGGCGGGACGTGCCGACAAGCCCGTCCTTGCGCCGCAGATGCAGCCAGAGTGCCAGATTGCCCGCGCTGCCGCCTAGACCTGCCATGAAATCGCGCAGATCAGCTGTTGGTCAGCGCATCGGTGATGCTCGCCTCGGTCTCTTCGTCGCGCAGGCGGTGGAGATGGGCGATGAAATAGCGGGTATGGGCGCTGTCGACGGTGCGCTGCGCCTCGGCTTTCCACGCGGCATGCGCCGAGGCGTAATCGGGGAAGATGCCGACAACATGGATGTTTTTGACATCTTTGAACTCGGTCCGCGCGGGATCGACAAGCTCGCCACCGAAAACCAGATGAAGACGTTGTGCCATCCGAAACTCCTTAGACTCGATGCGGCGCAACCTAAACGAGGGGGCAGGGGGAACCAAGCCCAATCGCCTAAAATGCCGCGCAGTTCGGATTTGCGCCGCAGGGTCATCCGCGCTTAGCTGAAGGCGGGATCGGATACCTGTCGGGTGGCGTGGTGGCGCCGGACAGGCGGCCTCGGCGAAAGCCGGGGCCATTTGGTTGCGGCTCGGGTAAAGGACGGGCGGGGCGCGGTTGCGGTTGTTTGTCGCGGTTTTGCCAAGATGGTGCGGGCGGCGGGACTTGAACCCGCACGGGCTTACGCCCCAGGGAGTTTAAGTCCCATGCGTCTACCATTCCGCCACGCCCGCAGCCGAGAAATTCCTAGCCTGCCGCTTGGCAGGAGGCAAGCAGAGTCAAGCGCTTCGCCCCTTTTGGCCGAGGGGCGGGGCGGCTGCGCTGGGACGTCTCAATAACTCCGCGTCGGGCGGTCAAAGACCTTGCGGCCCATGAGGCTGCCCAAAAGATCGACCATCAGCTTGGCGGTTCTGCCGCGATCATCGAGGAAAGGGTTCAGCTCGACCAGATCGAGCGAGGTCACCAGCTGGCTCTCGTGCAGAAGCTCCATCACCAGATGCGCCTCGCGGAAGGTTGCGCCTCCGGGAACGGTGGTTCCGACCGCAGGCGCGATGGCGGGATCAAGGAAATCCACGTCGAGGCTCACATGCAACATCCCGTTCTCCGCCCGAACGCGGTCAAGGAATTCGCGCAGGGGGGCGCTGATCCCGCGCTCGTCGAGCACACGCATGTCGTTGACGATGACATCGGTGCTTTTCAGCGCGGCATATTCCTTGGGATCGACCGAGCGGATGCCGAACATGCAGATATTGGCCTCGGGGACAGGCGCGGGAAAGGGCGGCAGCGGCGCAAAGCCCGCGCGACCGGCGGCATAGGCCATGGGTGTGCCGTGGAGATTGCCCGACGTCGTGGTCTCGAAGGTGTGGAAATCGCTATGGGCATCGAGCCAGATCACGAATTGCGGTCGTCCCGCCGCTTTGGCATGGGCGGTGACCCCCGCGACGGTTCCCAGCGACAGCGAATGGTCGCCCCCCATGAAAACCGGCATCCCGTCGGCCATTGCGGTGGTCGCGGCGGCCGCCAGCGCTTCGGTCCAGGCGAGCACTTCGGGGAGGTGGTGGACGGCCGGATTGGCGTGGGTTTCGCCGCGCGGCGGAGGCGGGACGACATCGCCGCGATCCTCGACACTATGGCCAAGCTCGGTCAGGGTGCGCGCGATCCCCGCGACACGGTAGGCCATCGGCCCCATCAGGCAGCCGGCGCGGCGTTGGCCTTCGTCGACGGGCGCGCCGATCAGGATGCAATGTGTCATGGGTTTCTCCGGTTGGGATAACCCCTTGATGATGCGCTCCCGCGGGGAAAAGTCCACCGTCGCGCGGATGAATTCCGCGTCAATGCAAACGGGCCACCCAAGGGCAGCCCGTCCGTTGTCATGTGATGTCCGCAATGCGCGCGACTTAGAACGAGGTCGTCAGACCCAGCCAGAAGGCGCGGCCTTCGACGACGGTATTGGCGTCGCTCGGAGCGAGCTCCTTGTCGAAAACGTTGTAGATCGCGGCGCTGACGGTGGCATTGTCGTTCACGCGGTAATTCGCGCCCAGATCGACCGTGACATAGCCCGAGTATTCATAGGCGATCGCATTGCCGTCCGCGTCATAGCGGTAGGGTTTGCCGTTGGTGCCGATACGGGCGCCCGAGTTGATCTCTTTGCCGTGGTAGTTGACCGAGCCCCAGCTATCGAGACCTTCGACCGGCGTCATCCATTCGGCGCGGACATTGGCCATATGCTTGGGCGTGCGCGACAGCGGCAGGCCTTCGTAATCGCCGGTGCGCTGCTCGGAATCGGTCAGCGTGTAATTGGCGCGCAGCAGCAGGTCGTCGCGGACATCCCATTCTGCGGTCAGCTCCAGACCCTGAATGCGGGCCTCGCCGACGTTGTAATATTCCCAACGGTTGTAGCTGGTGCCGTTGACGTCGATCGGCGTGCCGGTGTTGAAGTTCTCGATCTTGTTCTTGAAATCGGTGCGGAAGACCGTCGCGCCCAGCTGGTAGTTGCTGCCGCTGTACAAAGCGGCCAGCTCGTAGCTGGTGCTCTCTTCGGGCTTGAGGTCGGGGTTCGAGACGATGACGCCCGCGCCGCGCTGGGTGGTGTAGTAATAGCCCGGCACGACCGAGCGCAGATCCGGCGCGCGATAGCCGGTCGAGACGCCGCCCTTGATCGTCAGCGCATCGGTCGCATTCCAGACGCCGTAGATGCGCGGCGTGATATGGCTGCCGAATTCCTCGTGATCGTTGTAGCGCGCGCCGAGCGTCAAAGCGAAATCGTCGCGGATCTGCCATTCGTCTTCGGCAAAGAGTGCCCATTGATAGGCCGAGAAGGTCTCGATGACCGAATCGCTGACGCCGGGGTTGATGTCGCGCAGCTTGGCTTTGAAATACTGCCCGCCATAGGTCAGGCGGTGCTCGCCGTTCCATTCGAGCGGGGTGTTCAGCTTCACGTCGAGCACGTCGTTGGTGATCTTGGGCTTGCGCACATTGGTGATCGCGCTGGCCGCGCTGGTCGTCAGCTGGCGCTCGCCGGTCTCGCGCGAGAACGAGATATCGGCGGTCGTCGTGCCCCAGGTGCCGTTATAGGACAGCGCCGCAAAGCCGCGCTCGTTGTCCTGGAAGGAATCGTTGTTGGGCGTGCCGTTCGAGGCCAGCGGCGCGATCGTGCGGCCGACGCGGCCGGTGTCGTCGATCGTGGTGCGGCTGCCTTCGAGCGAGAAGGTATGGTCGGTGGTCGGAGCCCAGGTCAGGCGGCCGCCGAGGCTGGAGAGGTCGCGGTCGCGCAGACCGTCCTCGATCCGCGCTTCCGAGCGGTTTTCCTGACGACCCCAGACCTGCAGGCCGAGCTGGTCGGCCAGTAGCGGGCCGCTCAGATAGAAGGAGGCCTGGCGGTCCGAGCTGTACTTGCCGTCCTGCGGGGTCTTGGCTTCCAGCGTCAGCGAGCCGGACCATTGGTCGGAAACCGGCTTGGTGATGATGTTGATGACGCCGCCCATCGCATCCGAGCCGTAAAGCGAGGACATCGGGCCGCGCACGACTTCGATGCGCTCGATGGCGGAAACCGGCGGCATGTAGCTTTGCTCGAAGCCCGAAGCGCCGTTGGTGCGCGATTCGCGGGTACCTTGGCGTTTGCCGTCGACGAGGATCAGCGTGTACTGGCCGGGCAGGCCGCGAATGGTGATGTCTTCTTCGTTGGCGATGCCGGTGGTGGCGACGCCCTGCACCGATTTCAGCGCATCCGACAGGCTGGTGACATTGCCTTTGGCCAGCTCTTCGCCCGAAATCACGGTGACGCTGGCGGGAGCCGCCTCGACGGTCTGCTCAAAGCCGCCTGCGGTGATCACGACGGTGTCCAGCTGGACCGGCGCAGTGCCGGCATCCTGCGCGATGGCGACAGCAGGTAGGCTCAGCGCGGACAGTCCAAGCAGCAAGGCGCGGGTGGTGCGGCGGGCGAATGGCTGGCGTTGCAACGGCAGGAATTGGTGTGGCACGGGTCATCTCCGGAGGTTGGTGGGGCTTTGATCTGCCTGGGTGTCACCGCCACGAGAGAGAAAACGGATTGCCTGAGTGAATCGATAAGGCTTTAGGGGGGATTCGACGGAAATGACAAGATGGTGACGTCAAATTACCCGAGTAAAATTGTCGCATGTGGGAATTTGGCCAGAAAATCCCGCAAATGCAGCACGAAAGTCGGACAGGATTGCGGTGGAAGCGACGAAAAAACCCGCCGGCGACAATCGCGGCGGGTTTGGTCTTCGGGCGCCAAGCGCTAATTCGCGCGGTTCTACGGCCGCGCTAAAGGGGCAGGGGTCAGTCGCGAATCCCTTTGAAGCGCTCTTGCCATTCCTCGCGCTGCTCGTCGCTGATCTTGGCGAAAAGCACCTCGGGGGTGGTGAAGGCATGGCCTGCATCCAGCGCGGCCAGTGCGGCGGGCACATCCTCGGGCCAGTCGCGGTTGTCGGACTGCATCGCCTCCAGCATCGCATCCGAGGCGAAGGGGATGAAAGGCGCGGAAAGCACCGCATAGAAGCGGATCAGGTTCAGACCCAGACGCACCTGCGCGGCGGCCTTTTCGGGGTCGGTCTTGAAGGTCGACCACGGCGCTGCCGATTGCAGGTATTCGTTGCCCAAGACCCAGATCGCACGCAACTCGGCCGAGGCCTTGCGGATCTCGGTATGGTCCATGAAGCCTTCATAGGCGCGCACGCGTGCGGTCAGATCGGCGATGAGCTTCTCTTCCTCGGGGCCGTATGCGCCGCCTTCGGGCACGACTTCGCCGAATTTCGAGCGGCAGAATTTCGTGATGCGGCTGACGAAATTGCCCAGAACGTCGGCGAGATCCTTGTTCACCGATTGCTGGAAATTGTCCCAGGTGAACTCGCTGTCGCCCGATTCGGGCGCGTGGGACAAAAGCCACCAGCGCCAGTAATCGGCGGGCAGGATCGACAAGGCCTGATCCATAAAGACGCCGCGGCCTTGGCTGGTCGAGAACTGGCCGCCGTCATAGGTCAGGTAGTTGAAGGATTTGATGTAGTCGACCAGCTTCCACGGCTCGTTCGAGCCGATGATCGTCGCGGGGAAGGACAGGGTGTGGAAGGGGACGTTATCCTTGCCCATGAACTGGGTATAGGTCACGTCTTCCGCGCCCTCGTCCAGACGCCACCAGCGGCGCCATTCGCTGTCGGGCTGGCCTTTGGCATCGGTGCCCTCGGCGGTGGCCGCGATATATTCGATCGGCGCGTCGAACCAGACATAGAAGACCTTGCCTTCCATCCCCGGCCAAGGCTGGTCGCCCTTTTTGACCGGAATGCCCCAGTCGAGATCGCGGGTGATGCCGCGATCCTGCAGCCCGTCGCCGTCGTTGAGCCACTTTTTCGCGATCGAGGTCGTCAGGATCGGCCAGTCATCCTTGCTGTCGATCCAGGTCTCGATCTGGTCGCGCATGGCGCGCTGCTTGAGATAAAGGTGCTTGGTCGCGCGCACTTCCAGATTTGTCGAGCCCGAGATCGCCGAGCGCGGATTGATCAGATCGGTCGGGTCAAGCTGCTTGGTGCAGTTTTCGCATTGATCGCCGCGCGCCTTGTCATAGCCGCAGTTGGGGCAGGTGCCCTCGATATAGCGGTCGGGCAGGAAGCGGCCGTCGTCGATCGAATAGACCTGCTTTTCCTCGACTTCGCGGATATGGCCGTTCTCGTCCAGTTTACCCGCGAAATGCTGGGTCAGGACGTGGTTGCGCTCGCTGGAGGAGCGGCCGAAATGGTCGAAGGACAGCCCGAAACGGCGCGCGATGTCGGCCTGGACCTCGTGCATCTCGGCGCAGAAAACCGCGACCGGCTGGCCCGCTTTCTTGGCGGCAAGCTCGGCAGGGGTGCCGTGCTCGTCGGTCGCGCAGATGAACATGACCTCGTGGCCGCGTCCCCGATTGTAGCGGGCATAAAGATCCGCCGGCAGCTGGCTTCCGACCAGATTGCCCAGATGCTTGATGCCGTTGATATAGGGGATCGCCGAGGTGATGAGATGCCGGGCCATTTACGCGTCCTTTGGATAACGCAACGGGTTTATCGCTGCGGCGGTAAAATTGAAAGTGTCTGGAAGGATCAGGGTTGATCGCGGGGCGGATCCTTCTCGCGTTGTGCATTTCTGCACTGACACATGTGCGCCAGAGCCGCCTGAAACGCGGCGCGGCGCGTTGATCCCGCCGGAAAGGTGATTAGCTAGGTAATGGTTTTGTGACGGTTTCGCAAAGTCCGCTTTTCATTGCCAATTATATAAGATCGATTCCTTGAAACGACAGTCCCCCTCCTTTTATCTCGCCTTGTCGACCTCTTTGGTCCTCGTCCTGGTGTTTCGCGACGTCATGGCGCTGATCCCGATCGAGGCGTTTTACCGCGAGGGGCGCAGCATCGAGCTGTCCTCGGCCCTGCTGCTGTTCATGGGGGCGTTTTTGTGGTTCGGGCTGAGGCCGGACGGGGCCGAGCGCAGCAATTGGCACATTCCGGTCATCCTGATCCTGATGGCGCTGCGCGAGCTCGATTTCGACAAAAGCCTGACCGCCGAGGGGATTTTGCAGCTGCGCCTGTATACGGGCGACGCGCCGCTAGGCCACAAGCTGATCGGGGTGGCGGTGATTGCGCTGATTGTGACCTGTGCGGTCCGGTTGATGCGCCATAACGTCAAGCCTTGGTTGCTCGGGTTGCGGCAGGGCCGGCCCACGAGCTGGCTGGTGCTTTTGGCGGGCGGATTTCTGGTCGTCGCCAAGTCGATGGACGGCTTCGACCGCAAACTGGCCGGTTTCGGCCTGAGCTTCGAGCCCGAGCTGGTGCAGGCGCTTGGCCGCAGCGAGGAACTGCTCGAACTGGTCATGTGCATGGCGATCATTCAGGCGGTGGCCTATTACCGCAGGCCCGCGGAGATGATCGCGCAAGCGCAGGCCTGCGCGAAAGCCGCGGCATTTGCGGATGGCCGTCGGGGCCGCGAGCAGGTCTGAGGCCGGCGCGCCGATCCCGCACCTTCCTTTACCGGCATAGAAAAAGGGCCACCCTCGGGCGGCCCTTTTTGATTGCTCCGGACTGTACTCGCGGCTTAGCGGCGACGGTCGCGGCGCGAGCTCATCGGCTGGAAAGCCACGCCGACATGGGCCTCGCAATAGGGTTTTCCCGCCTGGCTCGGCATGCCGCAGAACCAGAATTTGTCGGTTGCGGGATCGCCGATCGGCCATTTGCAGGTCCGCTCGGTCAGCTCCATCAGCGAGAGTTTGCGCGATTTCTTTTCGACTTCGCGCACCGAAGCCAGAGCCTCGGGGCTGATTTCATTGGCCGAGGGCTGCGGCGGCAGCGGCTGGCCGGCCGGAATGATGTTGCGGCGCGGGTTGAAGGCGACGGGAGCGGGCTCGGGCGTTTGCTCGGCGCTGTCGGCTTCTTTGGGCTCCGGCTCGGGGCTGCGGGCCTGAGCGGCGGGGGCCGGTTCGGGCTGGGCTGCCGGTTGCGGGGCAGGTGCTGCTTTGGGCGCTGCCGCTTTGGCGGCGGGCTGCGGCGATGCGGGCGCGGCGGCCGGAGCGGCTGCTGCCGCCGGAGCGGCCTCGGCTGCATCTTCGGTCCGGTTCGACAGGCCGAGACGGTGGACCTTGCCGATCACGGCGTTGCGAGTGACGCCGCCCAGCTCTTTTGCGATCTGGCTGGCCGACTGGCCTTCAGCCCACATCCGTTTCAGCGTTTCGACGCGTTCGTCGGTCCAGGACATGATTTGCCTTTCCATTCGGGGCGTGCCGACCCGAGGTCGATCAAGGTTGCGGCTTCAATTCTTCAAAGCCCGGTTCTAAACGGGATGTATTGAAATACCCGCCCGCCCCCGAAAATTCAAGGAGCGCAGATGCAAGAGAGCTTCAATAACCGCGAATATTCCGAGGAATATTCCGATCGCGGTATCCGGCGCTTCGGTCGGGTCAACTGGATCGGCCTTTACACGCTGTGCCGGCGCGAGACCATGCGCTTCATGTCGGTCTGGCAGCAGACGATTTTCGCGCCGCTGATGACGGCAGCCTTGTTCGTCATCGTCTTCGCTCTGGCGCTCGGGAAGGGGCGCGGCGATGTGATGGGGCTGCCCTATCTGGTCTTTCTCGGGCCGGGGATCCTGATGATGTCGGTGATCCAGAACGCTTTCGCCAATAGCTCGTCCTCGATCATTTCCGCGAAAATGCAGGGCAATATCGTCGATACGCTGATGCCGCCGCTTTCCGCCGGAGAGATCCTGACCGGCTATCTCGTCGGCTCGCTGGTGCGCTCGATCATCGTGTCGCTGGCGATCGGCACCGGCATGGCCTTGGTGATCGGGCAGGGGGTCGCGCATCCGCTCTGGGCGCTGACCTTCGTGGTTCTTGCCGCGCTTTTGATGGGCGGTCTGGGGCTTTTGGGCGGAATCGTCGCGCAGAAATTCGACCAGATGGCGGTGATCTCGAACTTCATCGTGACGCCTTTGTCCTTCCTGTCGGGGACGTTCTACTCGGTGCAGGCCCTGCCGCAGCCCTTCCGCGCGCTTGCCCATTGGAACCCGATTTTCTACCTGATCGACGGCGCGCGTTACGGCTTTGTCGGCGTCAGCGACGCGCCGGTCTGGCGCGGCTTCGCGATCTGCCTGATTTCGGTCGCGGTGGTTTTGTTCGTGGCATGGCGCTGGCTCAAGACCGGCTACCGCATGAAGCCCTGAGGACACGCAGATGCGGCCGAATCCGGAAAAGGTGAAAACTCCGCTTGCACGGCGCGCCGTTCTCGCGCAATTTCCGCGCCATGAGCGCATGGACCATGAACACTCTCCGTCCCCGACGTTGATTTTCAACGATCGATCACGCTTGTCTTCCACAAATTACTGTTTTGCCGTGACCGCGGCTCTTGCCTGCAAAGGATATCGCTATGATTCCGCATGTTCTTCCGACGTATAACCGCGCCGATCTTGCCTTTGAAAAGGGCGAGGGCTCTTGGGCCATCGCGACGGACGGGACGCGATATCTGGATCTGGGCGCGGGGATCGCGGTCAATGTGCTCGGCCATGCCAACCCCGATCTGGTCGCCGCTTTGACCACGCAAGCGCAGAAGATCTGGCATGTCTCGAACCTCTACCACATCCCCGAGCAGGAAAAGCTGGCCGATCTTCTGGTCGAAAAGACCTTTGCCGATACGGTGTTCTTCACCAATTCCGGCACCGAGGCCGCCGAGCTGGCCATCAAGATGGTGCGCAAGTTCTGGGACAGCGAAGGCCAGCCCGAGCGGATCGAGATCCTGACCTTCGAGGGCGCCTTCCACGGCCGCTCGACCGGCGCGATCGCGGCTTCGGGTTCGGAAAAGATGACCAAGGGCTTCGGTCCGCTGATGCCCGGCTTCCGCACGCTGCCCTGGGGCGATATGGCGGCGCTGAAAGCGGCCGTCTCGGACAAGACCGCCGCCATCATGCTGGAGCCCATTCAGGGCGAAGGCGGCATCCGCCCGCTGCCCGATGCCGATCTCAAATTCATCCGCGAGCTTTGCGACGAGACCGGCGCGCTGCTGGTTCTCGACGAGGTGCAATCGGGTATGGGCCGGACCGGCAAGCTCTTCGCGCATGAATATGCGGGGATCGCGCCCGATATCATGATGGTCGCGAAAGGCATCGGCGGCGGCTTCCCGCTGGGTGCGGTTCTGGCAAGCGAGCGCGCCGCGAAAGGCATGGTTGCGGGCACGCATGGCTCGACCTATGGCGGCAACCCGCTTGGCGCGGCCGTCGGCCTGCGCGTCATGGAAATCGTCGCGACCCCCGACTTCCTCGCCGAAGTGAACCGCAAGGCGGGTCTCTTCCGTCAAAAGCTCGAGGCTCTGGTCGCTGCCCATCCCGACGTGCTCGAAGGGGTGCGCGGGCAGGGTCTGATGCTGGGTCTTCGGACCAAGATCGCGCCGGTCGATCTGGTCAAAGCGGGTTACGACCAGCAAATCCTGACGGTGCCGGCCGCCGACAACACCCTGCGGCTGCTGCCGCCCCTCAATATCTCGGACGAGGATATTGCCGAGGCGGTCGCCCGTCTCGATCGTGCCGCGGCGAGCTGCCATGCCTGAATGCGGCCTCAGCCCCGCACCGCTTGCCGCTCTGCCCCTTGGGGCGGGCGGCTCGCGGGCGGCTGAAGCCATGCGCCGCGCCTTGCCGCGCGGCCTGCAACTGCGGGACGGCGTGACGCGCCTCCCGCCCAAATCCCGACTTTCCGTCATCCGCCCGCGCCGCAATGCCTGCGTCGCCGCCATGGGGTTCTGTGTGGCGCAAGATGCCGCCGCCGCCGCGATTCTGACGCGCCTCCGATGAAGCGCGCGCAGCAGATCGCGCTTTTTGCGTTCCCCCCTCTTGACCTGCCCCCCGCATCCCTGATTGGCTCGCGGGGTTAAGCCGAAAGTTTCAAAAGCATGAACAGTTTCCTCGACATCCACACCACCGGTAAGGCCGATCTGCGGGCCATGATCGATAGCGCGCGCCGGATGAAGGATGCCCGCAACGGCCGCCCAAAAGGTGCGCCCGACGACGATCTGCCGCTGAAGAACCGCATGGTGGCGCTGATCTTCGAAAAGCCCTCGACCCGGACGCGTGTGAGCTTCGATGTCGGCGTGCGCCAGCTTGGCGGCCAGACCATGATCCTCTCGGGGGCCGATCTGCAGCTGGGCCATGGCGAGACGATCGCCGATACCGCCCGCGTGCTCTCGCGTTTCGTCGACATGATCATGATCCGCACCTTCGAGGAAGCGACGCTTCAGGAAATGGCCGAACATGCCAGCGTGCCGGTGATCAACGGGCTGACCAACCGCACCCATCCCTGCCAGATCATGGCCGACATCCTCACCTACGAGGAGCATCGCGGTTCGATCGCGGGCAAGAAAGTGGTCTGGTCGGGCGACGGCAACAATGTCTGCGCCAGCCTCATGCAGGCGGCGGGCCAGTTCGGCTTCGATTTCACCTTCACCGGCCCGCCGACGCTTGACCCCGAGCAGGTCTGGGTCGACTTCGCCCGCGGCCAAGGCGTCAAGGTCGAGATCGAGCGTGACCCCGTCAAGGCGGTCGAAGGCGCCGATCTGGTCGTGACCGATACCTGGGTTTCGATGCATGATCCGCAATCGGCCAAAGAGCGTCGCCACAACCAGCTGCGCGCCTATCAGGTCAACGAGGCCCTGATGGTCCATGCCAAACCCGATGCCCTGTTCATGCATTGCCTGCCCGCCCATCGCGACGAAGAGGTCACGAGCGCGGTCATGGACGGCCCGAATTCGGTTGTCTTCGACGAGGCCGAGAACCGCCTCCATGCCCAGAAAGCCGTGATGCGCTGGTGCCTTGGCGTCTGATCGGGACTGATGACGGATCGAAACTGGCGGCATCGGCCGCCTTTTTCATGCGCGCTTGGCCAGCCAAACGGTCGCGCCGCCGCAAGCCGGATCCTCGGCGCGGTGGTCCAGAACGACGAAGCCGTGCGCGGACAAAAGCGCGCGGTATTCTTCGGGATCAAGGCTCGCGTGATAAAGTGCCTCGCCCTGAAAGCGGCCGATCGCCTCGCCCCCGGCCGGCCCGCTGGTAAAGATCAGGGCCGCGCGCGGGGCGGCAAGGCGGGCGAAGGTCCCGAACATCCCGCGTTGGTCATCGGGGGGCAGGTGGAAAAAACTGTGCCAGGCGATGATGCCGTCGAAGGGCCCATGCAAGGCGGGCACACGCATGTCGCCGACCCGCCATTCCTGCGCAGGAAACCGCGCCCGCGCCGATGCGACTATGGCAGGCGCGGCATCGAGGCCGGTAATCCTGTGCCCCCGCACGATCATTTCGGCAGCAACCGGCAGGCCGGAGCCGCAACCGAGATCAAGGATCCGCGCCGCGCCTTCCACCGGCAGCGCCGCGCGGAAAGCGTCGAGCCAAGGCCGTTCGAACAGGCTGGTGTCGCGCAGCTCGTGCCAGACAGCGGCATGTTCGTGATAAAGCCGCGCGATCTGTTGCGCGGCCGGATGGACCGAAGGCTTGCCCGTCCCGCTCACCCGCCACGCCTGACGGCGGCGGCAATCATCCGCGGCACTTCGGGCGCAAGCCCCAAGGGCGGCAGGACGCGCCCCGCGAAACCCGCCGCTTCCATGGCTTGGGGCAAATCCTCGGTGACATGTCCGGCCTCGGTCGCGAAAAAGGGCAGGCAGATCGCGCGCGTCCCAAGCCCCCGCGCTTGATCGGCCAGTAACGGCGCCTCCTCGATAAAGCCGCAGCGGATGCTGCCGAGATGGGCCGCAAGCTTTTGCGCCAGATCACAAGCCGCTTGCGAGGGCGCGCGCGAACGCCCCGATCCATGCGCCGCGATCAGGACCGCAACCTCGGAGAGGGGCCAACCCTCGGAACCGGCACAGGCCGCTAGCTGCTCGCGCGCCAGTGCCGGCAGGCCGGGATCGGCCCCAAAGGGCGGCAAAACCACGAGACCGCGCGCCCCAAGGAGCCCGAGCCTGCGCGGCAGTTCGACCCGCGTGAACCAACCGCCCGCCATGAACAGCGGATAGACCAAGGCCTCGTCGCGGATGCCCCGCGCCAAGGCCCCCTCGGCGGCAAGCGTCGCGCCGCAGACCTCATGCGCGGGCAAAAGCGCGCTGACACGGGCGGCCATCGCCTCGATCGCGGCCTGCTGGGGGGCGGGATCGCCCGGTTGGCCATGGGCCACAATCAGAACCGGCCGCGCCATCCGCTCAGCCCCGATCTTTCATGCCCAAATATCCCCGCCGGAGGCAAAGAGCGCGGCTCATTCGCGAAAGGCTGCGGCGAAGGGCTCGGGGATGTCGAAGTCGCGCAGCGCCCGTTCCCGAGCCGTCGCGGACATTTTGCGCGCGGTTTTGGCGACGATCCGCTCCATTTCCTCGGGCGAGCGGGTGCCCGCGAAGGGGCCCATATACCAGCGGATGAAGGTGAAACAGGCGACGTCCTCGAGCGCCTGCACGTCGTCGTCGCGCTTGATCCCCTGTTTGGTCAGCATTTTCTCGGCATGGGCGACCTCTTCGGCGCTGTAACCCGCCGCCTGCATGATCGCGGCCACGCGGTCGGCGTGACGACGGCCCTGTTCGGTGCGCCAGGCAAGATAGCCCGCGCGATCCATCGGGAAATCGGCGCGCGGCAGGGTCCAGCGCTCGATATGCTGGCCGCGACAGGCGATGCGCAAGGGCTCGGAGGCCGCGGGATACAAAAGCTCCTGCTCGGCGCTCATGCGCTGGCCGTAAAGCAGGGCGTCGGGCGCGCCTTCGGAGGTCGTGGGGTCGGCGGCATTGGCCTGATCGATTGCATCGAAAGCTGTCTGAAGGCGGGACATGCAAGGGCTCCTCTTTTGCGCCATCTTGCCCCAGACGGTCCCCGCGTCAATCGCATTGCCCTGCCGCGAGGCGCAGGCTAGCGTCGCGCCATGATGGCTTGGTCGGAATTCCTGCTGGCAGGCGCGGCCTTTCTGGGTGCCCATATCCTGCCGATGCGCTTTCGCGGTGCACTGGTCGCGCGCTTGGGGCGCGGGGCCTATCTCGTGCTTTACAGCCTGCTGTCGCTTGGCCTGCTGTACTGGCTGGTCACGGCTGCGGGCCGCGCGCCCTTCGTGCCGCTTTGGGCGCAAACGGGGTCGATGCGCTGGCTCGTCAATCTGGCGATGCCTTTGGCGCTTTTTCTCGGGGCGACCGGCGGCCTTTCGGGCGTGCTATGCGGCTTTGCACTTTGGGCCACCGCCCACCTCGTCGCGAACGGAGATCTCGCGCATTTGCTGCTTTTCGGCCTGCTTCTGGCCTATGCGCTCGGTGGTCTGGTGCGGGCGGGTCTGCCGCGCAAACTGGCGCCAACGCCGCGCCGCCTCGTGATCTGGCTGGTGCTTTGGGGCGGGCTCTATGCGCTGCATGCACCGTTGATCGGGGTCTCGCCACTGCCCTGAAGGGCTCAGCTGTGAAAGCCCTCGGGGATGGTGTCGCGGCCCTCGAGGACGAGATCGGCGACCATCCGCGCCACGGCCGGCGCCATGCCGAAGCCGATCTTGAAGCCGCCGTTGGCCACGAAATGCCCCTCGCGTCCGGGCCAGGGTCCGATCAGCGGTGCGCGGGATTTGGCGCGGGGGCGGATGCCTGCCCAACGATCGACGACCGGCGCAGAGGCAAGGGCGGGGCAGATCGCCACGGCCTTGTCGCACAAGGCATCAAGCTGGGCATCGGTTTCCAAAGACGCGACCTCGCGTTCCGAGGTCGAGCCGATCCCGACGGACCCGTCGACATGCGGCACGATATGGAGCGCATCGGCAAAGACCTGCGGCGCATCGGGGGCGGCAAAAGCCAAAAGCGCCGACTGGCCCTTGACGCCATTGCCGCCGAAAGCCGCGAGCCCTGCCGCGCCGGTGGCCCACACCACGGGCTGTTCGGATGCGGCACCGTCAAGCGCGGTGCCCGTCACGATCTCGCCGCCTTTGGCGGTGACCGCCGCGGCCAGCGCGGCCAGCGCGAGCCTTGGGTGCAGCCGCGCGGTCAGATTGTCGTAAAGCCACAGCCCGTCTGGGCTTTCGGGGACCAGAGCCGCGCCGGATTCGCGCAAGATCTCCATCCGCGCCCAAGCGGGCCAATGCTTGCCCGCGCCCGCGATGCGCTCGGCGATGCGGGGCAGGCTGGCGGCGGCGACCGGCTGGAGCCGTCCCGTGCGGCCATAGCCCGATGCCCGTCCGCCGGCATCCTCGATCTCGTGCCACCAGCTTTCGGCGCCGACCAGCGCCTCCAGCTGGACCTGTTTCTTTTCGTTCCAGTTCTCGGGGGCATGGGGCGCAAGCGCGCCGACCGTGCCCCCGCTGGAGCCCGCGCCGATCCGTTCGGCCTCGACGACCCTGACCGCGCCGCCGCGCCGCAAGATCTCCCATGCGCAGGAGAGGCCGAAAATGCCCGCTCCGGCCAACGTCACGATCTTGGCTCTTGTCATTTCCCCGTCTCCGCCGCATCTGCCGAGTAAAGCGGAGTAAACCCAATGAGCGACGGCGACCAGAGAGGTCTGTCATGGAAGGACGGGATCATCCCCGTTTCAAACCAGTTCGACGACCCCTATTTCAGCTTGAACGGCGGTCTCGACGAGACGCGCCATGTCTTTCTCGCCGGAAACGATCTGCCGGCGCGGCTGGTCGAAGGCTTCCATCTCGCCGAGCTGGGTTTCGGCACCGGCCTCAACCTGATTGCCTTGGCCGAGATCGCGACCGTGCCGGTGCGCTTCACCTCGTTCGAGGGCTTCCCGATGACGCGCGAGGAATTGGCGCGCGCCCATCAGGCCTTCACGGGGATCGGGGCATTGTCGCAAGAACTCTGCGCCGCATGGCCTGCGGTGGAGTTCCAACTCGGCCATGTCCACGCCCGCGTGATCATCGGCGATGTCCGCGAGACCCTTCCGGCTTGGGACGAGAAGGCCGATGCCTGGTTTCTTGACGGCTTCTCTCCGGCCAAAAATCCCGAGATGTGGGGCGAGGAGCTGATGTTCGAGGTCGGGCACCATACCGCCCCGAATGGCACATTCGCGACTTATACCGCGGCTGGCCATGTGCGGCGTGCGCTGCAGTCGGCGGGATTCGCGGTCGAGCGCGCAGCAGGCTTTGCCGGCAAGCGCCATATGTCGCGCGGCATCAAGGCCGCTTGAGCGCTGGCGGAGCAGGCAGCCGGGGGCGGGCTTAACGGCGCACCGTCGGCACGCGGCTTTGCTGGTAGTCGATCGGGGCATGGGGCGGGCGGCCGCGGTTCTCGCGCCAAAAGGCCGTGCCGCCGAGGCGCAGGAACAGCGGGAAGGCCAGCACCAGACCGGCGACAAAGCCGCCGTTATGCGCCCAATAGGCGACGCCGTCCCCGCCCGTGGCGAGCACACCCATCACCAGCTGAAGCCCGAGCCAGACCGTCAGCATGACCCATGCCGGAATGGTGAAGATGCGGATGAAGACGATGATCAGCGCGAGAACATCGACGCGCGCTTTGGGGAACAGCAGCAGATAGCCCCCCATCACCCCCGCGATCGCCCCCGAGGCCCCGACCATCGGCACATCCGACCACGGATCGACCGCGATCTGCGCTGCGGCCGCAACCAGCCCGCAGGCGAGATAGAAGAGCAGGAAGGGCAGGTGCCCCATCTGGTCCTCGAGATTATCCCCGAAAATCCACAAAAACAGCATATTGCCCGCGATATGCATGATGCCCGCATGCAGGAACATATGCGTAATGAGGCCCCACAGATACGAGCCCTGCATGATCGCGATCGGGTAAAGCGCCCATTCGACCCAAAGCCCCACCATCCCGCCCGCCCAAGGCTCGGTCAGCAGGAAGATCACGATATTGGCAAACACCAGCGTTCGGGTGACATAGGGCGTCGTGAGGGAGGGGTTGTGGTCGCGGATGGGGAACATGGGGGCCTCTCTCGGAATGCGGTCAACCTGCCCGAGGCGGCGGGACGGCGCAAGTCGTCTATCAGACATAAGGGGTATGGGCGGGAACCCCGCAAGCGGGGCCTCGCGTTTGGGCAGTGGCGCGGGAAAACGTGGGGAGGCAAGTGCTGCATCCGCTTGTTGGCGGACGCTCCTGTCCTGCGGAGCTGCCCTGTTCCCGCGCCCCATTTTGTCGAGGAGTTTTTATCATGGTTACTTTGAGTGATGCCCGCCGCGTGATTGCCGCAGCCGAAGCCAAGGCCGCAGAGATCGGCCAACCCTGCAATATCGCGGTGGTCGACGAGGGCGGAAATCTTGTCAGCCACATCCGCATGGACGGCGCTTGGCTGGGCAGTATCGACATCTCGATCAACAAGGCCTTCACGGCGCGGGCCTTCGACATCACGACCAAGGATCTGGGCGACAACAGCCAGCCCGGCCAGCAGTTCTACGGCATCCACAACTCGAACGACGGCCGCATCATGATCTTTGCTGGCGGTATTCCCTTGCGCCAGAAGGGCCGCGTGGTGGGGGCGGTCGGGGTCAGCGGCGGCTCGGGCGAGCAGGATCAAAGCGTGGCCGAGGCCGGTGCCGCGGCCTTTTGATCCCCGCAGCGCGCAAAAGAAAACGTCACCCGAAAGGCCTCGGGTGACGTCGAAAAGGCAAGGTTCGGGCCGGTAAGGCCGCGAGCGCTCCGGCCTAGCCCGCGAGGGCCTTGGAGCCCATGTTGAGGAATTTCTGACGGCGATCCTTGATCAGCTCGGCAGGTTTCATCTCGGCCATTTCCGCCAGCATCGCGGTGATTTCGCGGCCGACGGCAGCAATCGCATCTGCGGGGGCGCGCTGTGCGCCACCCACCGGCTCGGAAATGATGCGGTCGATCACGCCCAGCTTTTTGAGGTCCTGTGCAGTCAGACGAAGGGCCTCGGCGGCCTCTTTCATCTTGTTGGAATCCTTCCACAGGATCGAGGCGCAGCCCTCGGGCGAGATCACCGAATAGATCGAATGCTCCAGCATCGCGACGCGGTTTGCCGCGGCAAAGGCCACAGCCCCGCCCGAGCCGCCTTCACCGATGACGACGGTCACCAAAGGTACGCCGATCTGGAGGCATTTTTCCGTCGAACGCGCAATCGCCTCGGACTGGCCGCGCTCTTCCGCGCCCTTGCCCGGATAGGCGCCGGCGGTATCGACCAGCGTGATGACGGGCAGGCGGAACCGGTCGGCCAGATCCATGAGGCGCACGGCTTTGCGGTAGCCTTCGGGGCGGGCCATGCCGAAATTGCGGAAGATCCGCGACTTGGTGTCATTGCCCTTTTCGTGGCCGATCACGACGCAGGGCGCATCGTTGAAACGCGCCAGACCGCCCAGAACCGCGTGATCCTCGCCAAAGGCGCGGTCGCCTGCGAGGGGCGTATATTCGTTGAAGAGCTGCGCGATGTAATCCGAGCAATGGGGGCGGTCCGGGTGACGCGCCACCAGCGTTTTGCGCCAGGGATCGAGATTCTTGTAAAGGTCCCGCAACATATCGCCGGCCTTCTTGTCCAAGGCGGCTGCTTCTTTTTCCAGATCAACGCCTTCGCCTTTGCGGGCCAGGCTGCGAAGCTCCTCGGCCTTGCCTTCGATATCGGCGAGGGGTTTTTCGAAATCCAGATAGGTCATATGCGCTCCGCGCTCTCGGTCAGTCAGGGGTCTATATGAGGCTCGGGGCCGCTGATTGCAACTTTCCTGTGCTACCAGCGGCTCAGGGCGGCCTCGTCGGTGTCCTTGGCATCGACCCATTCGCCGGGGCCGTCGGCGGTGATTTCGCGCTTCCAGAACGGGGCGCGCGATTTCAGCCAGTCCATCAGATACATGGCGCCGTCGAAAGCATCGGCGCGGTGGCGCGCGGCGCAGGCCACCATCATGATCGTCTCGCCGACGGCGAGGGTGCCGTAGCGGTGGATGATGCGCCAGTCGCTCAGCCCGAAACGGGCGGCGGCTTCCTCGCCGAAGCGGGTCAACGCCTTTTCGGTCATGCCGGGGTAGTGTTCGAGTTCGAGCGCGGTCAGCCGGCCGTCCTCGCTGCGCACGAGGCCCTGAAAAGTCACGACCGCACCGGCATCCGCGCCGAAGCCCGCCAGTTCTGCGGCAAGATCGAAGCTTTCGGTCTGAACGCGCGCCGACATCTCAGCCGCCCGTCATCGGGGGAAAGAAGGCAACCTCGCGCACGCCCGCGATCGGGCTGTCGAGATCGGAAAGCTCCTGATCCAGCGCCACGCGTACCGCCGAGAGATCGGCCAGAGCGGCGGCATGCCAGTCGTCCATCGCGCGCAACTGCTCGATCAGGTCGCGGATGGTGGCGGCCTGCGTCTCGATCCGTTCGCGCGGTACGCCGATCCGTTCGCGGATCCAGGCGAAGTAGAGGAGATCAAGCTGCATCGCGGTCACGCAGATAGGGCATGGCCTTGATGAAGTAATCCGCGCCGGTGATCGCCGTCAGAACGGCTGCGATCCAGATCAGCACAAGTCCGGCCTGCGTGGCGAGATCCGACCAATTGTCCGACCAGGGCAGCGAGGCTTCGCCAACCAGCGGCGGATGGCCGGTTTCGTAATAGTTGAGGCCGGTACCCAGAAAGAGGACCGAGATCGCAACCATCTGGAAGGTCGTCTTCCATTTGGCGATCTTGGTGACCTTGAGCTTGCTGGCATTGGCGCCCAGAAATTCGCGCAGCCCCGAGACAAAAACCTCGCGGAAGAGAATCACGGTTGCGGGCAGGATGAGCCAGGGGTTCATGCCGGAATAGCCGGTGATGACCACCAGCGCGATCACCACCATCGCCTTGTCGGCAATCGGGTCCATCGCGGCGCCGAAGCGGCTTTCCTGCTTCCAGGCGCGTGCGAGATAGCCGTCGAACCAATCGGTCACGGCGGCGATCAGAAACAGCGCGAGCGCTGCGAAATCCGCAAAGGGCCGGCTGAAGCAGAAAAACATCAGCGGCACGAGCGGCGCTGCGATCAGACGCAGCAGGGTCAGGGTATTGGGCAAGGTCCAGCGCATGGCGTAAAGCTAGTCCGATTGGCGGGCGGGGGAAAGGGGGCCCGCACCGCTCATGGCGCGGCTGTGAAGGGACGGGCGGAATTGGCGCGTCCTGCCGCCGGATGCGCCTGTTGCTGTGCCGGCTCCTGAGCCGGTTTTGGAAGGCGCAGGGATCATCGCCTTGCCCAGATGGGCCTCGGCGCGCAGGACGACCATCGCGGCGGCACGGGCATCCTCGCCCGCGTCATGGTGATCGAAGGACAGATCGAGCACCTGTTTGAGATTGCCCAGACCGTGACCGCCATTGCCTTTCAGCTCGGGCCAGGCGCGGCGCGCGATGGTGACGCTGTCGGTCCAGTCGAGCGCGGGCGCGGCAAGGCCGTGATGGGCGCAGGCCGCCAGAATGGCGCGGCGGTCGAAGCTGCTGTGCTGGACCAGCGGATGGCGCGCCAGAAGCGGCAGGATCGCGGGGAAAAGCTGCCCGAAAAGCGGTGCGCCGCGCACGGTCGCGGCTTTGATCCCGTGGATGCGGGTATTGAAGCTGCTGAAGGGCATTTCGGGGTCGAGATAGCTCGAAAGCGTCACGATCGAGGCGTCGAAGCGCACGCAGGCCAGTCCGATCTGGCAGATGCTGGCCGAATCGCTGCACGAGGTCTCGACGTCGAGCGCGATGAAACGGAAGGTCTCCTCGGGCAGGGCGGCGGTCAGGGGCAGGCTCGCGGAGCGGCCTGAGGATGGGCCTGCGAACAGGTCGGGGAATTGCGCCATCTCAGTCTCCGTTGAAATGGTCATGGATCTTCTGCGCCAGCGATTCGCTGATGCCGTCGACGGCCATGAGATCGGGCAGACCCGCGCGGCTCACCGCTTTGGCGCTGCCGAAATGCGCCAGTAGCGCGCGTTTGCGCGAGGCGCCGACGCCCGCGATTTCGTCCAGAGGATTGGCCATTGTCGATTTGGCGCGTTTGGCACGATGGGTACCGATGGCCCAACGATGGGCCTCGTCGCGCATGCGCTGGACGAAGTAGAGCACCGGATCGTTCATCGCGAGCGCAAAGGGCCGCTCGCCGAAACGGTGGAATTCCTCTTTGCCGTGATCGCGGTCGACGCCTTTGGCGACGCCGACCATCGGCACATCCTCGACCCCCAATTCGGCGAGGATCTCGTGCACCGCAGAGACCTGACCCGCACCGCCGTCGATCAGCAGAAGGTCGGGCCATGCCTCGCTCTGACGGTCGGGATCTTCCTTGAGCAGACGGGCAAAGCGCCGCGTCAGAACCTCTTTCATCATGCCGAAATCGTCGCCTGGCGTGATCTCGGTGCCTTTGATGTTGAACTTGCGGTACTGGCTCTTCATCCAGCCGTCCGGCCCCGCCACGACCATGCCGCCGACCGCATTGGTGCCCTGAATATGGCTGTTGTCGTAGATCTCGATCCGGCGCGGCGGGCCGGGCAGATCGAACTTCTCGGCCAGACCTTCGAGCAGGCGCAGTTGCGTCGCGCTTTCCGACATCCGCCGCGCAAGGGATTCGCGCGCGTTGCGCAGGGCATTCTCGACCAGCTCGGCCTTTTCGCCACGCAGGGGTACGCCGATGACGACGCGGCGACCGGCCTTTTCGGTCAGGATCTGGGACATGAGGTCGGGGTCCTCGATCCCGTGGCTAAGCAGGATCATGCGCGGAGGCACTTTGCCGTCGTAGAACTGTGCGAGAAAAGCCTGCATCACCTCGTCGGCGGATTCGACGCCGTTCAGCTTGGGATAGAAATCGCGGTTGCCCCAGGATTGGTTGCCGCGGATGAAGAAGACCTGAACGCAGGCCTGACCGCCATCCATGTATAGCGCGATCACATCCGCCTCGGAGACCCCGCGCGGGTTGATCGCCTGCACCGATTGCACCGTGGTCAGCGCCTTGATGCGGTCGCGCAGGGCCGCCGCGCGCTCGTACTCCATCGCCTCCGACGCGAGGTTCATCTCGGTCGCGAGATCGGCCTGGATGCGGGTCGATTTTCCCTGAAGGAAGCGCTCGGCATCCGAGACCAGCCCTTGGTAATCCTCGAGCCCGATCCGCCCGACGCAGGGGCCCGAGCAGCGCTTGATCTGGAACAGCAGGCACGGCCGCGTGCGCGACTGGAAGGTCGCATCGGTGCACGAGCGCAGCTGGAACACCCGCTGCAGCTGGTTGAGCGTGCGGTTCACCGCGCCCGCGCTGGCGAAGGGGCCGTAATAGTCGCCCTTTTCCGATTTCGCGCCGCGATGCTTCTTGATCTGCGCGAAGGGGTGGGATTTCGCGACAAGGATATTGGGAAAGCTTTTGTCGTCGCGCAGCAGAACGTTGTAGCGCGGCTTGAGCTGCTTGATGAGGTTTTGTTCGAGAAGCAGCGCCTCGGTTTCGGTGCGCGTCGTCAGGAACATCATCGAGGCGGTCTCGCTGATCATCCGCGCGATCCGCGCCGAATGGCCGGTCAGACGGGCATAATTCGAGACCCGCATTTTGAGATTGCGGGCTTTTCCGACATAAAGAATCGCACCCTGATGATCGAGCATCCGGTAGACGCCGGGCGAAGAGTCCAGCGTTTTCAAATAGTCATAGATCAACTCATGGCCGGTTTTGGCCGGCGCTGGCGAGGGGGGCAAATTGGTCATTTCGCGTTAAAGGTGATTCTCATCGGGGCTGCCTGTTCCGGACCATAAGATCAACCTGAATCCTATCCACGGTTTCTGTGGATAAGTTGGTGGAGAATCTGTTGGCTTCGGCTCGATTCATAGGATTCATGGGACTTCTCGCGATTTGCTTAAAATTTAGGCATTAAAATAAGCTATTGAAAACGATAGATATTTTATCTGCCTCTCCCAGTCTGCTGAATCCAAATAAAAAACAGTGAATGTTGTGTTAAGGCCTCAGCGCCAGTGTACAACTTGCCGCAGGGGTAAAGCGTCCGCGGCAAGGCGCACCTATTCCACGCCAAGGATATCGGGGGTTTTCCAGCCCAGATGCTGGCCGCCATCGACGCAAATCAGCTGCCCCGTGACCGCGCGCGCATCCAGAAGATAGCCCACCGCCGCGACGATGTCGGAGGCATCCGCGCCGCGCTCGAGGATGGTGGCGGCGCGCTGGCGGGCGAAATGCTCGGCCGATTGGCGCGTGCCCTGAACCGTCGGGCCGGGGCCGATCGCATTGACGCGGATCGCCGGGGCCAAAGCCTGCGCCGCGGTCTTGGTCAGGGCCCACAGACCGGCTTTGGCAAGCGAATAGGTCATGAACTCCGGCGTCGGCTTGAGCACGCGCTGATCGACCATATTGATGATCAACCCCTGCGCCAACGGCTCGCCCTCCTCGAACGCGGCTTCGGGGGCCTGGGCGGCGAAAGCCTGCGTCAGGATGAAGGGCGCGCGCAGGTTGGAGCCCATATGGCGGTCCCAATTGCGGCGCGTCGCGCTGTGGATGTTGTCGTATTCGAAGACCGAGGCATTGTTGACCAGAACCGAGACCTGCCCCAGCGCGGCATTCACCGCAGGCATCAGCGCCTCGCATTGGTCGAGATCGATCAGATCGGCCTGAAAGATCTTGGCCCGCACGCCAAGGGCACGGGCCTCGGCGGCGGTTGCCTCGGCCTCGTCGCGCGCGCCGTTGAAATGGATCGCGACATCATGGCCGCGCCCTGCAAGATAAAGCGCGATCGCCTTGCCAAGCCGTTTTCCGGCGCCCGTCACCAATGCCGTCATATCGTCCTCTTGCTGTCAGCGGGGCCAGCGCAGGCCCAGAATTTTGGCGATCGCGCGCCGCACGCCCGGTCCCGCGATCAGTGCCATCGCAACCATGATCAGCAGGAAGGTCAAAACAATCTTGAGCATCAGCCGCCGATCCCGAATTGCGTGGTCAGGGTGCGCCGCTCGGCCGCCTCGATGAAATCATCGGCCGAAAGGCCGAAACGGCGCAGCATCGACACTTTTTGGCCGTAGTTCAGGAAACGGACGTCCTTGCCGTAAAGCGCCTGCATTCTGGGGATCAGATGGCCGATCCCGTCGGCCAGCCCCAGATCGACCGCCTGCTGGCCGACCCAGATCTCTCCGGTGAAGAGATCGCGCCCTTCGGGCAGCTTGCTGCCGCGACGCTTGCGGATCTGGGCCTTGAAGGCCTCGTGGATCGGCTCGAGCAACTGGTTGACGCGCGCGACATCCTCGGGGGTTTCGGGACGGAAGGGATCCATCATCGACTTGGAGCGGCCGGCGGTATGGACGCGGCGCTCGATCCCGTAGCGCCCGATCAGTTCGGAAAAACCGAAGCCGGCCGAGATCACCCCGATCGAACCCAGAACCGAGCTTTCATCGGCCCAGATCTCGTCGGCGGCGCTGGCAAGCCAATAGCCGCCCGAGGCCGCCATATCCTCGACGAAAGCATAGACCGGAACCTTGGTTTCCTCGGAGAGGCGGCGGATGCGCGCGCCGATCAGGCTCGACTGCACCGGAGAGCCGCCGGGCGAATTGATCGCAAGCGCCACGGCAAGCGGTTTGCGGCGGCGGAAGGCGCGTTCGAGGACGGGGCCGATACCCGCATCCGAGAGCGAGGGGCCGCCGCGCGAGCCCATGCCGATCGTGCCCTGAAGGCGGACGATGGCGATGGCGGGTTTTTTCTTGGAAAGAAACGGAATCTTCATGGTTCAAGACATAGGATTGCCGGAGGCGGGGAACAAGTCGCAGGGCCGCTCAGTCGCCCCGCAATCATGATTGCGCCTGCAGGAAGGCCATGACCTCGCCGCGCTCGGGCATGGCATCGCCCGCGCCTTTGCGCGTGACCTGAACCGCGGCGGCCGCAGCTGCATGGCGCAGTGCGGTCGGGTAATCTTCGCCGCGGTCAAGCCCTGCGGCGAACCAGCCGGCGAAGCAATCGCCCGCGCCGGTGGTATCCACCGCCACGACCTTGAAGGCGCTTTGGCGGTAGGTCTTGCCCGCGCGCAGATCGCGGTACTCGGCACCCTCGGCGCCATGGGTGATCAGCAGGCCCTCGACCGGAAGATCCTCGCCCAGTTTCTCGAAGAGATCGCGCGCCTCGATCGTATTGAGCGCGATGATCGAGACCTGTGCGATCACCGCCTCGAGCGCCTCGATCGAAAAGGGGGCGGCGGAATAGATGACCTTCGCGCCCGCCTCGTGCGCGCGGCGCGCGGCCTCGTATTGCAGGGCGGTTTCGTTCTGCATCAGCAAGATGTCGTCGGAAGTGATGGTCGAAAGCGTGCGGTCGAGCTGGCTTCGCTCGATCGCGTGGTTCGCGCCGCCATGCAGGATGATCGAATTCTCGCCATCCTCGTCGACGAGGATGATGGCATGGCCGGTCGGCACCTCCGCCATCCGCGCGATCCCGGAGGTATCGACGCCCGCGCCGCGCAGCCGCTCGATCACCCAGTCGTCGCCTTGCGACATCGCGCCGAGATGGACCGTCCTGCTGCCGGCACGGGCTGCCGCGACCGATTGGTTCGCGCCCTTGCCGCCGAGCCCGAGCCCGTAGTTGCGCGAGGCCAGCGTCTCTCCGGCGCGGGGCAGGTGATCGAGGCGATAGATGTGGTCGATATTGATCGAGCCGAGATTGTAAATCGTCATGTCAGGTCCCTGCCTTTTGTCCGGCGTCGCTATCTGGCTTGCACTGGTCTGATTTGTCCAGTTGCCGAAATGCGGAACGCGCCCCGGAGGGCGCGTTCCAATCAGTCGTCGCGTATTGCGTTACTGTTGCTTTTCGTCGCGGTGCTTGACCGACCACCACAGGCGCTTGTTGGTCAGGTAAAGCAGGACCGTCAGCACGAGCAGCATCAGGACCGAGACGAAACCGACCTGTTTGCGGTCCATGAGCTTGGGCTCTGCGGTCCACATCAGGAAGGCGGCAACGTCCTGTGCCATCTGGTCGACAGTCGCTTCGGTGCCGTCTTCATAGGTCACGGAACCTTCGCTCAGCGGCGAGGGCATCGCGATCCAATTCCCCGCGAAAGCCGAGTTGTGATAGAAGGTGCTGCCGGCCTCATCCTTGGTCTCGCCGTTATAGCCGGTGAGAACCGCATGGATGTATTCCGGTCCGCCGATGCCGTTGAACAGCTGCGACAGGCCGGTGCCGTAGGGGCCGTGGAAGCCCGCGCGTGCCTTGGCCATCAGCGACAGGTCCGGACCCATGCCGTCGGCGTGGGGCACGGTCGGGAAGTGGTCGGTCGGGATGCGCGGACGCTCCTCGCCGGTTTCCGCATCGATGATGGTCAGGTTGGCGGCATAGGCGCGCACCTGGTCTTCGGGCAGGCCGAGACCGTTGGCGTCATGCAGCGTGCGCAGCGGCACATAGGTCAGACCGTGGCAGGCCGAGCAGACCTCGGTGTAGACCTGAAGACCGCGCTGCAGCTGGTGCTGGTCGAAGGTGCCGAACGGACCTTCGAAGCTGAAAGCGATGTCTTCGATATGGGCGGCTTCGTGCGAAGCGGCGGGTGCCTCTTCTGCCGCTGCCGCTGCAGGTGCCTCGGCTGCAGCTTCGGCCGGAGCCTCTGCTGCGGGCTCTGCCGGTGCTGCTTCAGCGGGTGCTGCCTCAGCCGGTGCTGCTTCAGCGGGTGCTGCCTCAGCCGGAGCCGGCTCGGCGGGTGCTGCTTCGGCCGGAGTCGCCTCGGCGGGTGCCTCGGCTGCGGGGGCTTCCGCTTCGGCAGGGGCTGCCTCTGCCGGAGCTTCTGCCGCAGGCTCTGCTGCTTCTGCCGGTGCGGTCGTGGCCGGAGCCTCGACAGCGGGAGCCTCTGCAGCAGGTGCCTCTGCAGCCGGTGCCTCTGCCGGAGCTTCCGGAGCGGCAGCCTCAGGCGCCGCGGCTTCGGCCGGAGCCTCTGCCGGTGCTTCAGTTGCTTGCGCAGCGGGTGCAGCTTCGGCCGGAGCCGCCTCTGCCGGGGCTTCGGTGGTTGCCGCGGCAGGGGCCTCGGCTGCCGGAGCAGCCGTCTGGGCATTATGGTAGCTGGAGCCGGCCGGAGCGGAAGTGCCCGCTGCCGTGCTGTTGTCCTGCGCCATCGCGCCACCGGCCAAAGCAACGGACAGGGCTGCAACCGCCGTGAGCGAAACGTTTCTCATGGTCATTGTCGCCTCTCCTTACTCGGCAGGATGGGTTTTGGCGCCGTAATGCGCGTCGAAATCTTCCTCGATCGTCTGCGGCATCGGCAGCGGCTTTTCGATCACGCCGAGGATCGGCAGGATCACGAGGAAATAGGCGAACCAGTAAGCTGCACCGGCGAGCGAGATATAGGGGTAGATGCCTTCGGTCGGCATTGCGCCCACCCAGGTCAGCACCACGAAGTCGATCGCGAGCAGCCAGAACCACCATTTGAACTGCGGACGGAAGCGGCCCGAACGGACGCGCGACGTATCCAGCCACGGCACCAGCGCCATGACGATGATCGCACCAAACATCGCCAGAACGCCGAAGAATTTCGCGTCGATGATGCGGAAGGATGCCCAGTTGACCAGCTGCACCAGCCAGACGTCGGCCGTGAAGGCGCGCAGGATGGCGTAGAAGGGCAGGAAGTACCATTCCGGAACGATATGCGCGGGCGTCGAGAGCGGGTTCGCCTCGATGTAGTTGTCGGGGTGGCCGAGGTAGTTCGGCATGAAGCCGACGATCGCGAAGAAGACGACCAGAACGACTGCCAGACCAACGAGGTCCTTGATCACGAAATAGGGCCAGAAGGGCAGGGTGTCTTTCTGGGCTTCCTCTTTCGAGGTGCGGCGGACTTCGACGCCGGTCGGGTTGTTGTTGCCGGTGGTGTGGAAGGCCCACATGTGGACGATCACAAGCGCGGCAATCACGAAGGGCAGCAGATAGTGCAGCGAGAAGAAGCGGTTCAGCGTGGCGTTGTCCACGGCCGGACCACCCAGAAGCCAGGTCTGGATCGGCTCGCCGATGCCCGGGATCGCGCCGAAGAGGCCGGTGATCACGGTCGCGCCCCAGAAGGACATTTGGCCCCAGGGCAGAACATAGCCCATGAATGCGGTCGCCATCATCAGCAGATAGATGATCATGCCGACGATCCAGGTGATCTCGCGCGGGGCTTTGTAGCTGCCGTAATAGAGGCCGCGGAAGATGTGGATATAGACCGCGAAGAAGAACAGCGACGCGCCGTTTGCATGCATGTAACGCAGCATATAGCCGCCGTTCACGTCGCGCATGATGTGCTCGACCGACGAGAAGGCCAGGTCGACATGCGGGGTGTAGTGCATCACCAAAACGATGCCGGTCGCGATCTGCAACACGAGGCAGAATGCAAGAACAATGCCCCAGATCCACCACCAGTTCAGGTTTTTCGGGGTGGGGATCATCAGGGTGTCATACAACAGGCCGACGACGGGAAGGCGGCGGTTAAGCCAGCGTTCGAAACCCGTCTTGGGCTCGTAATGGTCGTGGGGAATTCCAGCCATGTGCGCCTCCTCAGCCCAGCTTGATGGTGGTATCGTTGACGAAAGCGGCGACCGGAATATGCAGGTTCTGCGGCGCAGGACCTTTCCGGATGCGGCCCGCCGTGTCGTAATGCGAGCCGTGGCACGGGCAGAACCAGCCACCGAAATCGCCGGCGCCGTTGCCGATCGGCACGCAGCCGAGATGGGTGCAAACGCCGATCATGACCAGCCATTCACCGGCCTCGTCGAGCGAGCGGTTCTGGTCGGTTGCAGGTTCGCCGGGCTTGTTGGCGTTCTCGGCATCCGAGTCGATCAGCTGGTTGAGTTCGACCTCGCGGCCGGCCTTGATCTCGTCTTCGGTCCGGCGGCGGATGAACACGGGCTTGCCCAGCCATTTGACGGTCAGCTGGGTGCCGGTTTCGACCCCGCTGATATCGACTTGGATCGAGCTGAGCGCCTGCACATCGGCCGAAGGGTTCATCTGGTTGATCAGGGTCCAAGCGGCCGCACCGGTAGCGACAGCGCCGGCACCGGCCGTCGCGTAGTAAAGAAAATCTCTCCGGGTGGCGCCGTGATCGCCTGCGTGTTCGTCTGCGTGGGACACGATCAGATCTCCAATTCTGCCCCCCTGGGGCTATGCGGCTATACGACTGTGGGCCGCACAAGACGCAGCCCTCGCGGGGCGGTTGTAGCGATCAAAACAGTGTCAGTCCAGCCGCGCTCGGCCCTTGGGGGCGGTCTATTGGGCGCAGGTGTGGGATTTTCGCTGCGCCTTTTGGATGAGGCTAGCGCTATCAGTTTCCGATTTCGCGCTATGGCTGTGAGCGGCGGGTAAAGAGCTACCATGACGCGGCTTTCACGATCCCGTGCCGGGGCGGTGCCGCGCGAGGGGATCGGGCAAAACGACTCGATGGCGCGCGCAGGTCGCGACGACGGGACGGCGGTCAGAGCAACCCCTCGCTCCGGAAGCTGATTTCGCGCGATTTTCCGATGATGATATGGTCATGGACCACGAGGCCCATGGTTTCGGCAGCCGTCACGATGCGGCGCGTCATGGTGATATCGGCCTCTGAGGGCGAGGGATCGCCCGAGGGGTGGTTGTGCACGAGGATCAGTGCGCTTGCATTGATGTCGAGGGCGCGGCGTATTATCTCGCGCGGATAGACCGGCACATGGTCGATCGTACCGCGTGATTGCTGCTCGTCCGCGATCAGGATGTTCTTACGGTCGAGATAAAGCACGCGGAATTGCTCGATCTCGGCATGGGCCATCGTGGTGTGGCAATAGTCGAGCAGCGCATCCCAACCGCTCAGCGCCGGACGGTTGATGACCCGCGACCGCGCCAGCCTTTGTGCCGCCGCTTCGACGATTTTCAGTTCTTGGATGACCGCGGGTCCGACACCGGAAATCTCGGTCAACCGGGCGGGATTGGCCGAAAGCACGCGGTTGAAATCCCCGAAGACCTCGAGCAGTTTGCGCGCCAGCGGTTTGACATCCTGACGCGGAATGGCGCGAAACAGCACCAGTTCGAGCATTTCGTAATCGGGCAAGGCATCCGCGCCGCCCTGCATGAAGCGCTCGCGTAGCCGCGCGCGGTGATCCGAGAGATAGCTGGGCTGCTTGCCACCATTGGCGCCATTGCCGACCGGCACGGCAGGCGCCACCTCGTCGCAATCATCGCGCGGCGCCGCGAAAAGCGGCAAAGGAGGTTCGGAGAGGGCGCGATTCTGGCTCATGCCCCCAAAGTCGCGCCAAAGCGTGAAGATCGCGTTAACGCACTGAGGTTCCGGAGATTGCGGCGTCTAAAGAAAAAGGCCCGGACGCACCGGGCCTTTCAACGGGTATGGGGAGAGTGGGGCTCAGCCCTTCATCTCGTCCCAGAAGCCTTTGATCTTTTGAAAGAATCCTGAGGTCTGCGGGTTGTTGTCCGCCTGGATCTCGTCGAATTCGCGCAGGAGTTCCTTTTGGCGCGCCGTCAGGTTGACCGGCGTTTCCACCGTCAGTTCGATCAGCATGTCGCCATGTTCGCCCTGCATGCCCGCGCCGTGACGCAAAGGCGGCATGCCCTTGCCGCGCAGACGCAGCTGTTTGCCCGATTGCGTGCCGGCCGGAACCTTCACGCGCGAGCGACCGCCGTCGATGGTCGGAACCTCGATCTCGCCGCCCAAAGCGGCGGTGCCGATGCTGACCGGCACCTGACAGGCGAGGATGCGGCCGTCGCGGACGAAGATCGGATGCTCTTTGACATCGATGAAAATATAGAGGTCGCCCGAGGGGCCGCCACGCATACCGGCCTCGCCTTCGCCGGCAAGACGGATGCGGGTGCCGGTTTCGACGCCGGCGGGAATGTTCACCGAAAGGCTGCGCTCTTTCTCGGTGCGGCCTGCGCCGTGGCATTCCTTGCAGGGGTTCTTGATGATCTGGCCCTGGCCGTTACAGGTCGGGCAGGTGCGCTCGACCGTGAAAAAGCCCTGGCTGGCGCGGACCTTGCCCATGCCCGAACAGGTCGGACAGGTCGCGGGATCGACGGCACCTTCGGCACCGGTGCCGTTGCAGGCATTACAGGCAACCGAAGTCGGAACCGTGATCGCCTTCTGGATGCCGGTAAAGGCTTCTTCCAGCGAAACCCGCAGGTTGTAGCGCAGATCCTGACCGCGGCTCTGGCGGGGACGGCCGCCCTGACCACCACGACCACCCATGAAATCGCCGAAGAGGTCTTCGAAGACATCGGCAAAGGCCGAGCCGAAATCGCCGCCCTGAGGACCACGTCCGCCGCCGAAACCACCCATGCCGCCATCGAAAGCCGCATGGCCGAAGCGGTCATAGGCCGCCTTGCGCTGGTCGTCCTTCAGGCATTCATAGGCTTCGTTGACCTCTTTGAAATCGGCCTCCGAAGTCTTGCTGTCGCGGTTGAGATCAGGATGCAGAGCCTTCGCTTTGGCGCGATAGGCCTTTTTGATTTCGTCTGAAGACGCGCCTTTCGCAATGCCGAGCACGTCGTAATAATCACGTTTAGCCATGTCGTCTTCGTCCCGGGCCTTTCATGAATGAACCGGCCCGCGCGGTTTCGCGCGACGGGCCGGCCTGACTGGTTGCGCGCGATCAGTTACGCTTTTTGTCTTCGCCGAGGTCTTCGAAATCGGCGTCGACGATATCGTCGTTGACGTCACGCGGCTCGGAGTCGCGGTCGGCATCGGCATTGCCGCCGGCTTCGGCTTCGCTCGCCTTGTAGATCGCCTCGCCAAGTTTCATCGACGCATCCATCAGGTTCTGGATGCCGCCTTTGATCTTGCCGGCGTCTTCCGACTTCAGCGTGTCTTCCAGCGCACCGATCGCCAGCTCGATCACTTCGACCGTCGAGCCGTCAACCTTGTCGCCATGCTCTTCCAGCGATTTCTTGGTCGAGTGGATCAGGCTTTCGGCCTGGTTTTTGGCTTCGACCAGCTCTTTGCGGGCCTTGTCGGCTTCGGCATTGGCTTCGGCGTCTTTCACCATCTGCTCGATATCGGCATCGGAGAGGCCGCCCGAGGCTTGGATCGTGATGTTTTGCGACTTGCCGGTGCCTTTGTCCTTGGCCGAAACCGAGACGATGCCGTTTGCGTCGATGTCGAAAGTGACTTCGATCTGCGGCAGGCCGCGGGGTGCCGGCGGGATGTCCTCGAGGTTGAACTGGCCGAGCATCTTGTTGTCGGCAGCCATCTCGCGTTCACCCTGGAAGACCCGGATGGTGACGGCGTTCTGGTTGTCTTCGGCGGTCGAGAAGACCTGGCTTTTCTTGGTCGGGATCGTCGTGTTGCGGTCGATCAGGCGGGTGAAGACACCACCCAGCGTTTCGATGCCCAAGGACAGCGGGGTCACGTCGAGCAGGACCACGTCTTTGACGTCGCCTTGCAGAACGCCGGCCTGAATGGCCGCGCCAAGCGCCACGACTTCGTCGGGGTTCACGCCTTTATGGGGCTCTTTCCCGAAGAAAGCGGTCACTTCCTCGATGACTTTCGGCATACGGGTCATACCGCCGACGAGAACGACCTCGTCGATGTCGGCTTTCGACATGCCGGCGTCCTTGAGTGCTTCCTGAAGCGGCTTGGTGGTGCGCTTGATCAGGTCGGCAACCAGGCTTTCCAGCTTCGCACGGGTCAGTTTCATGACCATGTGCAGCGGCGTGCCGGTGTTTTTGTCCATCGAGATGAACGGCTGGTTGATCTCGGTCTGCGACGAGGAGGACAGCTCGATCTTGGCTTTCTCGGCAGCTTCTTTCAGGCGCTGCAGCGCCATCTTGTCTTTGGTCAGATCGACGCCGTGTTCTTTTTTGAACTCGTCGGCCAGATACTGGACGATGCGCATGTCGAAGTCTTCGCCACCCAGGAAGGTGTCGCCGTTGGTCGATTTCACTTCGAACAGGCCATCGTCGATTTCGAGGATGGTGATGTCGAAGGTACCGCCGCCAAGGTCATAGACCGCGATGGTTTTCGAATCTTTCTTGTCCAGACCATAGGCCAGAGCGGCGGCGGTCGGCTCGTTGATGATGCGCAGGACTTCGAGGCCGGCGATTTTGCCCGCGTCTTTGGTTGCCTGACGTTGGGCGTCGTTGAAGTAAGCCGGAACCGTGATGACGGCCTGCTCGACTTTCTCGCCCAGATAGCTTTCGGCGGTTTCCTTCATCTTCTGAAGGATCATCGCGCTGACCTGCGAGGGCGAATACTTCTCGCCATGGACTTCGACCCATGCGTCGCCATTGCCACCGTCAACGATGGAATAGGGCACGAGGTTCTTGTCCTTCTCGACTTCGGCGTCGGTAACGCGACGGCCGATCAGGCGTTTCACGGCGAAAACGGTGTTCGACGGGTTGGTGACGGCTTGGCGCTTTGCAGCCTGGCCGACCAGACGTTCGCTGTCGGTAAAGCCGACGATGGACGGCGTGGTGCGCGCGCCTTCCGAGTTCTCGATAACCTTGGGCTGGCTGCCGTCCATGATGGCGACGCAGCTGTTGGTGGTACCAAGGTCGATGCCGATGACTTTAGACATTCAAAATCCTCTCTTGCGGCGATGTTTCGGCTTCCAGAGCCGTAGCGGCCTCTGGGCGCCTATCCCTAATCTTGCCGGCCTGGTGATTTGGCCCCTGCCGGCTTCGAGTCTCTATATAGGGAGGGGAAAGCGCGCTGCAAGCCGGTGTCGACCAGTGTTTTGCCTATTCTCGGCAGGCATCGGAATCTGTGGTTAATTGACGGTTAAATGCCGCCGATCCGGCGCTGATTCACGTGAAAAAGCGGTTTCGGGCCGAAAGGGGCTTTGTCCGAACTGTCCGGATCCGCACCCGACAAGGGCCCCGCCGCGGCCGGATCCGGGCGGGGTTAGCGCCCCGCGCTCCAGCTCAAGGATGCGGCGTTGCGGGTCACGAATTCGGCCATCAGCCCGATCATCATCACCGCGATGATGACATAGACCGGATAGGTCAGGCTGGTGTTGCGCGGCGCATAGTTGATGAAGGCAAAGCCGCGCGTCTGGTCGATGAGGTGGAACAGGGGGTTCCAGCCGAACATGTGCAGCATGAAGGTGGGCAGGGTATTGGCCACGAACATCTTGCCCGAAGCGATCATGTTCACGCGCTGGTAAAGCGTCGTGATGACCTTGCCGCCCGGCGGCCACCACATGCGCACCGCAAGAAAGATCAGCCCGACGCAGATCCCGTAAAACCACGCCAGCAAAAGCATGCCGTAGCACGACAACGGGTCATCGATATGGATGGGCGCGATCAGGGTGTGATAGGCCCAGAGCATGACGAAGATCGAGATCGTCTGGCGGTAAAGCACCGCCAGCGACGCGCCGCAAATCAGTACCGCAGTGTTCATCGGCCCGTGTTTGACCATGCTGTCGAGCGCGTTCCCCGCCCGCGAGACCGCACCCGCCGTCTGGCTATGCGTCATGAAAAGGAAGATCCCGGTCATGATGAAGACGATGAAATCGCCGCGGATCGGCGAATGTTTCACGCCGATCAGCATATACATCCCGAGAAAGCCGACGACGAACAGCGAGGATTGCAGGATGGTCATCAGCAAGCCGACCACGGCGTTGCGGTGGTCTTTGCGCAGGTCGTAAACCGTAACGTGATAGATCAGCGCCAAGGTCGTCAGCGCGGCCTCGAACATGTTGCGGTTTCGGCGTTGCGTGAACATGACGGTTGTCCGGTCCTTCCTGCGGATGGCCGACGCTTGCCGAAAGCCATGGCTCGCACCATAAGTGAGGACAAACGCGGGTTCAATCTGGTGCAGACGCCTCGCGCTGCGGCAGGAAAGGAATAATTGATGCAATTTGAACCGATGATGGCCGAGATGCGCCGACTGGCGCTGCAGGCGGGCGAGAAGATCATGGAGATCTACGGCGCCGAAGACTTCGATGTCCGCTCCAAATCCGATTCTTCGCCGGTGACCGAGGCCGACGAGGCAGCCGATGCGCTGATCTCGGCCGGCCTGCGCGCCGCTTTCCCCGAGATTCCGCTGGTCACCGAAGAACAATCCGCGACCCATGGCCAAAGTGTCGGCACTTTCCTCATCGTCGACCCGCTCGACGGCACCAAGGAGTTCGTGCAGCGCCGCGGCGATTTCACGGTCAATATCGCCTATGTCGTTGACGGCGTGCCGGTTCTGGGCGTGGTCTATGCCCCCGCCAAGGGTCGTCTGTTCTACACGCTGCCCGAAGGTGGCGCGGTCGAAGAGAAGGGCCCCTTCGGCGAAACGGCGGGCGAGACCGCTCCGATCGGCGTGACCTCGACCCCCGACAACCGTGCCTTGATGGTCGTCGCCTCGAAATCGCACCGCGATCAGGCGACCGACGACTATATCGCGCAATATAATGTGCGCGACATGACCTCTGCGGGCTCCTCGTTGAAATTCTGCCTTGTCGCGACCGGCGAGGCCGATCTTTATCCGCGTCTGGGCCGCACGATGGAATGGGATACGGCGGCGGGCGACGCGGTTTTGCGCGCGGCGGGCGGCAAGGTCGTACGCTTCGACGACCACAGCCCGCTGACCTATGGCAAAGCGGGATTCGAGAACCCCTTCTTCATCGCCTTCGCTCCGGGCGTTCTGCTGGTGAAGGGTTAAACCATGTCGGTCGTCATCGTCATTCCCGCGCGCTACCAATCCTCGCGCTATCCGGGCAAGCCCTTGGTCGAGCTGACGGGCGCCTCGGGCGAAGCCAAAAGCCTGATCCGGCGCAGCTGGGAGGCGGGGATTTCGGTCAAAGGCGTCGACCGTGTCGTCGTCGCGACCGATGATGCGCGCATCAAGGACCATGCCGAGGCCTTCGGGGCCGAGGTCGTCATGACCTCGCCCGAGGCCCGCAACGGCACCGAGCGCTGCGCCGAGGCCGTGGCCGCGATGGGGATCTCGCCCGAGATCGTGGTGAACCTGCAGGGCGACGCTCCGCTGACCCCCGCCTGGTTCATCGAGGATCTGGTGACGGGACTTCGCGGCGATGCCGATGCCGATATCGCGACGCCGGTACTGCAATGTTCGGGGCAGATGCGCGCCGATCTGATCGCGGACCGCGTTGCGGGTCGCGTCGGCGGCACGACGGCGGTTTTCGGCCACGACATGCGGGCGATGTATTTCTCGAAAGAGGTCATCCCCTATGCCGGTGGCGATTTCGCCCCCGACGCGCCGACGCCGGTCTTCCACCATGTCGGCGTCTATGCTTACCGTCCCGCCGCTCTGGCCGACTATCCGGCATGGGGCGAGGGCCGCACCGAGGTTCTAGAAGGACTCGAGCAGCTGCGTTTCCTTGAACGCGGCCGCAAGGTTCTTTGCGTCGAGGTCGAAGCCCGCGGCCGCGAATTCTGGGAGCTGAACAACCCCTCGGATGTCGCGAAAATCGAGGAGATGATGCGCCGGATGGGCGCGGATTGATCAAAATGACGGCTGGCGCGCGTCCCGATTTGCCGCGCCGGCCGCTCGCGCGCCTGTCGATCATCATCGTCTCGCGCCACCGGCCCGCGCGTCTGGCAAGCTGCCTGACGGCGCTGTCCCAGCAAAACCATCCCGAATTCGAGATCATTCTGGTTGCCGATCCGGCCTCTCTGGCGGTGCGCCCCGATCTTGCGCTCAAGCGCATCCCCTTTGACGAGGCCAATATCTCGGCGGCGCGCAATGCGGGGATTGCGGCTGCCGCGGGCGAGGTGATCGCCTTTATCGACGACGACGCTTTGGCGGTGCCCTCTTGGGCGGGCAGGCTGGCTGCGGCCTTTGCCGATCCGGAGGTGGTCGCGGCCACGGGCACCACGCGCGGCCCCGACGGCTTTCGGTGGCAGGTTCGGGCCGAAAGGATCGGGCGCGACGGTCTGGCCTATCCGCTCGATGTCGCGGGGCCGGTATCGCTTGCCCCGAAAGCGGGGGATCCGGTCAGCACGATCGGCACGAATTGCGCCTTTCGCGCGACGGCCCTGCGCGCGATCGGCGGCTTTGATCCGGCCTTTCGCTACCATCTCGACGAAAGCGACGTGAACCGCCGGATGGCCGCGCGTTTCCCGGAGGCTTTGACCGCGATCCTTCCGGCCGCCGAGGTCGTCCACGGCGCGGCGGCGGGCCCCTCGCGGGCAAGTTCCGGCGTGCCGTCGGATCTGCGCCAGATCGGGCGTTCGACGGCGCTTTTCATCCGAAGATCCGGCGGCACCATGCCCGACCTCGTGGCGATCCAGCGCAAAAGGCTGCTGCGTTTGATGGTGGCGGGGCGGCTTGATCCTTTCGCGCTTGGCCCGCTCCTGGCAGGGTTGGAGCAGGGTCTGGCGGATGGTCAGGCCGAGGATTTGCCCCCGCCCCCTGCCGGTGCCTTGCCCGAAAACGGGACGCCATTCCTGCGCTTTGCGGGTGATTTTCCCCCAGCCGATCCCGTGGTGCTCTCTGGCTGGCAGTGGCGCGCGGGCGCCTTGCGGCAAGAGGCGGCGCGCCATCTGGCCGGAGGGCGGGTCAGCTGCCTGATTCTCTGGAGCCCGACCGGCCTGCGTCCGCGATTGCGCCTTGCCTCGGGCGGCTGGTGGGAGCTTCAATGCGGGCGATGGGCCCTTGCCGGGCGCGCCTTTCGCGGGCAGGGCGATCTACCGCTTGCCCGATCGGCGCATCTCGCAATTTCCTGCCGATTGTCCAGTGGGTTGCGAGATTGAAATGAATTGTCGCATTCATTGTATTAAGTGCATTTGGAAACCAACTATTCACTGACATGTTGTGTACTCGGTGATAAAGACCTTGAAAATTTCCCCTCCGCGCCTTTGCGGAAGGGCTGAGGAGTGAAGTTCATGACGCGTAAAGTCACAAAAGCCATTTTCCCCGTCGCGGGGCTTGGCACGCGATTTCTTCCGGCAACAAAAAGTATTCCGAAAGAAATCATGACTTTGGTCGATCGACCGCTGATTCAATATGCGATCGACGAGGCCCGTGCTGCCGGAATTACCGAATTCATCTTTGTGACCTCGCGCGGCAAAGGCGCACTCGAGGATTATTTCGACCACGCGCACGAGCTGGAATCGAACCTCAAGAAAGCCGGCAAGACCGAGCTTCTTGAAACCCTGCGCTCGACCAATATGGAATCGGGGGCGATCGCCTACATCCGCCAGCACAAGGCCTTGGGTCTGGGCCATGCGGTCTGGTGCGCCCGCCGCCTCGTCGCCGACGAGCCTTTTGCCGTGATTCTCACCGATGACGTCATCATGGGCGAGCCGCCCTGCCTCCAGCAGATGATCGAGGCCTATAACGAGACCGGCGGCAGCATGGTTGCGACCATGGAAGTCCCGACCGAGAAGACCAAATCCTACGGCGTTCTGGATATTGCCGAGGATATGGGCGCGATCGTCCGTGCCAAAGGCATGGTCGAAAAGCCGCAATCCAATCCTCCGTCGAACCTCGCGGTGATCGGGCGCTACATCCTTGCGCCGACCGTGATGCAGAACCTCAACAAGCTGCGTCAGGGTTCGGGCGGGGAAATCCAGCTGACGGACGCGATTGCCGACGAGATCGAGGAAGGTCGCGGCGTCTATGGCCTGCGCTTCCGTGGCCAGCGCTTCGATTGCGGCTCGAAAGCGGGCTTCCTGCAGGCGACGGTCGCTTTCGGCCTCGCGCGCGAGGAGCTCAAGGACGAGTTCGGCGATTACCTCAACGATCTCGCCGCGATCCGCAAAGCGGCAGAGTAAGGACAGCACGATGAGCGACCGGGTTCTGGTCACGGGCGGTGCGGGCTATATCGGCTCGCATGCCTGCAAGGCCTTGAAAGCGGCGGGTTTCACGCCCGTGACCTATGACAGCCTTGTTACGGGCTGGCAGGAGGCCGTGAAGTTCGGCCCCTTCGAGCAGGGCGATCTGATGGATCGCGCCCGCCTCGACGAGGTTCTGGCCAGGCACCGGCCGGTCGCCGTCATGCATTTCGCCGCGCTGAGCCAGGTTGGCGAGGCGATGCGCGAGCCGGGCAAATACTGGCGCGGCAATGTCGCGGCCTCGCTGACGCTGATCGAGGCGACGCTGGCTGTGGGGATCAAGGATTTCGTCTTCTCCTCGACCTGCGCCACCTATGGCGATCACGACGGGGTGGTGCTGGACGAGAACACGCCCCAGAACCCGCTGAATGCCTACGGCGCCAGCAAACGCGCGATCGAGGACATGCTGAAGGATTTCGGCGCCTCCGACGGTCTGCGCTCGGTGGTCTTCCGCTATTTCAACGTCGCGGGTGCCGATCCCGAGGGCGAGGTGGGCGAGTTCCACCAGCCCGAAACCCATCTCATTCCGCTTATTCTCGATGCGGTTGACGGCAAACGCGGTGCGCTGACGATTTTCGGCACCGATTACCCGACGCCGGACGGCACCTGCATCCGCGACTATGTCCATGTCATGGATCTGGTCGATGCCCATGTTCTCGGCCTCAAGCGGCTCAAGGAGGGCAAGGTCGGCGCGGGGATCGAGGTCTTCTGCCTCGGCACCGGCAACGGCTTTTCGGTGCGCGAAGTGATCAATGAATCGCGCCATGTCACCAACCGCCCCGTGCCGATCACCGAAGGCGCGCGCCGCGAAGGCGATGCGGTCAAACTGGTCTCGGGCAGCGAAAAGGCGGTTGCGGTGCTGGGCTGGGAGCCGCATCGCTCGACGATGGCACAGATGGTGACGGATGCCTGGCGCTGGCACCAGAACGGCGGATATGCACGCTGAGCAGGGCATCCTGCTTGATATCTCGCGTCTGATCGCGCGGCTGGACGGCCTGCCTCTGACCGGTATCGACCGGGTCGAACGGGAATGGCTGCTCCATCTTCAGGACCAACCGCATCTTTTGCTCTGCCGTGCTTTCGGCGCGCAGCTTTTGCTGCCGCCCGAAGCGGGAGCGGCAATCCTGCGCTGGATCGACGGCGCGCAGGGCGATCTGCCCGCACCGGGCTTTCTGGCGCGGCTGCGCGGCAGGACCAGCGTCAAGGATCGCGCATTGTCCGCCCTGCGCGGCATGGCGCTGGCATCGGAGCGGGGCACAACCCGCCGTTTGGGCCGCATGGCCAAGACGCGGCTCGGGGGCGGGGCGGTCTACCTCAACCTCGGGCATGCGAATTGGCGGCGCGAAGTGTTCAACGGGCTCGCGGACTTGCAGCGGGTGGTTCTGATCCACGACATGATCCCGCTCGATCATCCCGAATATACCCGCGCGGGGCAGGACGTGAAATTCCGCGACCGGTTTATGATCGCGGCACAGGGGGCGGATCTGATCCTGACGATCTCGCAGGCCAGCGCCGAACGGATCGCGCTTTGGCGCAAGCGGCTTGTCGTCCATCGCAGCGCGCCCATCGTTGTGACGCCGATCGGCACGCGGCTGGCCGCGCCCGATGCCCGCGATCTGCCGGCAAGCCTCGACCTCTCGCGGCCGTTTTTCATCTGTCTCGGCACGATCGAGCCGCGCAAGAACCATGCGCTTTTGCTTGACGCCTGGGCGCGCATGGCGGCCGATCATCCGGATCAGCCCTTGCCGCAATTGTTCATCATCGGCCGGCGCGGCTGGGAGAACCACGAGACTTTCGCACGGCTCGACCGGCTGCCTGCAGGCGGCCCGATCGTCGAGCTGAACGGGCTCGACGACGGTGCGGTCGCGGCCTTGATGATGCGCTGCCACGGCCTTTTGATGCCGAGCCTTGCCGAGGGTTTCGGGATGCCTCTGGCCGAGGCCGCGCTGCGCGGCATACCCGTTCTCGCGACGCCTTTACCCTCGAGCAAGGAGCTCCTCGGAGACTGGGCGCGCTATCTCGAGTCCGATCGGCCGCAGCTTTGGGCCGACGAGATTTTTGCCATTTCCGCCAAACCTTTACAGCGTGTTCCTGCTTTGTCGGTTCCCGACTGGCCGATGCATTTCCGTTCGGTCACCGGCGCATTGCCGCACCTCTCCGAGTAGTTTATCAAACTAACGGAAAGGTTGAGACATTGCCCCGCATTATCCGCCAGTTGAAACGCAGAATCCGGCTTCGGGCGCGCAGGCAATGGCTGCTTGCCCGAGCGATACGGCGTCGGAAAAAGCTGCGCTCGCTGCTGGACCAGACGGCGAAAGTCCGGCCGGGCAACATTCTGCTTTTCGTGACGATGCGCAACGAGCGCGTCCGCTTGCCCTATTTTCTGGAATATTACCGGCAGATGGGCGTGCAGCATTTCTTTGTCGTCGACAATAACTCCGACGACGGCAGTCGCGAATTCATGATGGCCCAGCCCGATGTCTCGCTCTGGAGCACGCGGGCCAGCTACAAGGCCTCGCGTTTCGGGATGGACTGGCTCAACTGGCTGCTGCGGCGCTACGGCAGCGGGCATTGGTGCCTGACCGTCGATCCCGACGAGTTTCTGGTCTACCCCCATTGCGACACGCGGCCCTTGCGGGCGCTGACCGACTGGCTCGACGCTTCGGCGCTCCGGTCCTTTTCGGCCATGCTGCTGGACATGTATCCGCGCGGCGCGATTTCGGCCCAGCCCTATAGCGAGGGGCAGAACCCGTTCGAGATCGCGCGCTGGTTCGATCCGGCCAATTACGCGATCCGCAAGAACAACGAATACGGCAATCTGTGGATTCAGGGCGGTCCGCGCGCGCGGGTCTTTTTCCCCGACGAGCCGGCCAAGGGCCCCGCGCTGAACAAGGTGCCGCTGGTGCGCTGGGAGAAATCCTATGTCTATGCCAGCTCGACCCATATGCTTTTGCCGCGCTCGCTGAACCTCGTTTACGACGAGGAGGGCGGCGAGAAGGCCTCTGGCTGCCTGCTTCATGCCAAGTTTCTCTCGACCTTTGTCGAGAAATCCGCCGAAGAGCTGGACCGCGGCCAACATTACGCCAACAGTCAGGAATACCGCGCCTATCATTCGGGCCTGCAGGACGAGGTCGACCTGTGGTGCGACTATTCGCGCGAGCTGCAGGATTGGCGCCAGCTCGAGGATCTGGGGCTGATTTCCAAGGGGAACTGGGCTTGAGCACACGCGTCAAACTGGGCGTGGTCATGCTGTGCCATGACGAGCTGCATTTGGCGGCGCGGATGGTGCGTGTCTGGGCCGAGGGCGGGGCGGCGGTCTCCATCCATATCGACTCGCGGGCCTCGCAGATCGAGGTCGACAAGATGCAGTCCGATCTCTCGGATCTGGGCGAGGTGGTCTTTTGCCGACGCAGGCCCTGCGAATGGGGAATGTATGGTCTGGTCGAGGCGACGCAGGACGCCGCGACCATGCTGCTCGAGCGTTTCGACAATGTCACCCATGTCATGCTGGTCTCGGGCTCTTGCCTGCCGTTGCGGCCGGTGGCGGATCTGGTCGCCTTTTTGTCGCGCCATCCGCGGCGTGACTTCATCGAAAGCGTCACAGCCGAGGATGTCGGCTGGACCGTCGGCGGGCTGAACGAAGAGCGTTTCAACTTCCGCTTTCCGTTCTCCTTTCGTCGCCACCGCACGCTTTTCGACAGCTATGTGGCCCTCCAGCGCAAGGTCAAATTCCAGCGCCGGATTCCCGCCGGTCTGGTGCCGCATCTGGGCTCGCAATGGTGGTGCCTGACGCGGCAAACGATCGAGGCGATCCTGACCGATCCGCGCAGGCCGGAATTCGACCGCTATTTCTCGAAGGTCTGGGTGCCGGACGAGAGCTATTTCCAGACCTTGGCGCGGCGCCATTCGGTGCAGATCGAAAGCCGCTCGCTGACGCTTGCGAAATTCGACGGGCAGGGCAAGCCCTACATCTTCTATGACGATCACCGGCAGATGCTCGAGGAATCGGGCTGTTTCGTCGCCCGCAAGATCTGGCCGCGCGCGCGCGGGCTTTATTCCTATTTCCCGCGACCGATCATCGTCTGGCCCTCGGCGGCAGAGCCGCAACCGGCGCGTCTGTCGCGGCTGATCAACCGTGCCGTCTCGCGGCGCGATCTGGGTCGGGCGGGGCTTTATATGCAGAGCCGCTTCCCGAGAAAGGACCGCGAGAACGGAAAGACCAGCACCACCTACGGGGTTTTGCAAGGTTTCAATGATCTCTTCGCGGATTTCGAGCCCTGGCTGGCCGAAAGGCTGCCCGCCGATGTGCACGGCCATCTCATGGCGCGCGAGCGGGTCGAATTTTCCGATCGCGGTACGGTCGGGCCGGGCGCTTTGTCCGATAGCGCGGCTTTGCGCGATCTCGATCCGCGCGGCTTTCTGGCCAATCTCGTGCGCGCCTCGCACCAGATGCAGGTCTTCCAGCACAGCCCGCGCGATTGTCAGGACCTGAGCTGGTTCATGGCGACCGATCCCAATGCGCGGATTTTCGTCATCACCGGCGCATGGGCCGTGCCTTTGCTCAACTCCGGAATGCCCTTCGACGACATCCGCCGCATCGCCGCAATCTTGCAGCGCGCCGAGCTGGAAGTGGTCGCGACGCTCAACTCGGTCTGGCTCAAGGCGCGGGTCCAGATCTGGGATCTGGCCGATTTCACCGCCCGCCCCGCCGGAGCGATGCAGTCGGTGATCGCGGCGCTTGGCGGTGATCCGTCGCAGATGGGCGATCTGCCTGCGACCCGCGAGCTGGCCGGTCTGGGCCGGTTTTTCCAGCGTCTGCGCAATGCCGGTCTGCGGCCGCAGATGATGGGTGATTTCTCGGTCGACGAGCCTGCAGGAAAGGCCCTGTTCAAGTGACAAAACCAAACGCATTCAAGAGTTTCGTGGTCTTCGCCGAGATGCGGACCGGCTCGAACCTGCTCGAGGCGACGCTGAACCAGATCAAGCGCGTCACCTGCTTCGGCGAGGCGTTCAACCCCTATATGATGGGTTGGCCCGACAAGGACGAGCTGAAGGGCGTAACCCGCGCCGAACGCGACGCGGATCCCTTGCGGCTGTTGTCGGTGCTGTTCGACAAGCCCAACCATCTGTCGGGCTTTCGCTATTTCCACGACCACGACCCGCGGGTTTTCGATGCGATCATGGATGACCGCAGTTGTGCCAAGATCATCCTGACGCGCAATCCGGTCGACAGCTACGTCTCGACGCTGCTGGCGCGCGAGACCAACCAATGGAAGCTGAACGCGACCGAGACGCCGATTCCGGCCTCGGTGCGCTTCGATGGCGGCGAGTTCCGCCGGACCATCGACGCGATCGAGGAGTTCCAGCTCAAGATCCAGAACCGCCTGCAGTGCAGCGGCCAGTCGGGTTTCTGGCTGGGCTACGACGATCTGCGCGACGGCGACATCATGACCGGCCTGCTGCACTGGATGGGCCGGACTGATCTGGAGCGGGTCGAGCCCGCCTCGGATCAGGTGCCGCAGAACCCGCGCGAGCTGTCGGAAAAGGTCGTGAACTTCGACGAGATGGAGGCCGAGCTTTCGCGGCTCGACCCGTTCATGCTGCGCAAAGTTCCGAATTTCGAACCCAAACGCGGCCCGAACGTGCCGGGCTTCGTCGGCTGCGAGGCGGGGGCGGGGCTGGTCTTCATGCCGGTGCGCGGCGGGCCGACCGGCGTGGTCGGGGATTGGCTGCGCGGTCTGGGTGCGCTGACACGCGACTTCAACCAGAACAGCCTGCGCCAGTGGAAACGCGCCCATCCCGGACACCGCAGCTTCACGGTTCTGCGCCATCCGCTCAAACGCGCCTGGATCGCCTTCGACGCGCTTTTGGCAGGCAATAACGCCGATCTGCGCCAGACGCTGCGCGATACCTATCGTGTCGGGATCCCCGCCGAGGCCGATATCGCGCATCTGCCCCATTCCGAACTGGTTGGTGTTTTCGCGGATTTCCTCGATTTCCTGCGCCGCAACCTGAACGGCCAGACCGCTTTGCCGGTTCATGCCGGCTGGGCCTGCCAGTCCGAGGTGATCGCGGGTTTCGCGCGGGTCTCGAGCCCTGATTTCATCCTGCGCGAGGAAGATCTCTCGCGCGAGCTCGACTGGCTCGGCGCTTCGGTCGGGATTGCGGATGCGGCCGGTGGCTATCGCGCGCGCGATCTGCCCGATTTCCTTGACGACAAGGCTTTGCACAAGGCGGCGCGCGCGGCCTATCTGCGCGATTATATGGCCTTCGGCTTCGACAAGTAGCGGCCGGTTTTCGGCAGGTTCTAGCCCTGCGGGGTCATCGCTTTGCGTTGGCGCGTGCGTTCGATCCCCAACTGGCGTTCGCGCAGGATGATCGCGATGCCCGCGCCGATCACGATGGCCGACCCGATCAGCATGGTCACGGTCGGATGCTCGCCAAAGCTGACATAGCCGATCCCGAGCGCCAGAATGACCGAGGCATATTCGAAGGGTGCGACCACCGATGCCGGCGCAAAGCGGTAGGAGGAGGTCAGAAGGATCTGTCCGATCCCGCCCAGAATGCCGGTGGAGATCATCAAAACCAGCGTCCAGCCCTGCGGCATGGTCCAGCCGAAGGGCAGGGTGGTCAGCGCCAGCAGCGACGAGGTGACAGAGAACCAGAAGACGATGACCGAGGTGCGCTCCTCCATCACCAGCTTGCGGATGAAGATTTGCGCCAGGGCCGAGCAGGCCGCCCCGCTGAGCGCGAGTACCGCACCAAGCGTCTGCGCCGTGCTCAGCCCCTCGGAGGTGGTGTCGAAGCGCGGCAAAAGCACGATGACGACGCCGACAAGTCCGGTCAGCACCGCGATCAGGCGGAAGGCACGGACATCCTCGCCCAGAAACATGGCCGCGAAGATCACGGTCAGAAGCGGCGCGGCATAGCCGAGGGCGGTGACCTCGGGGAAGGGCAAAAGCCCCAGCGCGGCGAAGTTCAGCCCCATTGCGGTCGTGCCGATGAAGCCGCGGTAGAAATGGTTGATCGGACGCTTGGTGCGCAGGCCGGTCCCCAGCTCCCTGCGCCAGACAAGCCAGATCAGGATTACGGGGATCGCGAAAAACGAGCGGAAAAAGACCTGCTCGCCGGGTGGTGCCGCATCCGAGGTCAGCTTGATCAAGGCCGCCATCACGGTGAAGACGACGACGCTGAGGAGCTTCAACACGATGCCGGTGCTTGGGTTCATCTCAACCTGCTCAGGGCCCAACGGGCCGCATCAGAAACCGAAGGATCAGGGTCCGAGGTCAGGGGCTGCGCCAAGTTGCGCATGTCCTCGCGCCCCGAGTTCCCGATAGCATAGAGCACGTTCCGCACCAGCCTGTCACGACCTATCCGTTTGATCGGACTACCGGAAAAGCGCTCGCGGAAGGTCGGGTCGTCCAGCTGGACGAGATCGGCAAGATCGGGCGCGCGATGGGGACCGTGATAACGCAGCTCGCTGGCCTCTTGGGCGAATTTGTTCCACGGGCAGGCGGCCAGGCAGTCGTCGCAGCCATAGATGCGGTTGCCGAGCATCGGGCGCAGCTCTGGATCGACCGGACCTTTGTGCTCGATCGTGAGATAGGAAATGCAGCGCCGCGCATCGAGCTGGTAGGGCGCGGGAAAGGCCTTGGTCGGGCAGGCATCGAGACAGGCGCGGCAATTGCCGCAATGGCTGGATTCGGGCGCGTCTTTGGGCAGGTCGATCGTGGTGAAGATCGCGCCGAGAAAGAACCAGCTTCCCAGACGGCGCGAGAGCAGATTGGTATGCTTGCCCTGCCAGCCCAGACCCGCCGCTTCGGCGAGGGGTTTCTCCATCACCGGCGCGGTATCGACGAAGACCTTGATTTGCGCGCCCTCGACCTGATCGATCAGCCAGCGCCCGACGCGCTTTAACCGTTTCTTGACGAGGTCGTGGTAATCCTTGCCCTGCGCATAAACGCTGATCGCGCCTTTGTCGGGCAATTGCGTCACGGCCAGCGGATCATGATCGGGGGTGTAAAGTTCGGCCAACATGATGACGGAACGGGCCTCGGGCCACAAAGCGGCAGGATCGGCGCGCCAGTGGCTGCGCTCGGCCATCCATTCCATCTGGCCGTGGCGGTTCTCGCTCAGGAAATGGGCGAGACGTTCGGGTAGTTCGGGACGGCCGTCGGGGCGGCAGATCCCCATGTCGGAAAAGCCCTCGGCCAGCGCGGTCTGGCGCAGAAGGGCCTTGAGCGCGTCGGCCTTGGGGGTGTCGGGATCAGAAGTCGAGTTCGGCATAATGCGGTGCCGGCGGCACGCCCGGCAGGTGGTCGGCAAGCAGGCTGCGGAAGGCCGGACGCGATTTGATCGTCGCATACCATTCCTGCAACAGGCCCGAGCGGTCCCAATCCACATCCGAGATGTAATCGAGGCAGGAAAAATGTGCCGCTGCGGTGAAATCGGCCAGCGACATCGTATTGCCCGCCAGCCAGCGCCGCGTCTCGAGCAGGCTGGTCAGGTAATCCATATGGTCCTTGATCGCCTTGAGGCCGCTTTTGACGGTGCGCGAATCCGGATAGCCGGTCTTCATCACCTTCTTCCAGACCCGCTCGTTCATCACGGGCTGGGTGGCTTCGGTGTTGAATTTGTCGTCGAACCAGGCGCAAAGCCTGCGGACCTCGTAGCGCTCGATCGCCGAGGCGGGCATCAGCGACGGATTCGGGATGGTTTCGTCGAGATATTCGCAAATCGCCTGGCTTTCGGCCATCAGCCGCCCGTCCATGCGCAGAACCGGCAGCTTTCCGGCAGGGTTGCGGCGCAAGAGCTCGGTGCCGGGTTCCCAATAGCGGTCCTCGACCAGCTCGACCTCGATGCGCTTTTCGGCAAGCACCAGCCGCACCTTCCGGCAGAAGGGCGAAAGCGCGATGTGGTAAAGGCGGACGGTCGAGGAGGGGGAGGGCGTGTTCATACGCGAAAGGCTCGGGTCTGGAGGGAGATCACTGCGTGATACGCCGCGGGGGCGCATGTTTCAACCGGCCGGAGCCTCCGGCGGGGATATTTGGGCATGAAAGAGATCAGCCGAGCGAAAGGCAGCTGTCGCGACCGTCGCGGGCAATGGTTGCGGCGCCGTCCTGAATGGCGCGGGCACGGCGCGAATTGGTCTGGGGGGTGCGCGATTTCGGCGCGGGCAGGATCGCGGCCAAGGCGGCCGACTGGCGCGCGGTGAGCTTGTCGGGCGTGGTTTTGTAATAGTGCTGCGCCGCCGCATGGACGCCGAAGATGCCCGGCCCGAACTCGGCGACATTGAGATAGACCTCGACAATGCGGCGCTTGCTCCAAAGCGCTTCGATCATCGGAGTGTAAAGGGTCTCGAGCACTTTGCGCGGCCAGCTGCGGCCCTGCCAGAGAAAGACGTTCTTGGCGGTCTGCTGGCTGATGGTCGAGGCCCCGCGAGAGGAGCCGGAGGCCACGACTTTGCGGATCTCCTGCATGTCGAAGCCCCAATGGGAGCAGAAATTCGCGTCCTCGGCCGCGACGACCGAGCGCACCATCGCGGGCGAGATCTCGGACAGGCGGGTCCACTCGTGATCCGTGCCGGGATAGGTGCGGCTTTCGGTGAGGATCGTCCAGGTCGTCGGCGGATTGAAGAGGCTGAAGAGCAGAACGAGCAGGACCATCGCGGCAAGCAGCCGAAGTCCCAGCCAGCGGGCCCAGGACATTGCCCATGAAAACAGCCGTCCCAGCGGTTTGCGCTGGTGGCGGCTGGCGGGCTCAACGGGTGATCGGCTTTGACGCGGCATAGATGGCTCGTGTCATGTCCATGCCGCGCCCGTCAAGCCTTGAGTGCAGCTGCCGGCGCTTGGGGCCGGCAGCTCCGTCGCGATCAGCTTTGTGCTGCGGGGCTCGCGGGGGCCTCGCCTTCGGACGGCTGGACGAGATCGGCCAGCTTGCCGCCGTCAAAGGCTTCGCGCAGGCGCGCCTCGTCGGCATCCGAGAGCGAGCTTTGCAGCACGCGGCCGCTTTTGTGGAAGGCTTCGAGGCGGGCAAGCACCTTGTCCGCGGTCATTTTGCGCACGAGGATGAAGACTGCCGAGCCGCCCGGAACGATGGCTTTGCCGACATCTTTCATGAAGTCGTCATTGATGCCGACATCGGTGAATCGGCCCGCAATCGCGCCCGAGGCCGCGCCGACGGCTGCGCCAAGAAGCGGGTTGAGGAAGAGGACACCGACCAGGGTGCCCCAGAAGCCGCCGCCGACAGCACCGGCTGCGGTCATGTTCATGGCCTGATGCAGCTTGATGTCGTTTTCCGAGCTGCGCGTCGCCACGACGACATCTTCCAGCTCGAGCAGATATTCCTTCTGCATCTTCACGAGTTCGGCGCGCAGCTCGAATCCGGTGGCTTCATTGTCGAAGGCGACGACGATCAGATCTGACATGGCTTTTCCTTTGGATCAGGTTTCGCGGCATTAACGCTTCGTCAATCAGGCCTGTTCCCGTGACAGCCGCGTAAAGGCTGCGGCAATTTGACAGCAAAACGCGGCACCTGTCCTTGATCTGGATCTATTTGGCAAAATGTTGCCCATGAACGACAAAGGGCGGCCAAAAGCCGCCCTCCGCCTTGATGTTCCGCCCGTTTATTCGGCGGGGACTGCCTGAAGATCCTCGATATCGGCGATCGGGAACTTCAGATGCGGCAGCATCTCGCGCGGGCAGATCTGGAGGAAATTGCCCAGCTCCTCCTCCCAGTTCTGCAGGATGTCGGCCGCGCGGCGCGAACCGGTTTCCGCGAGATGACGCTCGATCAGGCCCTTCACCTCCGCCTCCCAATGGGGCTGGGTCACGGGGCACAGCACCAGCGATTCCGCATTGATATACTGCGGTGCCACCCCTTCGGGATCGTAGAGATAGGCCATGCCGCCGGTCATGCCCGCGCCGAAGTTCGCGCCGATCCGGCCAAGGATCACAGCCACACCGCCGGTCATATATTCGCAACCATTGGTGCCGCAGCCCTCGATCACGACATTGGCGCCCGAGTTGCGGACCGCGAAGCGCTCGCCCGCGCGGCCTGCCGCGAAGAGATGGCCCTTGGTCGCACCGTAAAGCACGGTATTGCCGATGATGGTGTTTTCGGCCGCAACCAGCGGGCTCGACATCTGCGGACGCACCACGATCGTGCCGCCCGAAAGGCCCTTGCCGACGTAATCGTTGGCATCGCCCGAGACTTCGATCTTGAGGCCGGGCGCCGCGAAAGCCCCCAGCGACTGGCCGGCCGAACCCGTCAGGCGGATCGTCAGATGGTCGGGTTGCAGAGCGTTGCGCATCCCGAATTTCTGCACGATCATCGAGGATGTCCGCGTGCCGACCGTGCGCTGGGTGTTGCGCACGGCATAGCTCAGCTGCATCTTTTCGCCTTCGCTGAAGAAGCGTTCGGCGTCGCGCACGATCTCCGCGTCCAGCGTATCGGGCACGGCATTGCGCGGCTTCGAGCGGTCATAAACGATCTTGTCGGCGCCATCGACCGTGATCAGCAGCGGGTTCAGGTCGAGATCGTCCAAACCCTTGTCGCCACGGCTGACCTGCGTCAACAGATCGGCACGACCGATGACCTCATCAAGGCTGCGCGCCCCGATGCTGGCCAGAATCTCGCGGACTTCTGTCGCATAGAAGGTGATCAGGTTGACGACTTTATCGGCCGAGCCGGTGAACATCGCGCGCAGCTTTTCGTCCTGCGTACACACGCCGACGGGGCAGGTGTTCGACTGGCACTGGCGCACCATGATGCAGCCCATCGCGATCAGGGCGGCGGTGCCGATGCCGTATTCCTCGGCCCCCATCATCGCGGCCATGACGATGTCGCGGCCCGTGCGCAAACCGCCATCGGTGCGCAAAGTCACGCGCTCGCGCAGCTTGTTCATCGCCAGAACCTGATGCGCCTCGGTCAGGCCCATCTCCCACGGCAGCCCCGCGAATTTGATCGAGGTCGCGGGGCTCGCCCCCGTGCCGCCGTTGTGGCCCGAGATCAGGATGATGTCGGCCTTGGCCTTGGCCACGCCTGCCGCAATCGTGCCGACGCCCGAGGACGCCACCAGTTTCACGGTAATCTTGGCGCGCGGGTTGATCTGTTTGAGGTCATAGATCAGCTGTGCCAGATCCTCGATCGAGTAGATATCGTGGTGCGGCGGCGGAGAGATCAGCGTCACGCCCTTGGTCGAATGGCGCAGACGCGCGATCAGATCGGTCACTTTCATGCCAGGAAGCTGGCCGCCTTCGCCCGGTTTGGCACCTTGGGCGACCTTGATTTCCAGCTCTTCGCAGGCGTTCAGATATTCCGCCGTCACGCCGAAACGACCCGAGGCCACCTGTTTGATCTTGGCGCAGGGGTTGTCGCCATTCGGCAAAGGCACCGAATGCGCCGGATCTTCGCCGCCCTCGCCGCTGTCGGATTTCGCGCCGATGCGGTTCATCGCGATATTCAGCGTCATATGCGCCTCGGGCGACAAAGCCCCCAAGGACATGCCCGGCGTCACGAAGCGTTTGCGGATCGAGGTGATCGATTCGACCTCGTCGATCGGGACAGGTTTGCCCAAGGGTTTGATGTCCAGCAGGTCGCGGATATGGATCGGCGGGTTGGCCCGAAGAGTTGCCGAGAACTGCTTCCAGACGTCATAGGACGCCTTTTCGCAGGCGACCTGCAGCAGCTTCATCGTATTGGCTTCCCAAGCGTGTTTCTCGCCCGAGCGGCGCGATTTGTAGAAGCCGCCGACCGGCAGAAGCTCGACCGCCTCGCCTTTGAAGGCGCGGTTATGGGCCTCGATCAGCTTGGCCTGCAGCCCGTGCAGCCCGATTCCCGAGATGCGCGAATGCATGCCGGGGAAATATTCGGCAACCATTGCCCGCGAAAGGCCGACCGCCTCGAAGTTCAGCCCGCCGCGATAGGAGGACAGGACCGAGATTCCCATTTTCGCCATGATCTTGAGCAGACCTTGGTCGATGGCCTCGCGGTAGCCCTCCATGATCTCGATGAGGTTTCCGGCCAGAAGGCCGCGCTCGATGCGGTCGGCCAAAGTGTCCTGCGCGAGATAGGGGTTCACCGTGGTCGCGCCGCAGCCCACCAGAACCGCGACATCATGGGGGTCGACGCAATCCGAGGCGCGCACATTGAGCGAGCAGAAGGTGCGCAGGCCCTTGCGCGTCAGCCAGCTATGGACTGCCGAAGTCGCGAGGATCATCGGCACACCGACACGGTTCTCCGAGATGCCCTGATCGGTGAGGATGATGTGGCCCGCACCCGAACGCACCGCATCCTCGGATTCGTTGCGGATGCGCGTCAGCGCCTCGCCAAGCGCATCCGGCCCGCCCGTCGCGCTGAAGGTGCAGTCGATCTGCGTCGCCTGATCGCTGAACATCCGCGTCAGCTCGGCAAATTCGCCATTCGCGAGGAACGGGCTTTCGAGCATGGTGATTTCGGTCTGGGCCGAGCTTTCGTCGAGCACGTTCTTGAGGTTGCCGAACCGCGTGCGCAGGCTCATGACGCGGCTTTCGCGCAGGCTGTCGATCGGCGGGTTGGTCACTTGGCTGAAGTTCTGGCGGAAGTAATGCGACAGCGGACGATACTGGCGCGACAGAACTGCAGGCGGCGTGTCGTCGCCCATCGAGGCCAAGGGCTCTTTGCCGTCCTCGGCCATCGGCGCGAGCACCTGTTCGATCGTCTCGATATTATAGCCCGCGGCCAGCTGGCGGCGGCGCAGGGCGTCGCCTTCGAATTCGGCGGTTTCGGGCAGTTTGGCCATCAGCTCGGAGGGCTGGACGACTTTCTCGACCCAATCGCCAAAGGGCTGGCTGCCGGCAAGACGGTCCTTGATCTCGCGGTCGTGGTAGAGCTTGCCGTTCACCATATCGACGGCGATCATCTGGCCCGGCCCGAGCGCGCCTTTCTCGGTCAGAACGGCCTCGTCGACCGGCACCATGCCGATTTCCGAACCCGCGATCAGCAGGCCGTCGCGCGTGACGACATAGCGCATCGGACGCAGCCCGTTACGGTCGAGCCCGCCGCAGACCCAGCGGCCGTCGGTCATGGCAAGAGCGGCCGGACCGTCCCACGGCTCCATCACCGAGTTGCAATAGGCATACATATCGGCCCAGGCCTTGGGCATGTCGGTCGTGGCTTTCGACCATGCTTCGGGCACCAGCATCGTCTTGGTCATCGGCGCCGAACGGCCCGAACGCACCAGAACCTCGAAGACCGCATCCAGCGCCGCCGAATCCGACGAACCCGCCGGAACGATCGGCTTGATCTCGTCGGCCATGGTGCCGAACGCATTCGAGGCCATGCGGATTTCGTGCGATTTCAGCCAGTTGAGGTTGCCTTTCAGCGTATTGATCTCGCCGTTATGGGCCAGCATGCGGAAGGGCTGGGCCAGCCACCATTGCGGGAAGGTGTTGGTCGAATAGCGCTGGTGATAGATCGCAAAGGCCGATTCGAAACGCTCGTCCTTGAGGTCGGGATAGAATTCCGCGACCTGCTCGGCCAGCATCATGCCCTTGTAGATCACCGAGCGGCACGACAGCGAGCACAGGTAAAGCCCCGCGATCTGGGCCGCGACGGCCGCGCGCTCGATGCGGCGGCGGATGATGTAGAGGTCGCGCTCGAAGGCCTCCTGATCCATACCCTTTTCGTTGCGGATCAGGATCTGCTCGATCTCGGGGCGGGTGGCATTGGCCTTTTCGCCCAGAACGGAGGTGTTCACCGGCACATGGCGCCAGCCGTAGATGTAATGGCCCATGCGCAGGACCTCGGTCTCGACGATCGTGCGGCAGCGTTCCTGCGCCGAAAAATCGGTGCGCGGCAGGAAGATCTGGCCGACGGCGATCAGCTTGTCGGGATCGGGCTGGTGGCCGGTGCGGCGGACCTGATCGTAGAAGAAGGGGACGGGGATCTGGACATGGATACCCGCGCCGTCGCCGGTCTTGCCGTCGGCATCGACCGCACCGCGGTGCCAGATCGCCTTCAGCGCGGCGATGCCGTTTTCCACGACCTTGCGGCTCGCCTCGCCCTTGATCGAGACCACAAGGCCCACGCCGCAGGATGAATGCTCGTCATCGGCGCGGTAGAGGGAATTCTCTGCCATCCATGCGCGGCGGGCTTCTTCGCGGGCTTCCCAGTTCTGTTCGAAATCGTTCATTTTTATTCCCTCGATGCTGAGGTGGGAAAGATCAGGACGGCGCGTTGATGCGCACGACCGGGATGGAATAGCCGCGCACCATCTGCAGATCGCAGTCATAGGCGGGCGTGGTTTCCGAGAAACCGGGCTGGCCGGGGAAGGAGAAACGGACCGGACTGTCGTTGGTCTTGGTCGCATTGCCGGTCCAGTCCGACGAGGCTTCGACCCCTCCGTAGAAACGGCCCTGTGCGCGGCTGATATACTGGTTGCCCTGACGGTGGATCAGCTCGTCGCCGCTCTCGTTGAAGGTCTTGAGGTCGAACTGGGTCTCTTCTAGCGCGACGCCGCCGATGTTCTTCGTCACGCCGGTCAGCCGGTCATAGCCGATATGGCGCAGTTTCTCGCCGGTGCTCGACTCCGTCCAGAAGTCGAAATCGTCGCGGCCCGTCCCGATCAAGGTCGAGAAAGAGGCGGGGTCGCTTTCTTGCGAACCAAGCCGGTCGACGATCCCCGAGCGCAGATCGCGGCTTTCGAGCCAGCGGGTTTCCTTGTCGATGCGCGATTCGAAGGTCGGGCCCTCGCGGTCGAAATAGGTCACACGCTGGTCGCCCTGCGGATCGGCGCTGCAGCGGTAATGCTGCGAGACCGTGCAGGAGCGGTTCTGGATCGTGACCTCGAGCGTACAGCCCTCGGGCGGGGTGAAATTCGCGGCAAAGGCGGGCATCGCGGGCGAAAGCAGGGTGGCGGCGACCCAGAGCAGGTGCTTTTTCATCATGCTTTCTCCCTACTCCGCCGCGACCCGGGCGGCATTGCTCAGATATTCGGCGATGCTGTCGGCAGCCTCGCGGCCGTCGCGGATCGCCCAGACCACAAGGCTTGCGCCGCGCACGATGTCGCCGACGGCATAAACGCCGGTGAGGCTGGTGCGGTGGGTCTGGAAATCGGCCTTGATCGTGCCCCAGCGCGTGACCTCGAGCCCCTCGACCCCCCAAAGGCGGGGCAGGTCTTCGGGCTCGAAGCCGAGCGCCTTGATCACCAGCTCGGCCGGCTCGTCGTAATCGGCGCCATGGATCAGCTCGGGCGACTGGCGGCCTGTAACATCCGCCGCGCCGAGACGCATTTTCTGCACGCGGACCGAGGCGATCTCGGTGATGCTGTCGACATCGCGTTCCTGTTCGGTCGCGGCATCGCCGGTGACATGGCCGCTGAAAGCGCCGGGCGCGGACAGCCAGACGAATTCGACGCCCTCTTCCTCGGCATTCTGCACCTCGCGCTGCGAGCCCGGCATATTGGCGCGGTCGCGGCGATAGAGACATTTCACCGATTGTGCGCCCTGCCGGATCGCGGTGCGCACGCAATCCATCGCGGTATCGCCGCCGCCGATCACGATGACGCGCTTGCCGTTGGCGTTCAGCTCGCCATCCTCGAAATCGGGGACATCATCGCCCAGCTCGACACGGTTCGAGGCGGTCAGGTAATCCAGCGCCCGCACCACGCCATGCGCATCGGCATTATCAAGGTCTAGGTCGCGCGTCTTGTAGACGCCGGTCGCGATCAGCACCGCGTCATGACGGCCGCGGATCGCGTCGAAGCTGATGTCCTCGCCGATATTGGTGTTGAGCACGAATTCGACGCCGCCGTCGGCCAGCAGCTTGTTTCGGCGCTCGACCACGTCCTTTTCCAACTTGAAGCCGGGGATGCCGTAGATCATCAGCCCGCCCGAGCGGTCGTGGCGGTCGTAGACGGTGACCTGAAAGCCCATGCGGCGCAGCCGGTCCGCAGCGGCAAGGCCGCCCGGACCCGCACCGATGATGCCGATCGATTCGGCGCGTTCTTCGCTCGGGGCGATGGGGCGGACCCAGCCTTCCTCCCAAGCGGTATCGGTGATGTATTTCTCGATCGCGCCGATGGTGACGGTGCCGTGGCCCGATTGCTCGATGACGCAATTGCCTTCGCACAGGCGGTCCTGCGGGCAGATGCGGCCGCAGATCTCGGGGAAGGTGTTGGTCTCCTGCGAGCGCAGATACGCCTCTTCGGTGCGGCCTTCGGCAGTCAGACGCAGCCAGTCGGGGATGTTGTTGTGCAGCGGGCAATGCGACTGGCAATAGGGAACGCCACATTGGCTGCACCGGCTCGCCTGTTCGAGCGCTTTGGCCGAGGCGAATTCGCGATAGATCTCGTGGAAATCCTGTGACCGGTCGGCGGCGTCACGCTTTTCCGGCATCTGGCGGCCGATGGTGACGAATTTAAGCATCTTCTGCGTGGCCATAGCTGCGCAATCCTTCCGGCAGTGGGAACTGTCGAAAGGAATAAAACGCGCCGCGCGTGATAAAAAGTCAGCTAAGCTTACCTATTTTGCGTTTTCTTGCACGCGAAGGTTGAAAATGGCTGTTTGAGGTCAAGAATTAGGTCAGCTTTACTTACCAACCTATCGATAGAGCCAGTAGGGCAAGGCTTCCGACGATGATTCTCCACCATGCGAAGAAGGCGTAGCCATGCGCCGAGATATAGCCGAGCACCCATTTCACCACGATCAGCGCCGCAATGAAGGCGCAAATGAAGCCGACGACGATGTTCGACATCGCCGCGCTGTCCAGAATGTCGCGGTTCTTCATGAGGTCATAGGTGAAGGCCCCGACCATGGTCGGCATCGACAGAAAGAAGCTGAATTCGGCCGCGGAGCGTTTGTTCGCGCCAAGCGCCAGCGCCCCGACGATCGTCGCGCCCGAACGCGAGACACCGGGGATGAGGGCAAGGCATTGGACAAGGCCGATGGCCAGCGCCATGGGGATGGGGAAATCCTCGGCGCGTTCATATTTTGGGTTCTTGGCCAGCCGGTCTGCAGCCAGAAGGACGAAGCCGCCGATGATCAGCATCGAGGCGATCAGCTTGGGGGTCTCGAACAGGACGTCCTTGATCGTGCTATGGGCCAGAACGCCGACAAAGGCGGCCGGAAAAAAGGCGATGACGACGGCGGCGATGAAATGGCGCGATTTGGGGTCGTGCGGGGCAGAAGAGAACAGCTGCCACAGCTTTCCGGCATAGACGCCGAGGATCGCGAGGATCGCGCCGAGCTGGATCATAACCTCGAAGGCGCGTCCGGGCGAAACGAAGCCGAGGAAATGACCGGCCAACAGGATATGGCCGGTCGACGAAACGGGGATGAACTCTGTCAGCCCCTCGAGCAGCCCCAAAACGGCTGCGACAATCGTGTTGTGATCCATCAGCTCCGGCGCAGGTTTTTGGCGGTATCGGTGATCGCGTTGTATTGGCCTTCGGTGCGGAAGCGCCAAAGATATTCGGGGATGACCGCCAGAGCATTGGTCGGCTGGATGCCGAAATACTCGAGCCCGTTCGACCCTTCGCCGGCACGGTTGTGCAGGCGAAGGCTGCGGGCTTGGTCCTTGGTCAGGATGCGGTTGGTGATCAGCCCGCCGGTCAGGGTCTGGCCGAAATCGAGCGCGCCTCCCGCCAGCGAGGACAGGAAGTGGGGCAGGCCGACGACGGCGCGGCGGCGGCCGGTGACCGCGAGAACCTGATGCGCGACTTCGCGCATGGTCAGGACATCGGGGCCGGCGAGCTCGTAGATGCCCGGCTCGGCCTTGCCGTCGGCAGCCATTGCGGCGGCTTGGGCGACATCCATGACATAGACCGGCTGCACCTCGGTCTTGGCACCCGGCACGAAGAGGATCGGCCCGAAACGGGTCATTGCGCCGATGCGGTTGTAGAAGCTGTCGTCCGAGCCGAAGAGGATCGAGGGGCGCAGGATGACCGCATCGGGGCGATGTTCGAGCACGGCTTGCTCGCCTTGGCCTTTTGACGAGAGGTAATCGCTTTTCGCCTCGGGATCGGCGCCGAGCGCCGAGATATGGACGAACTGCCTGGTGCCGAGCTCTGCCGCGATGCGTGCGACGCGGCCCGCGGCCTCGACATGGATCGCGTCGAAGGTGTTTTTGCCTTCGCGCACCAGAATGCCCACGCAATTCACGACGGCATCGGCATCGGTCATGCTGGCGCGGACGGAAAGATCGTCGCGGACGTTGCACAGGACCGGATCGATTTGACCGGGGACGCCGTAGGTCCGGACGGCCAGAGCCTCGTTCGGGCGGCGGACGGCGACACGGACGCGCCAGCCTTGCGCGGCAAGGATGCGCGCGATCTGCCGGCCCAGGAACCCCGATCCGCCATAAATGGTGACAAGCTTAGCTGCAGACATGCGCCGCTCCTTCGGTAGGTGCTTGTTTGTTCAATAGCCAAGCCCGACGGCTGCGGCAAGCCGTGGTCGCAGATCCTCGGCCAGCCGTTCGGCGACGCGCAGCGCATTTGCCGCAATCGTCAGGCTGGGATTGACCCCGTTCGAAGTCGGCATGAACGAGGAATCCGCGACGTAAAGATTGTCCACGCCATGGAGTTTGCAGTCGCGGTCGAGCACGCTGGTTCTCGGGTCGTCGCCGAAACGCGCGGTGCCGCAGGGATGGGCGAAGTTCAGCTGCGGGGTGTTGCCCATGAACATGGTGCGGCTGCCGCGGAAGCTTTCGCGCATGGCCTTGCGGAAAGCGAGGCGGCGCTGCGTCAGTTCTTCGGAGATCGCGTAGCGGAAATGCAGCTTGTCGGTCAGGCTCGATTCCGGAAGCAGGCGGTTCTCGGCATAGGGCAGATCCTCGAGCACGCCGACGAACAGCTTGGCCGGTCCCAAAAGCTTGGCGGCCATGCGCGCGGGAATGCGCAACCCGTGCCGTAGCGGGCGCAGGCGGCGCAAAGCCGAGCGGTCGAAGCGGCCCTGCATGGCGTAAAGCACCTCGCCATAGCCCGCGTTCAACCCCATCGACTGGATCAGGCCGAATCGCGTGCCCTGCGCGTAATAGACGTCGCGCAGGCTGATCGAGCGGCTCTCGGCCGTGTCGCCCTTGTTGCCCTTGCCCGGCCAGAGGGCGATGATCTCGCTCAGGTGGAACATCAGGTTGCGCCCGACGAGATCTGAGCGGTTGCCCAGGCCCTCGGGCCAGTGCTCGCTGCGCGAGCGCAAAAGCAGGGCAGGGGTGCCCAGACCGCCGCCCGCCAGCACATAGGCCCGCGCGGTCAGGGTGAATTCCTCGCCGTCACGCTCGCAGCGGATGGCGGTGACGCTGTCGCCGGCCTCGATCGCGGTGACGGTGCAGCGGTCGAGCACGGTCGCGCGGCCGCTTTCGATGGCGGGCAGAACGCCCGCGCTGCGGCCGTCCATCTTGCAGCGCTTCGGGCAGCGGCGGCCGAAGCAGCCCTCGCAGCCCGGAATGAAGCGGGCGGCCATATGGGTCTGATAGGGGTGCAGCCCCTCGCGGCGCAGGCCGTCGATGATGTTCTGGTCGGTCTGCGATAGGGCGCGCGGCGGATAGGGAAGCGGCGCGGCTTCCGGGTCGAGCGGGTCGGTTTCGCCGCTGATGTGGAAGTATTTCTCGGCCATTGCGAAGTAAGGCGCGAGTTCCTTGTGGCTCACCGGCCAGCCGCCGGTCGGATGGGGGCGCTCGTTCGAGTGGTCGATGTCGTGGCGCTCGGGCCGTTCCAGTGTAGCGGCATAATAAAGCGAGGTGCCGCCGACCGCCGCGCCGATCATGCCGTCGAGGGGAAAGGAAGTGCCGTCCAGCTCGGCCGTGATCGGCTGGGGCCATGCGCCCGCGCTCAGCCGTTCTTCGGGGCTGTTGGCCGAATTCATCGGCAGGCCGGACGGGGTGTCGCCCAGATCCGCGCCCTTTTCGAGCATCAGAACCGAAAGTCCCAGCTCGCTCAGGCGCCGCGCGGCCATGCCGCCCCCGATTCCCGTGCCAATGACAATCACGTCCCAATCGGCCGTGCGGATATCCTCCGGCATTTCTTTCCTCGTAAACCTACTGTGTAAGCCCGCCAGAATCGGCAAGCTACACGACTATCGTTAAAGTTGTGTCATGATAGAGGCCTGGACTTGGTTAGGTTAAGTTGTCTCTTTGATAGGCTTCTTCAGCCTGAACCAACGGTTTGGGGGCTGTCGAGCTGCCGGATCCGATGTCGCATTGCCGATAAGCGCCCGCCGCTTTTATGCTCGCTGGGCCGGAGGGGAGGTCCGACGGCGATCCCAATTCCGAGGCTACGCCCGGCGCGGCCCATATCCCGAAGCGAGGCGCATCATGCTTGTCGATCCCGATCACCCCTTTTTCAAACGCCTCTGGGTGCGCATTCTTTGCGTGGTCTTCCCGCTGGTCTGGGCAGGGGTGGAGCTTTCCAACGACTCGCCGGGCTGGGCGGCGCTGTTTGGCGCTTCGGGGCTCTATTTGCTTTATTCGCTCTTTCTTTCGCGGCGCGGCGGAAAATAAAAATACGGGGGTGACTCGCATATTCATGCCTTTTGCCTGCGGAAAATTCTGTTTTATCGTAGCCATTGCAGGTGCGCTCCGTGATCGGCCCCAGAGGATGCCGGCGGCCCGCAAAAATAATTTCACCGCGCAAAATGGGGCGATCGCCTGCAATTGCTGGCATTCCCGAGAGGCGCGTCACGGCTTTGTCAAAGTTTCTTAATTTTTCTTTCCAAGGCGTGTTGACACTCCCCCGCGGCATCCGTAAATCACCGCTCACAGCACCTGAGCCCAGGTGGCGGAATTGGTAGACGCGCACGGTTCAGGTCCGTGTGCCGCAAGGCGTGGAGGTTCGAGTCCTCTTCTGGGCACCAAAAAAACCCTGTGATCCCTTGGGATTACAGGGTTTTTTCTATTCCGGCTCCTGCCGGTCGCGTTTGGTGCGTTGCGCATGGACAGTCCGCCTTTCCCTGCTTGTCAGACATTTCCCCGACCAAGCCCCGCTGTGGGCAATCCCGCCTATCCCGCAGTTGATCTTTGTTACCTTTGGTCAATCCGAGGGTCGACGAATTGGTAATTTACGCGATTGATCAAATGCGCTTAACTTGATTGTGAACGCTGCGCGCCGGCACAAGGATCGAGGAGGATCCGTGTCGGCGAAAGAGAAGCGGGGGGACAAATCTGGGACCGCAACCGTCCGATCATCCCGAAAAGCCTGTGTTCGGCCGCTGTCGCGGTTGGGCGGACGGGTCGTTCGGGGCGGGGGACGGCCATGCGGACCGTCACTTTTCTCCCGATCCGCTTTCGGCCGTCAGGCCTTTGCCCGACCACTTGCGGGCTTTGGCGGCTGGCGGTTTCGCGGCGATCGGACTTCGCCAATCTAGACCCATCGAGACGCGCCGCTTGCGGTGCATCGACCATGAATTGGCCAAGCGGGTCGGAAGAAGGGGCTCCGGCTCCGGTTTCGCGATCCTCCGGCGCGGGGCGGTTTTCCCCGCAAGGCCGGAAAACCACAAAAACATGGAAAGGGAGCAAGGGACACCATGGTAACAGCAGCGCCAGAAAACGAGCGCGCCCGGCCAATGACCGGCGAGGAAAAGAAAGTCATCCTCGCCTCGTCTCTCGGGACAATATTCGAGTGGTACGATTTTTTTCTTTACGGATCACTGGCGGCGATCATCGGCGCGCAGTTCTTTACGGCCTTCCCCGAGGCCACCCGCAACGTCTTTGCGCTTCTGGCCTTTGCCGCGGGCTTTATCGTGCGGCCGCTCGGCGCGCTGGTCTTCGGCTCGCTGGGTGATCTGGTCGGACGCAAATACACCTTCCTGATGACCATCATGATCATGGGTCTGTCGACCTTCATCGTGGGTCTTCTGCCGGGCTACGAATCCTGGGGCGTTGCCGCTCCGGTCATCCTGACCCTTCTGCGCATGTTGCAGGGTCTGGCTCTTGGCGGAGAATATGGCGGGGCTGCGACCTATGTCGCCGAGCATGCGCCCAAGAACCGCCGCGGCTATTACACCAGCTGGATCCAGACCACCGCGACCTTGGGCCTGCTGCTCTCGCTCGCGATCATCTTGATGGTGCAGTCCTATGTGAACGGCGCTTACGATCCGGTGCCGCAATTCGCCAATGGCGCGCCACTGCTCGGGCCCGACGGCCAGCAGGTCATGCTGGACCCCTTCCGTGCATGGGGCTGGCGTGTGCCTTTCCTCGTCTCGATCGTGCTTTTGCTGGTCTCGCTCTATATCCGTCTGCAGATGGAAGAGAGCCCGGCCTTCAAGAAGATGAAGGAAGAGGGTGCGACCTCGAAAGCGCCGCTCCGCGAGGCTTTCGGCCAGTGGAAGAACATCAAGATCGGCCTGATCGCCTTGTTCGGTCTGACGGCCGGTCAGGCTGTGGTCTGGTATTCGGGCCAGTTCTACGCGCTCTTCTTCATCAACAACGTCGTGAAGGTCGACAGCTTCACCTCGAACGTGCTGATTGCCTGGGCGCTGATCCTCGGGACCTTCGGTTTCGTGTTCTTTGGCGGGCTTTCGGACCGGATCGGGCGCAAGCCGATCATTCTGGGCGGCTGTCTGCTGGCCGCGCTGACCTTCTTTCCGGTCTTCCACGAGATCACCAAAACCGCCAATCCGGCTCTGGCCAATGCGCAGGACAACCTCGCGGTCGTCGTGACGGCCGATCCCGCCACCTGCTCGTTCCAGTTCAACCCGACGGGCGCGTCGAAATTCACCTCTTCTTGCGACATCACCAAGGCGCTTCTGGCGAAAACCTCGGTGAACTATGTCTCGGAGGATGCGCCTGCTGGGACGGCCGCGACCGTGCGGATCGGCGATGTGCTGATCGATGCCTATGACGGCACCCTGACGGGGCCGGAACTGGCCGCGGCCCGCACCGCTTTCGAGGGCGAGGTCAACGCGGCCCTGACCGCGGGCGGCTATCCGGTCGTGGCGGCGGACAATACCACCGTCGCCAAGGCGGAGCACTTCTTCGATATCTTCACGGGCCAGAAGCTGAAGATCATCGGTTTGCTCTTCTTCCTGCTGATCATGGTCGGCATGGTCTATGGCCCGATGGCGGCGGCTTTGGTCGAGCTTTACCCAACCCGCATCCGCTATTCGGGGATGTCCTTGCCCTATCACATCGGCAACGGCTGGTTCGGGGGGCTTCTGCCCGCGACGGCCTTCGCGATCTCGGCGCAGGAGGGCAATATCTACGCCGGTCTTTGGTATGCGGTGATCATCGCGGCGGCGACCGTCGTCATCGGCCTGATCTTCGTGCCCAATGACGGCCACAAGCGCAGCCTCTTCGACGAGGATGCCGCCTGATCGCCCGCTTCGGCCTCGTCGCAGGACAGGGGCCGGAGAACCACGGGACAATCTCCGGCAGGCCGCGCATCCTTTGCGCGGCCTGTTGCGTTGTGGCCCTGTGTCGGGGTTAGGGCAGGGCAGGCGGCCCCCTTCGGGCACGACTGTGCCGCATATCCGCCCATCGGGCGGCACGCAGGGGCTGCGGGCCGAACGGGGGTAGCGAAAGCGGAGTGAAAAGGATTAGAGCATGAGCACGACCCATCACCTGCTACGGGGCATCATGAGCATTCATCTCTATCAAAACGATCTGCCCGATGATCTGGATCTGGGTCCGGTCGTCGCGATCGACACCGAGACCATGGGCCTCGACCCGCGCCGCGACCGGCTTTGTCTCGTGCAGCTGTCCTCGGGCGACGGCTCGGCCCATCTCGTCCAGATCGCCAAGGGCCAAACCGATGCCCCCAATCTGATGCGCCTTCTGACCGATCCCGAGGTGGTGAAGCTGTTCCATTACGGGCGTTTCGACATTGCCGCGCTCGAATCCGCTTTCGGAGTGGTGACCGCGCCGGTCTGGTGCACCAAGATCGCCTCGCGGATGGTGCGCACCTATACCGACCGCCACGGGCTGAAGTACCTGCTTTCGGAAATGGTCGGGGTTGATATTTCCAAGCAGCAGCAAACCAGCGATTGGGGTGCCGAAAACCTCAGCGACGCCCAGCTCGAATATGCCGCATCCGACGTTTTGCACCTGCATGCGCTAAAGGCCGCGCTCGAGCTCCGGCTGGAACGCGAGGGCCGTATGGGCCTTGCACAGGCCTGTTTCGACTTCCTTCCTGCCCGTGCCCATCTCGATTTATTGGGATGGTCGGGTGAAAAAGACATCTTCCAGCACTAGATTGCCGATATGAACGCTTATCTCGATACCGCCCGCCGCGTGATCCGCACCGAAGCCGAAGGTCTGGCTTTGCTGCTTGATAGCCTCGACGACAGTTTCTCGGCCGCGGTCGAGGTGATTTTGGCCGCGCGCGGTCGGGTCATCGTCTCGGGGATGGGGAAATCCGGCCATATCGGCCGCAAGATCGCGGCGACCTTTGCCTCGACCGGAACGCCCGCGCAATTCGTCCATCCCGCCGAGGCCAGCCACGGCGATCTCGGCATGGTCACGCGCGACGATGTGGCGCTGGTGCTGTCGAATTCCGGCGAGACCCCCGAGATTGCCGATATCGTCGCCCATACGCGGCGCTTTTCGATCCCGCTCATCGGCGTGGCGAGCCGCCCCGATTCGACGCTGCTGCGCCAGTCGGATGTCGCTCTGGTCCTGCCGACCGCGCCCGAGGCCTGCGGCGAGGGGATCGTGCCCACGACCTCGACCACGATGACGCTGGCTTTGGGCGATGCTCTGGCCGTTGCCCTGATGGAGCACCGCCACTTTACGCCCGAGCATTTCCGCACCTTCCATCCCGGCGGCAAACTGGGCGCGCGGCTCGCGAAAGTGGGCGATCTCATGCATGCCGACATTCCGCTGGTGGCCGAGGATGCCCCCATGTCCGAGGCGCTTTTGACGATCAGCCAGAAGGGCTTCGGCGTGACCGGCGTCATCGGTGCCGACGGCGCGCTGGTGGGCATCATCACCGACGGCGATTTGCGGCGCAACATGGACGGGCTTTTGGCGCGCAAGGCGGCCGAGGTCATGACCAAGAACCCGCGCACCATCGCCCCCGACGCCCTCTCCGAGGCGGCCTTGGCCGAGATGCAGGGCCGCAAGATCACAAGCCTTTTCGTGGTCGAAGCGGGCAAGCCGGTCGGCTTCCTCCATATCCACGACTTCCTGCGCAGCGGGATGGTCTGATCATGTCCCGCACGCGCATCGTTCAAATGCTGCGCGTTTTGCTGCCGCTGGCGGCGCTCGTGCTGTTGTCGACGCTGTTTTTGTTCAGCGGCAACCGCGAGGACGGCGAAAGCCTGCTGCCCTATGCCGAGGTCACGCCGGAGACACTCGCCGAACGTCCCAGCGTCATCAACCCGACCTATGCAGGCGTCGCCCGCGACGGGACCGAGATTTCGATGAGTGCCGACAGCGCCAATCCGGCGACCGGCACGCGCGGCGGCAGCCTGACCAGCGCGGATGGCGCCAGCACGATCGACAATGTCTCCATGATGTTGCGCGATACGGCCGGCGTGGTTACGGATCTCGTCGCAGGCTCGGGCGAGCTGGCCGACGGCCGCGTCCATCTGCGCGAAGGGGTCAAGGTCACGACCTCTGCCGGTTGGGCCATGACCTCGAGCGCTTTGGAGGCCGAGCTGGCGACCGGCACCCTGAGCACCAAGGAGCAGGTCGACGTGCTTGCGCCTTTCGGAACCCTGACCGCCCAAGAGATGAAATTGCGCAGCCTGCCCGATGGTTCGGGCCAGCGCGTTCTTGATTTGAAAGGCGGAGTTCGGATGATATATCGACCATGAATCGCCCTCCTTTGGATGGCCGCGGTGATGACAAAGGACGCCCGATGCCACGATTGCTTCCTGCTGCTTGCGCCGCGTTGCTTTTGCTCTCTCCCCTGGGCGGGGGGCTTGCGCTGGCGCAAAGCGTCTCCTTCGGGCAGGCGGGCAACATCAAATCCTCGGTCGAGGTCAATGCCGACAATCTGACGGTCGACCAAAAGACCGGCCATGCGACCTTCAGCGGCCATGTCGTTGTCGGACAGGACGAGATGCGTCTGTCGGCTGATCGCGTCACGGTCATCTATGCGCAGGGCGACCAGCGCCGCATCGACAGGCTCGAGGCGCGCGGCAATGTCACTTTGGTCAACGGCCCCGACGCCGCCGAGGCAGGCGCGGCCGATTACAGCGTCGGCAGCGGCGTCATCATCCTGACCGGCGACGTGATTCTCACGCAGGGGCAAAGCGTGCTGGGCGGCGACAAGGTCGAGGTCAATCTCGAGACGGGTGCCGCAAATGTGTCGGGTCGGGTCCGCACGGTTTTGCAACCGGAGGGCAACTGATGGCCGCAGCCGCGACGAGCGAGCAGGCAGGGGCAAACCCCGCCCGCCAAAACCCGCTTGCGCCGCTGTCGGACACGGGACTTCAGGTGCGCGGTCTGCGCAAATCCTACAGCAACCGGCCGGTGATCCGCGATGTCGGCATGGATCTGGCACAGGGCGAGGTCGTGGCTTTGCTCGGCCCGAACGGCTCGGGCAAGACGACGTGCTTCTACTGTATCGCGGGGCTGATCTCGCCGGATTCGGGACAGGTGCGCATCGACGGGCAGGATGCGACGACCCTGCCGATGTTTCGCCGCGCCCGCATGGGGATCGGCTATCTGCCGCAAGAGATGTCGATCTTCCGCGGGCTCTCGGTCGAGCAGAACATCGCCTCGGTTCTCGAGGTTGTGACACGCGATGCCCATGACCGCCGCGACCGTCTCGAAGAGCTGTTGGGCGACTTCTCGATCGGCCATATCCGCAAGGCACCGGCCATGGCGCTGTCGGGGGGCGAGCGTCGCCGCGTCGAGATTGCGCGCTGTCTGGCCTCCAACCCGCGCTATCTGCTGCTCGACGAGCCTTTCGCCGGTGTCGATCCGATTGCCGTCGGAGAGATTCGCGAGCTTGTCCAGAAGCTTAAGAGCCGCGGCATCGGTGTTCTGATCACCGATCACAATGTCCGCGAGACTTTGGGCATCGTCGATCGCGCCTATATCCTACATGACGGCCATGTGCTGCGCTCGGGCACGGCCGAGGAAATCGTCGAGGATCCGCAGGTCCGCCGCGTCTATCTTGGCGAAGGTTTCAAAATGGCCTGAGCGCCACCGGCGCGATTTGGCGACCCTGCGGGCCCGCCTCTGAACAGGCCCGTTGACAGATGCGATTTGCTGTCATGAAATGGTGGTATGACGCGGACGAATTGGCGTCACGCGTCACTCCCCCGGACCGGCACCGACCGGAATGGCGTGACGGGTTGGGGCAACCGAAAGGACGGACCAGCATGCGCTATCAAATCAGCGGAAAGCAGATTGATGTGGGTGAAGCTCTGGCTTCACATGTCAAAACCGAACTTGGCACGACGATCGAGAAATACGCTCAACGTCCCACCGATGCCACGGTTACATTTTCCCGCAGCGCGCATGAATATCTCTGTGACACGGTCGTGCATTTGTCGACCGGACTGACGGCCCAGGCGCAGGGTCGCGCGACAGAGATTTATGCGGCGTTTGAACAATGCCGCGAGCGGATGGACAAGCAGCTCCGCCGTTACAAGCGCCGGTTGAAAGATCACTACAAGGACCGCACGGAACCCGTTGCCTTCGGCACGGCCGATCTATATGTGCTCGCCTCTGATGATGATCAGTGGGAAGCGCAGGGCGACGGCCAGCCGCAACCGATGATCATCGCCGAAATGGAAGCACGCGTGCCGACGCTCTCGGTGGGCGAGGCGGTCATGCAGATGGAGCTGGCCGGGAAACCGCTTCTGGTCTTCCGGAACGAAAAGCATGGGGGCGTGAACGTGGTCTATAGCCGTGACGATGGCAATGTAGGCTGGATCGACCCCCGCAGTTTGGGCTGACACGGCATCACGCCGCGTGCCGATCAATCGTCCCGGTTGCTTTTCGCAGCCGGGGCTAGGATAATTAGATATGCAAATTGCCGATATACTTTCGCCTGCGGCGGTCAAGACGCTGGCGCAGACCACGAGCAAAAAGCGGCTTTTTCAGGAAGTGTCCGAGCTGGCACGGTCGATCTACGGCGTAGATGCGGCCCAGACGCTTGATGCCCTGCAAGAGCGCGAAAGCCTCGGGCCGACCGGAGTGGGGCATGGTGTGGCACTGCCCCATGCGCGTCTGCATGGTCTCGACCGGGTTGTCGGTCTGTTTTTGCGCCTCGAGAAACCGCTGGATTTCGATGCGGTCGATCGTCAGCCGGTCGATCTCATCTTCGCCTTGCTCGCGCCCAAAAGCACGGGTGTCGATCACCTGAAGGCGCTGGCTCTGGTGTCGCGGACCCTGCGCGATCAGGACCTGCGCAACAAATTGCGCGCCAATGACGATCCGGTCGCGCTTCATGCCTTGCTGGCGGCAGCCCCCGGCATCAAAGCGGCATAAAAGCCTGCATTTTTTCGCGCGGGCGGCTATAATGGTGGTCACCGGATCGTAACGAGGAAACCGATATGGCCGATCACTCCGAAAAGCGCGAGTTCGAGGCCGGCACCAGCCGGCTGCGCAACTTCCTGCAACACGAGCGCGAGAGCGGGCTCCATCCCGCCATCAAAGCCCTGCACGAGCGCCCGAACAGCCGCAGCGAAGAGAGCAACCGCCGCGCCGTCGAATATGCCCGCATCGCAAGGGGCCGCAGCGTCTGAGCAGGCCTGCCAAGCGGCCTGAGCCAAAGACAAAGTGAAAAGCCGACCGGAGCAATCCTCCGGTCGGCTTTCCTGTTTTCGGGATCAAGGGGCGCTTATGCGCGCACCAAAGCCTCGTAGCGGTCCGAGATCTGGCGCGACAGCGGCCCGATTTCAAAGCGCCAATCGCCGATCTGGGCGACAGGGGTGACTTCGGCGGCGGTGCCGGTCAGCCAGCATTCCTCGAAGCCGTCCAGTTCTTCGGGGCGGATGCGGCGCTCGTGAACAGTGACGCCCGCTTCTTTCAGCAGGCCGATCACCGTCTGGCGCGTGATGCCGTTCAGGAAACGGTCGGCAAGCGGCGTATGGACTTCGCCGTCCTTGGTGAAAAAGATGTTCGCGCCGGTGGCTTCGGCGACGTAACCCTCGAAGTCCATGAACAGCGCATCCGAGAAGCCTTTGGCTTCGGCGGCATGTTTGGACATGGTACAGATCATGTAAAGACCGGCGGCCTTGGCCGAGGTCGGGATGGTCAGCGGATCGGGGCGGCGCCATTTGGCGACGTCGAGCTTGGCGCCCTCCCATTTCGCATCACCGTAATAGGCGCCCCATTCCCAGGCCGCGACCGCGAAGCGCACCGGATTGCCCTTGGCCGAGACACCCATCTCGGTGCCCGAACCGCGCCACATCAGTGCGCGGACATAGGCATTCTCGAAGCCGTTGGCTTTCAGCACGGCCTCTTTGGCGGCGTCGATTTCATCGGCGCTGAGCGGCGAGGGCATGTCGAGCAGGCGGGCGGATTCGATCAGGCGCAGCGAGTGTTCGTGGCCTTTGAAGATCTTGCCGTTATAGCAGCGTTCCCCTTCAAAGACCGAGCTGGCATAATGCAGGCCGTGGGTCAGGATGTGGACATTGGCATCGCGCCATTTCACCAGTTTTCCGTCCATCCAAATCTTGCCGTCCCGATCGTCGTATGCGCCTGCCATGCTTCACTCCGGCATTGTTTATTGCGATTCTTGCGAAATTTCCAAATTATTGCACTGAAAATTGCGCGATATCGCTAACCGCTAGCTATTCATGATTGGAAAGTCAATAACTCTGACGTAATGATCGGGTCAGAGGACGACAGCGAGAGGGATGGGGCGGGCATGCAGGACAAGCCGGGCGTGACGGGTATCAGCAGCGAGAGCCTGCTGTTTCTGACCGATGAACAGATCCGGCGCGGGATCGAGGCGATGTATTTCTCCTACCGCGCGTTCACCTCGGACCCCGACCAGATCCTTAGCGAGATCGACTATGGCCGCGCCCATCACCGCGCGCTCTATTTCATCAACCGCGAGCCGGGACTGACGGTCACGGCGTTGCTCGATGTGCTGCAGGTGACCAAGCAATCGCTGAACCGCGTGCTGCGCGGGCTGATCGAGGACGGGCTGGTCGAAAGCCGTGTCGGCCGCCGCGACCGGCGCGAACGCCAGCTCCATCTGACCGAAAAGGGCCTCGCGCTGGAGCGCCGCCTTTCCGAGCCCCAGCGCGTGCGCCTGCGCAATGCCTACCGCACGGCGGGGCCGCAGGCGGTCGCGGGCTTTCGTCAGGTGATGGAGGCGATGATGGACCGCGACACGCTTCGCCAGTATCGTACGCTCAAGCCGAACAACGAAGCGTGAGACCGTGATCGAAGCCCATATTCTTGTCGTCGATGATGACGAGCGCATCCGCTCGCTTTTGCGGCGCTTTCTGATGCGTAACGGCTATCTGGTAACCACCGCCGCCGATGCGGCGCAGGCGCGCAGGCTGTTGGCAGGGCTCGATTTCGATCTCATCGTGCTCGATGTGATGATGCCGGGCGAAGACGGGGTGACGCTGACGCGCGATCTGCGCCGCCGTATGAGCACGCCGATCATGCTGCTGACCGCCAAGGGCGAGACCGACGACCGCATCACCGGCCTTGAAAGCGGGGCGGACGACTATCTCGCGAAACCCTTCGAGCCGCGCGAATTGCTGTTGCGCATCGCCGCGATCCTGCGCCGGATGCCTACAGCACAGGTGCAGGGGCCGAAATACCTGTCGCTCGGGGCTTTGCGTTACGATGTCGAAAAGGGCGAGCTGTGGCAGGGCGACAATATCATCCGCCTGACCGGCACCGAGCAGGTTCTGATGCGCCGTCTGGCCGATACGCCGGGCGAGGCGGTCAGCCGCACCGATCTGATCGAAGAGCTGGGCCGCACCCCCTCGGATGATGCCGGCGAGAATTTCGAACGCGCGATCGACGTCCAGATCACCCGCCTGCGCCGCAAGATCGAGGCCGATCCCAAAGAGCCGCGCTTCCTGCAAACCGCGCGGGGCGTGGGCTATATGCTGGTGGCGGATTAGGATGGCGGGGCTGGCCGATTGGCGCGCGCCGGAGCGTCCGGAGCGCCGCGTGATCGAGGGGCGCTACGCCCGCCTCGAACCCGTCGATCCCGCCTGCCATGCCGCCACGCTATACCAGGCGGCGCGGGCCGAAGGGACCGAGGCGCGGTTTCGCTATCTGTTTGACGCACCTCCCCAAGACGAGGCTGCGATGCGTGACTGGCTTGCGCGCGCTGCGGCTTCGGATGATCCGCTGCATGTCGCGGTGATCGACCGCCGCAGCGGGCGGGCCGAGGGGCGGCAGGCGCTGATGCGGATCACGCCGGAACATGGCGTGATCGAGATCGGCAGCATCATGTGGGGGCCGGCGATGACGCGCAGCCGCATCGCGACCGAGGCGCTCTTTCTCGCTGCCGATCAGGTTTTCGCGCAGGGCTATCGCCGGTTTGAGTGGAAATGCGACGACGGGAACCTGCCGTCGAAGAAGGCGGCACTGCGCTTTGGTTTCTCGCCCGAGGGCGTGTTCCGCCAGCATATGGTCGTCAAGGGCCGCAACCGCGATACCGCATGGTTCGCGATGACCGATGCCGATTGGCCGGATCTGCGCGGCGAATATCTGCGCTGGCTCGACCCCGCCAATTTCGACGCCGCGGGGCAGGAGCAAAGCAAGCTGCGATTTTGATCCCGACGCGCCGTGCGGGCGCGGGGCTGCGGCAGCAAACGGGCTGAAGTGCCGGAAAAGGAAAGGGCGGGTCGCCGGACCCGCCCTTTCGTTAATTTGCACGGGCAAAGCGATGCCTTGCCGCGCCGTTGTGCCGTCTTACGCCAGACGGCCGTGGCAATGTTTGAACTTCTCGCCCGAGCCGCAGGGGCAGGGGTCGTTGCGCGAGGGGCTGCCCCAGGTCGTCGTATCCTCGGGGTCGAAGCCCGGAACGCGACCGGCGGGGGCCACGACTTCGGCTTCCTCGTGCTCGGGCTGCATGGCGCGCTGCGCCTCGGCCTGCTGCTCGGCATAGTCGCGCATCATCTGCTCGCGCTCGGCCTCGCTCAGCGGGCGGATGCGAGAGAGCTGCTGCGTGACATCGGTCCGCATCCCGTCCAGAAGCGATTCGAAAAGCTGGAAGCTTTCGGTTTTATACTCGGACAGCGGATCGCGCTGCGCATAGCCGCGGAAGCCCACGACCGAACGCAGGTGCTCGAGCTTGATGAGATGTTCGCGCCATTTCGCGTCGATCTGCTGCAGCAGGATCTGCTTTTCGATCTGGTTCATGTTCTCGGCGCCGAACTGCTCGACCTTTTGGGCCATGTAGCCGGCGGTCGCCTCTTCGATGCGTTCGCGGATGACCTCTTGGTCAACGCCGTCTTCGGCAACCCATTCCTCGACCGGCAGGTCCATGTTGAGCTTCTCTACGACCGCAGCCTTGAGGCCCGCGACGTTCCACTGCTCGGCATAGGCCTTGGGCGGCAGATATTCGTCGACCAGATCGGCAATGACCTGCTCGCGCATGTCGGCGGTGATGTCGGCGACCTCCTGGGCCTCCATGATCTCGAGACGCTGCGCGAAGATCGCCTTGCGCTGGTCGTTCATCACATCGTCGAATTTCAGCAATTGCTTGCGGATGTCGAAGTTTCGTCCCTCGACCTTCGCCTGCGCGCGTTCGAGCGATTTGTTGACCCAAGGGTGAACGATCGCCTCGCCTTCCTTCATCCCGAGCGTCGAGAGCACCTTTTCGAGGCGCTCCGAGCCGAAGATGCGCATGAGGTCGTCCTCGAGCGAGAGGAAGAACAGCGAGCGGCCCGGATCGCCCTGACGGCCCGAGCGGCCGCGCAGCTGGTTGTCGATGCGGCGGCTTTCGTGGCGTTCGGTCGCGAGGACGAACAGACCGCCCGCTTCCTGAACCTGTTTCTTGGCGGCGGCGACTTCGGCCTCGACCGCGGCGCGGATCTCGTCCGGCTCGGCATCGGGGTATTTCGCGAGCTCTTCCATCACCTTCATGTCGACGTTGCCGCCGAGCTGGATATCGGTGCCGCGACCGGCCATGTTGGTTGCGATCGTGACTGCACCCATCTTGCCGGCCTCGGCCACGATGAAGGCTTCGCGCTCGTGTTCGCGCGCGTTCAGAACGTTATGCGGGATGCCGGCCTTGTCGAGCATCTGCGAGAGCATCTCGGACTTCTCGATCGAGGTGGTGCCGACAAGGATCGGCTGGCCCTTGGCATGGGCTTCCTTGATCGTCTCGAGCACGGCCGCGTATTTTTCGGTCGCGGTGCGGTAGACGCGGTCATGTTCGTCGACGCGCTGGACGGGACGGTTGGTCGGAACCTCGACCACGCCGAGCTTGTAGATCTCGGCGAATTCCTCGGCCTCGGTGGCTGCGGTACCGGTCATGCCGCCGATCTTGTCGTAGAGGCGGAAGTAGTTCTGGAAGGTGACCGAGGCGAGCGTGACGTTCTCGGGCTGGATCTGGACGCCTTCCTTGGCCTCGATCGCCTGATGCAGGCCGTCCGAAAGGCGGCGGCCCGCCATCATGCGGCCGGTGAATTCGTCGATCAGAACGACCTCGTCGTCGCGCACGATGTAATGCTGGTCGCGCTGGAACAGCGTATGCGCGCGCAAGGCCTGGTTGATGTGGTGGACGATCGTGGTCGATTCCGGATCGTAGAGCGTCTGGCCTTCGGGTAGGATGCCGGTCTCGCTCAGGCGACGCTCGATATATTCGTTGCCCTCTTCGGTGAAGGTGGCATTGCGGCTTTTCTCGTCGAGCTTGTAATGCTCGGGCGTCAGCTCGGGGATGTATTTGTCCAGAACACGGTAGAGCTCCGAGCGGTCCTGCGAGGGGCCCGAGATGATCAGCGGCGTGCGCGCCTCGTCGATGAGGATACTGTCGACCTCGTCCACGATGGCGTAGAAATGGCCGCGCTGCGCCATCTGGTCGATCGAGCCCTTCATGTTGTCGCGAAGGTAGTCGAAGCCCAATTCGTTATTGGTCGCATAGGTGACATCGGCGCGGTAGGCCTCGCGCTTTTCGTCATCGGCCTGGAAGGGGTAGACGACGCCCGTGGTCATGCCGAGCTGGCCGAAAACCTTGCTCATCCAGCCTGCGTCGCGTTTGGCGAGATAGTCGTTGACGGTGACGACATGGACGCCTTTGCCCGCAAGCGCGTTCAGATAGGCGGGGAAGGTCGCCATCAGCGTCTTGCCTTCGCCGGTCTTCATCTCGGCGATATTGCCCTGATGGAGGAAGATGCCCGCCATCAGCTGCACATCGAAAGCACGCAGGCCGAGCGCGCGTTTTGCCCCTTCGCGGCAGTTAGCGAATGCCTCCGGCAAAAGCTTGTCCAGCGACTCGCCCGATTGCGCGCGCCCCTGCAATTCGCGGGTCTTCCCGATCAGGTCTGCGTCAGACATCGCCTGGAACTGTGGTTCCAATGCGTTGATCTGCGCGACGATGGGACGGGTTGCCTTTACCTTGCGGTCGTTGGGCGTACCAAAGACCATTTTCGCCAGAGATCCGAAGCCGAGCATATGAGCCTTCAAAATTCGTGTATCGGGGAAGCGCACAGCCCTAACGGCCACTTGCCCGAACCATCCTCCTTGCCCTATTTAAGGGACCGGAATTACGGCGGCGGGCGCGCATTATCGGTTGTGCCGGATGTATGCCTCGACCGCCCTTCTGTCAACGCTTGCGCCGTTTTACCCTCGGGAATCGGCCTGTCCCGCAAAGGGGAAATAGATGCTGAAGCCCAGTTTGGCCCTTGTTTTGATGCTCGCAACGCCCGCTTTGGCGCAAACCGCGGATACGGTGGTCGCAACCGTGAACGGCGAAGAGATCACGCTTGGTCAGATGATCGCGATGAAGGACGGGATGGGTGACGAGGCGACCGGAAACCTGCCTGCGCCCGCGCTTTGGGACCTGATGCTCGACCAGATGATCCGCCAAACCGCCGTGGGTCAGGAAAAAACCGACAAGTTGAACGCCCGCGACAAAGCGGTGCTCGAGCTTGACCGCCGCGCCTATCTGGCCGGTGCGGTGCTCGAAGGCATCGCGGCCACCGAACCCAGTGACGAAGAGTTGCGCGGCGTTTACGAGCGCGCCTTTGGCGGCGAGACCGCGCCGAAGACCGAATTCAACGCAGCTCATATTCTCGTGAAGACCGAGGACGAAGCCAAGGCCATCGAGGCCGAACTGGCCGGCGGCGCCGATTTCGGGACACTTGCGGCCGAGAAATCCACCGATACCGCCTCGGGCCCGAACAAGGGCGATCTGGGCTGGTTCCAGCCTGAGCAGATGGTTGCGCCCTTCGCCGAAGCCGTCAAAGGCATGAAGGCGGGTGAGGTCTCCAAACCTGTCGAGACCCAGTTCGGCTGGCATGTCATCAAGCTGAACGAGAGCCGTCAGGTTGCCGCGCCGAACTTCGACGAGGTCAAGGACCAGCTCGCCGTTCAGGTCCGTCGCGACCGCGTCGAGGCCGCCATCCAGACCCGCGTCGACGCGTCGAAGATCGAGAAAACCCCCGATCTGAACGCCGACCTTCTGAACCGCACCGATCTTCTGGAGCAGTGATCCATGGCTAATTCCGACAAGAAAAACAAGAAACTGACCGATGCCGAAAAGGTCAAGCTTCTCAAGAAAAAGCTTAAAAAGCTGCGCAATCCGGGCGAGGCAAAGCCTACGCCACAGGTCGCGGAAAGCACTGCCGCTCCGGTGACGCCGACCGCGAAGGCCAAGATCATTTCGCCGCTCGCGCCCGTGACCTTCCCCGTCATGCCGCTGATCGAAGGCGTCGAATTCGCGGCGGGCGCGGCAGGTGTGAAGTACAAGGGCCGCACCGATGTCATGCTGGTCAAGCTGGCACCGGGCACGTCGATTGCGGGTGCTTTCACCAAATCCTCGACCCGTGCGGCCAGCATTCTGGACTGTCAGGCCAAGCTCGCGCTCAAGCAAGACACCACCGGCGGCGCGGCGATTGTCGTGAACTCGGGCAATGCCAACGCCTTCACCGGCGCGGCGGGACAGGCCTCGGTCGATGCGGTGACGGGAGCGGTCGCGCAAAAGCTCGGCGTGCCTCAGAACCGCGTCTTCTCCTCCTCGACCGGCGTGATCGGCGAGCCCCTGCCGCACGATCGCATCACCGCGATCATCGACCAGCTCTCGGGCGCGCTCAGCACCGAGGGGATCGAGGATGCGGCCGAAGCGATCATGACCACCGACACCTTCCCCAAAGGCTCCTCCATCGAGATCCCGGGCGAGGGCGGCGTGATCCAGATCGCGGGCATCGCAAAGGGCTCGGGGATGATCGCGCCGGATATGGCGACGATGCTGGTCTATATCTTCACCGATGCGAAGATCGCGCCCGATGCGCTGCAAAAGATCGTCTCGCGCATGCTGGACCAGACCTTCAACGCGATCACGGTCGATAGCGATACCTCGACCTCGGATGCGTTGATCGTGGCGGCGACCGGCAAGAGCAAGGCTGAAGCCATCACCGATATGCGCGGCAAGGTTGCCCGCGACTTCACGCGCGGCCTCAAGGTCGTGATGCAGGATCTGGCGCAGCAGGTCGTGCGCGACGGCGAGGGGGCGACGAAATTCATCGAGGTCCGCGTCACCGGCGCGGCCAACAAGGTCGATGCCCACCGTGTCGCCATGGCGATCGCCAATTCGCCCTTGGTCAAGACGGCTGTCGCCGGCGAAGATGCGAACTGGGGCCGCGTCGTCATGGCTGTCGGGAAATCCGGCGCACAGGCCGACCGCGATCTGCTGACCATCCGCTTCGGCGATATGGTTCTGGCCGAGAAAGGCTGGCGCTCGCCCAGCTATGACGAAGCCAAAGCCAGCGCCTATATGAAGCGCCCCGAACTGGTGATCGGCGTCGACCTCGGGCTCGGGCGTTCGGCCAAGACGGTTTGGACCTGCGATCTCACCCATCGCTACATCGACATCAACGCGGATTACCGCTCGTGAAGATCCTTCTGGTGGCGGCCGTCGCCCTGATCGATGCAGACGGCCGCGTGCTTTTGGCCCAAAGACCCGAGGGGAAATCCCTCGCCGGTCTTTGGGAGTTTCCGGGCGGCAAAGTCGATCCCGGCGAGACGCCGGAGCTCGCGCTGATCCGCGAGCTTCAGGAAGAGTTGGGGATCAACACCTGGTCCTCCTGCCTCGCGCCGCTGACTTTCGCGAGCCATACCTACGACGATTTCCACCTGCTGATGCCGCTTTATGCCTGCCGCCGCTGGGAGGGCATCCCCCAGCCCCGAGAGGGCCAGAAACTGGCTTGGGTGCGTGCCGGGGATCTGGGCAATTACGAGATGCCTCCTGCCGATGTTCCGCTGATTCCGATCCTGCGGCAGTGGCTTTGATGCAACAGCTTTCTTCCGATGAAGGTTTTTTGAATCCCGTCCCGCGCGAGCGGAAAAATGTAATTAACTTATTAACTTTTGTGTGAAGAAAATAAGATTACGCAAAGGGAGGAGACGGACATGATTCGCACGATTACCATCGGAAGCTGTATTTCGGTCCAAGGCATTTTCGAACGCCAGGTTTCCAACGGAAACATTGTCGTTCGCGTCGGTACGGCCACCTATGAGGGTAAACCGGTCGCATTGTCCTGAGTGGAGCGGGGCAAGTCCGAAGATAAAAAGGCGCAGGGTTTCCCCTGCGCCTTTTTCTTTGGCGCTTACCTTGGGTCGAGGCGGTTCCGCACCGGAGCAGGGCATGGACGCAGCTGCACGCTGTGCCGGTCACACAGCAAAAAGGGCGCCAGAAGGCGCCCTTTTTCATTCCTGTCGAGGTTCGGGGATCACAGCTTGCGCTGGACTTCCTCGCGCTCGAAGATCTCGATGACATCGCCCTTGCGGATGTCGTCGTAGTTCTCGAAGGCCATACCGCATTCCTGACCGGACTGGACCTCTTTGACTTCATCCTTGAAGCGCTTGAGCGTCTTGAGCGTGCCTTCGTGGATAACCACGTTGTCGCGCAGCAGGCGGACGCCGGCCGAACGACGGGCAACGCCCTCGGTGACGAGACAGCCGGCGACATTGCCGATGCCCGAGACGCGGAAGACTTCGCGGATTTCCGCATAGCCGATGAAATGCTCGCGCACTTCGGCCGACAGAAGGCCCGAGGCCGCCGCTTTGATGTCGTCCACCAGATCATAGATGATCGAGTAGTAACGGATCTCGACGCCCTTCTGGTTCGCGGATGCACGGGCAGGGCCGTTCGCACGAACGTTGAAGCCGATGACCGGTGCGCCCGAGGCTTCTGCCAGACCCACATCGGATTCGGTGATCGCACCGACGCCGTAATGCAGGACGCGGACGCGAACCTCGTCGTTGCCGATCTTTTCGAGCGCCTGAACGATCGCTTCAGCAGAGCCTTGCACGTCGGCTTTGATCAGAACCGGCAGTTCGGCGACGCTCTGGTCGGCTTTGGCTTTCGCCATCAGCTGGTCCAGGGTGATCGCGGCACCAGCAGCGGCGCGCTTGTCTTTGGATTGCTGGATACGGAATTCAGCGATCTCGCGTGCCTGTGCTTCGGTTTCGACGACGTTGAGCACGTCACCGGCTTCCGGCGTACCGTTCAGGCCCAGCACTTCGACCGGAACCGAGGGACCCGCTTCGTTGATGCGGTCGCCCTTGTCGTTGATCAGCGCGCGGACTTTGCCCCACTGCTCGCCCACGACGAAGATGTCGCCGCGCTTGAGCGTACCGTTCTGCACCAGAACCGTTGCGACCGGACCGCGACCGACGTCGAGCTGCGCCTCGATCACGGCACCAAGCGCCGGACGATCGGGGTTGGCTTTGAGTTCGAGGATCTCTGCCTGAAGCGCGATGGCCTCGAGCAGCTGGTCCAGACCCTGGCCGGTTTTGGCCGAGATCTCGACGGTCTGGACGTCGCCGCCCATTTCCTCGACGACAACCTCGTGCTGCAGAAGATCCGTGCGGACTTTCTGCGAGTTGGCTGCCGGCTTGTCGATCTTGTTGATCGCGACGATCATCGGCACTTTCGCCGCTTTGGCGTGGTTGATCGCTTCGACGGTCTGCGGCATGACCGCATCGTCGGCAGCAACCACCAGCACGACGATATCCGTCACCTGCGCACCACGGGCACGCATCGAGGTGAAGGCCGCGTGGCCGGGCGTGTCGAGGAAGGTCAGGATCGCGCCGTTTTTGGCTTTGACCTGATAGGCACCGATATGCTGCGTGATGCCGCCTGCTTCGCCCGAAACGACGTTCGCATTGCGGATCGCATCCAGCGTCGAGGTCTTGCCGTGGTCGACGTGACCCATGATCGTGATGACCGGCGGGCGCGACTGAAGGTCTTCAGCCTTGTCCTCGACCATGTCGATGACCTGTTCGACGTCCGAATCCGAGACGCGGACGGCTTTGTGGCCGAATTCCTCGATCACGATTTCGGCCGTGTCGGCGTCGATCGCCTGGTTCGCGGTGACCATCATACCCATGCGCATCAGCGATTTGATGACATCGGGGGTACGCTCGGCCATGCGGTTGGCGAGTTCGGAGACAACGATGCTCTCGGGAAGCTGGACGTCACGGACCTGCTTCTCGGGTTTCACCATGCCGCCCATGGCTTTCTGCCGGGCTTTTTCCTGCTTGCGCTTCATCGCGGCCAGCGAACGCTGACGACCGCCTTCGCCGTCGCCGAGAGCCTGGGTTACGGAAAGCTTGCCCGTGGTGCGACGGTTGTCGTCACGCGCATTCTTGTTGCGGTTGTTGTCGTCCTGGCGCTGGTCGCGCTCGCGGTCGGTCTTGGCGCGCGGCGCGGAGGTCGAGACGCCTTTGGTCTCGGCGCGCGAAGCGGCAGCTTCGGCAGCGGCGCGATCGGCCGGCGACGGGGCGCGTGCTTCGGTCGCGGCGGGCTTGGCGCGGGTTTCCTCGCGCTTTTGCGCACGGACTTCGGCCTCGCGGGCGCGACGGGCGTCTTCTTCTTCTTTCAGGCGCAGAGCCTCGAGGCGCTCGCGCTCTTCGCGCTCTTTCGCCTCGATCTCGGCGCGGCGACGCTCGCGCTCTTCTTCGCGGGCTTTTTCTTCGGCCGCACGGGCTTCTGCCTCGGAGGCTTCGCGCGCTTTCGCAGCGGCCAAAGCCTTCAGGCGGCGCTCCATCTCGGCTTCGGAAATCCCGGCGGGACGTTTCGAAGGATCGCTGGCCAAAGCGGCCGGCGAGCCGGGGCGTGCGTTTGCACCCGCACCGGGTTTCGCCGGTACGACAACGCGCTTGCGTTTGGTTTCGACAACCACATTATGGGTCCGACCGTGGCTGAAGCTTTGCTTCACATGGCCCGAACGGCCAGCGCCACCACCAACGCCAAGGGGTTTTTTTCCGTCAGTATCGCTCATTCCGATTTTCATTCCTTCCCGGCGGGAGTGCCGCCGTCATGCCCCCGCAGACCTTGCAGTCTGCTCGCGTCCCTGATCACGTTGCGGGTCAGGCCCCCAGGCGCAAGCGCGCTGTGTATGACATGATCACGACCAAAGGACAAACCCAATTCTGACGCGGTCAGGCAACCGAACCAGCGACCGCCTTCCGGCGTCCACAGCTTGCCTTTTCCACGATCCGACCCATCCGAGGCTTGCAGCAGGACTTTTGCTTTTCCCAGCGCAAGCCAGCCCTTCACCTTTTCGAACCCGGCGACCGCATTGCCCGTCTTTCTGCTGAGAGAGATCAGGTCCACGACACGACGTGCCAGACCGGCCTCGATCATATCAAGAAGGTCGTCGGGAGCGGTGACAGAGGCTTTCGCGCCACGCGAGAACAGGCCCTTCGCCATCGCTTTCGTCAATATACTACGATCGGCCGTAACCCAGAAGCCCCGGCCGGGCAATTTTTCTGCGAGATCCGGTACAACGACCGAGCCGTCGGGGCTGGCCACGAAGCGGATCAGCCCCTGCTTGGGCTGCACCTCTCCGGTGACGATGCAGCGCCGTTCGGGCGTCTCGCGGTCCTTGGTTTGGCCCCCGCGTGTCATGCTGTTCCCGGGGCGTTACACCCCGGCCTCCTGTTCGTCTTCGTCTTCGACATTTTGTTCGTCGCCTTCCAGTTCGGCGATATCGACCCAGCCCAGCATGACGCGTGCGGTCATGATGAACTTCTGCGCATCTTCCAGCGACACGCCGAAGCTCTCGAGCAGGCCGTCATCCTTGACGCGCTGACCGTCGACCGTGGTCCAGCCGCCGGCCAGTTCCCAGTCGGCGCAGGTCGCGAAATCTTCCAGCGTCTTGATGCCGTCTTTGGCCAAAGCCTCGACCATTTGCGGGGTCAGGCCCTCGAAGTCGATCAGGCTGTCTTCGGCACCAAGCGCGCGGGCATTGTCCAGAGCGGCCTTGTTCGCCGCTTCCAGATGCTCGCGGGCACGGGTCTGAAGCTCGTCCGCGGTCGAGGCATCGACGCCGTCGATCGCCAGCAGCTCGTCAAGATCGACATAGGCGACCTCTTCGAGGTTGGTGAAGCCTTCGGTAACCAGAAGCTGGGCGAAGAATTCGTCGAGATCGAGCGCATCCACAAACAGTTTGGTGCGGGCGTTGAACTCGGCCTGACGGCGCTTGGATTCTTCTTCCTCGGTGAGGATGTCGATGTCGAGGCCGGTCAGCTGGCTCGCCAGACGCACGTTCTGGCCGCGACGGCCGATCGCCAGCGAAAGCTGCTCGTCGGGAACCACGACTTCGATCTTGTTGGCTTCCTCGTCGAAGACGACTTTCGCGACTTCTGCCGGCTGGAGCGCGTTCACAAGGAAGGTCGCGTGATCGTCCGACCACGGGATGATGTCGATCTTCTCGCCCTGCAGCTCGCCGACGACGGCCTGCACGCGCGAGCCGCGCATCCCGACGCAAGCGCCGACCGGATCGATCGAGCTGTCGTAGGAGATCACGGCGATCTTGGCGCGCGACCCCGGATCGCGGGCGCAGGCCTTGATCTCGATCACGCCGTCATAGATTTCCGGCACTTCCATCTTGAACAGTTCCGCCATGAATTGCGGATCGGTGCGCGACAGGAAGATCTGCGGGCCGCGGGCCTCGCGGCGGACGTCTTTGACATAGGCGCGGATGCGGTCGTTCGGGCGATAGCTCTCGCGGCCGATTTTCTCGTTGCGGCGCAGGATCGCTTCGCCACGGCCCACGTCAACGATGATGTTGCCGTATTCCTCGCGCTTGACGACACCGTTGATGATGGTGCCGGCGCGGTCCTTGAATTCTTCGTACTGGCGGTCGCGCTCTGCTTCGCGGACGCGCTGCAAGATGACCTGCTTGGCCGATTGCGCGGCGATGCGGCCCAGTTCGACCGGCGGAACCTCGTCGACGATCTCGTCGCCGACCTGCGGATTGGCGAGATAGGGTTTCGCCTGCTCGACGGTCAGTTCCGCCTGATAGTTTTCCAGCGCCTCGTCTTCGACGACGGTGCGGACGCGGGTGAAGGTGGCATGGCCGTTCTTGCGGTCGATCTTGACGCGGATGTCCATTTCCGAGCCGTAACGCGACTTGGCGGCGCGGGCGAGGCTGTCTTCCATCGCTTCGATGACGAGCTCGGGCTCGATCATCTTTTCGCGGGCGACCGCTTCGGCCGTCTGCAGCAATTCAAGCTGGTTTGCAGAGGTGATTGCCATTGCTCACTCCTTCGAGTCGCCGGCTTCGCCGGGATCGGTTTCGATTTCGTCAAAAGCGGATTCGTCAAAGCCCTCGACGTCCATGCCGGCCTCTTTTTTCTGGCGCAGCATTTCGGCGATCAGCTCGTCGGTCAGAACCAGCTTGGCATCGGAAAGCAGATCGAAGTTGAGACCGATGGTCCCTTCTTCGATATTGATCAGGATCTCGTCGCCCTCGACGCCGACCGAAACGCCCTTGAAGCGCTTGCGGCCGTCGATGGGCTGATTCGTCTCCACACGGATCTCGTAGCCTTCAAAGGTTGCGAAATCCTTGAGGCGCGTCAGCGGACGGTCGATGCCCGGGCTCGAAACTTCGAGGTGATAGGCATCCTCGAGCGGATCTTCGACGTCCAGCGTGGCGCTGACGGCGGTCGAAATCACGGCGCAATCGTCGACGTTGATGCCGCCCTCGGGGCGGTCCGCCATGATCTGGAGCGTCGCGGTCTTGCCGCCTTGAAGGCGGATGCGGACCAGCTCGAATCCCAGATCTTCGATTACCGGTCGCAGGATTTCGGCCAAACGCCGGTCGATGGCCGTCTTGGCAACGAGGTCGGTCATGAGGTCTCCAAATACAAAAAACGGGCCGTTGCGGCCCGTGCGTCTTACCGGTGGGCAGGTTTTGGACACCTGCGCCGCTGTTAAAAGTCCATATAGAGCAAGAAAGCCCCTTCCGCAAGGGTTTCGCACGATGGGACCCGATTGCCCGCCGCGAAATCGCGCATTTCCGCCTGCCCCAGAGGGCGCTTGCGGCGGGCCTTCGGTGCAGGCCACGCATGGCTCTAACGCAGCCCGTCCATGATTCGCACCAATTCGGCGCTGATGCGCGGCTCGGACATGGCATGGCCCGAGGCCGGAACCAGCCGCAGCTCGCAGCCCGGCCAGGCATGTGCCAGCTCGTAGGCGCTTTGCGGCGGGCAGACCATGTCGTAGCGGCCCTGAATGATGGTCGCGGGCAGGTGCTTGATCCGGTCGAGGTCGCGCAGGATCTGGCCCTCGTCCAGAAAGCAGTTGTTGAAGAAATAGTGGTTCTCGAGCCGTGCGAAGGCGCGGGCGTAGTCGGGGGGCGCGTGGCTCACGCCCATGATCTCGAGGCCGGCCAAGGCGTTTTCCCAGGTGATCCAAGGGATGGCGAACCGCGTCTCGCGGGATCTGTCGCCGCAAAACAGCCGCTTGTGATAGGCCGCGATCATATCCTGCCGCTCGTCTTGCGGGATCGGCGCGACGAAGCTTTCCCAACGGTCGGGGAAAAACCGCGCGGCGCCACCGCCGTAGAACCAGTCCAGCTCGCGCCGCATTCCCAAAAAGACGCCGCGCAGAACCAGATGGCGCACGGCCTCCGGATGGGCCTCGGCATAGGCGAGAGCCAAAGTCGCGCCCCAGCTGCCGCCAAACAGTACGGCCGGCCCGATGTCCAGCGAAGCGCGCAAAAGCTCGATATCGGCGATCAGATGGCGGGTTGTATTGGCGCGGATCTCCGCATGGGGGCGCGAGCGGCCGCAGCCGCGTTGGTCGAACAGGATCACGCGATAATGCTCGGGGTCGAAGAAGCGGCGCATATAGGGGCTGCTGCCGCCCCCCGGGCCGCCATGTAGCACGATCACCGGCGGCCCCTCGGGATTGCCGCATTGCTCGACGTAAATTTCATGGCCGTCGCCCACGTCGATCATGCGCTGGTCGTAAGGTTCGACCTGCGGATGGAGTCTGCCATGCGACGGAGAGCCGCCGATTTGCCCTGCCAATCTATCCATGCTCTGACTATACAACGCCTTGTGCGATCCCGCCACAGCAAGGACGGCAAGATGACGAAGCCCGAGTATCAAAGCAGCATCGACCCTGCCGAGGTCGCCAAGTTTCAGGCCATGGCGCGGGACTGGTGGGATCCGAACGGCAAGTTCAAACCGCTGCATATGCTTAACCCGACGCGTCTCGATTATGTCGTGACCCAGATCGCGACCGAATTCGCGCTGGATCTCAAGGCGCCGCGTCCTTTCGAGGGGCTGCGCATTCTCGATATCGGTTCGGGCGGCGGCCTGATGTCCGAGCCTTTGGCGCGGCTTGGCGCGCAAGTCACCGGCGCGGATGCGGCCGAGGGCAATATCGCGGTCGCGTCGCTTCATGCCGAGGAGCAGGGGCTCGAGATCGAATATCTCAACGTCACGGCAGAAAGCCTTGCTGCCGAGGGTCGCGTCTTCGACGTCGTTATCGCGCTTGAAATCGTCGAACATGTCGCCGATCCGGCGGCTTTCATCGCCACCTGTCACGATCTGGTGCGCACCGGCGGGATGGTGGTGGTTTCGACCCTGAACCGCACCGCGAAAAGCTTTGGCGTGGCGATTGTCGGCGCGGAATGGGTGATGCGCTGGCTGCCGAAAGGCACGCATGACTGGCGCCGCTTCATCACGCCCGACGAGCTCGAGCAAATGGTCGAGGCCTCGGGGCTTCTGCCGGTCGACCGGATGGGGATGGTCTTCAACCCGCTCGGCTGGAGCTGGTCGCTGTCGCCGCGCGATCTGTCGGTGAATTACGCGATGACGGCCTTGCGCCGCAGCTGAGGCCTCAGCGGCTCGATTGCTCCGCGCTTTCGAGCCGTTTGCGCAGCATCCGCAACACCGGCAGCGTCGAGCGGATCTGCTCGGCACCGACATCGCGCACGACCTCGCCGATCTGCGGCATCAAAGAGGCCAGCGCCGCATCGCGCGCCGCGCGTCCGGCGGGGCTGATCGCCACGAATTTGCGCCGCGCATCGTCCCAATCAGGGCGGATATGGATGTGGCCGGCCCATTCGAGCTTCGACAAAGTATTGGTCATGGCCCCGCGCGTGACGTGGAAAGCCTCGGCCAGTTCGGCGGGGGTGCGCTCGACATTGAGATGGGCAAGCAGGTTCAGCACCGAGAAATGCGAGATGCGCATGCCGTTGGGCAAAGCACGGCTAACCAACTCTCGGGCGAGTTGGTCTGCGATGAAAACTTCGGCGAACAGGCTGGCTGCAAGTGCATCGGTCGAAGCGGTCGAGGATGCCGCAGCGCGGGCCTGAGATTCGGTGGTGTCGGTCATGGGCCAGTAAAATCGCGGTCATGCGTCAGGGATGGGACGCGGGACCGTGCCCTATCAACCGCCCCGAGGTCAAGGGGTAGAACCGTTGCGTAGGGCTCCTCGCCGGCGTCCGCGAGGATTTCGCCCCAAGGCGCGACAGCCATGGAATGGCCCCAGCTGCGGCGCGCTCGCGCATTTGGGGTATGGGACGCGACATGCAGACCGCATTGCGCGGCGGCAAGGACGAAGCTGCCGTTCTCGATCGCGCGGGCGCGCAAAAGGACCTCCCAATGGGCGGCGCCGGTCGTGTCGTTGAAGGCGGCGGGAACCGCCAGAACCCGCGCGCCGGCCTTGGCGAGGCGGCGGTAAAGCGCGGGAAAGCGGATGTCGTAGCAAATCGTCATGCCGAGGGGCGCAAGGCCCCGCGCGGGATCCGTGACCACGACCGCCCGAGCGCCCGGCCGGTAGGAGGCGGATTCGCGGTAGGATTCGGTTTCCGAAATCGTGACGTCGAACATGTGGATCTTGTCGTAACGCGCCACGATCGCGCCATCGGGCCCGATCATCAGGCTGCGGTTGAGATCGCGCGGCTCTGCCGGATCATCTGGTCGCAGCAAAAGCGAGCCGAGATGCAGCCAGATCCCCAGCTCGCGCGCGAGATCGCGCAGGGCGGCAAGCGTCGGGTCCTGCGCCTCGGGATGCATGATCCGCGCTTTCCAGTCGCGGTCGGGGCTCAGGAAATTCGTGCATTCTGGCGTCAGGACATAGCGCGCGCCCTGCGCCGCTGCCTCGCGGATGAGGCTTGCGGTGACGGGCAGGTTCGCTTGGGGATCATCCCCGACCGAAAGCTGGACCAGCCCGACCTTCCATTCCTTCTCTGCCGCCATGCCCCGTCTCCCTCTTTAGCCTGCACGATCGCCCTCTGGCCGTTCGCGCAGCCGGTACGGGGCAGATTAACGAGCACGCCCGGCTCCAGGCAAGGCCGGAGCGGCTTCCTCGGGTCAGGGAAGCTGGCCCACGGAAGGCGGCATCAGGGCAAGTGGGAGAGGTCCGTCCGGCAGACGCGCGCGGCAGGGACGGACCGTTCCGGTGTTCAGAGACCCAGAAGCGCGTCCAGTTCGCCGCGCATTTCCAGCGCCTGGATATTGTCGTTGCCCCCGATATGTTTGCCGTCGATGAAGATCTGCGGGACCGTGTGGCGGCCGTTCGCGCGCTCGGTCATATAGTCGCGCAGGTCCTGATCGCCGGTCACGTCGATCTCTTCGAAAGGGATTTCCTTGGATTGCAGCAACGCCTTGGCGCGTTTGCAGAACGGGCAGGTCTGGGTGAGATAGATTTCGACTTTTGCCATGACGGCTCCTTTTGCATTGCAGAACCGGCCGGATCCGGCAGGAGGTCCGGTCGGGGTTTGGATGGGTATTTATGTGTCCTTGACCGCGCGCGCCAGCACCGCGACCGAGATCGGTCCGGCACCGTGTCCGGCAAGACAATCGGCGCAGGCGGCCAAGGTCGCCCCCGAGGCCATGACGTCATCGACGAGCAACACCGGCCTGCCGCGCACCAGAGCGGCGTGACGCGCGGGCATGGCGATCGCGCCCTCCTGGTTTTCAAAGCGCGCCTCGAGGCTGCGCTGCTCCTGCGGCGGGCTGTTGCGGGTCCGGCGCAAGAGGTCGGGATAATGGGCAAGGCCATAGGCCCGCGCCACCCGGGCCGACAAAAGCGAGGCCTGGTTATATTTGCGCCGCATCAGGCGGCGCAGGGGCACCGGCACCGCCGTCACGATCATCTCCGGCCGGACCAGCGGTTCGGCGGCGCGCGCGACCCAATCGCCCAGATGCGGCGCGAGATCGATCCGGTCGCCGTGCTTGAGCATCATCGCCAGTTTGCGCCCCGTGCCGCGATAGACCACAGCCGCCCTTGCCCCGATCCATGGCCGCGCGCGGGCAAGGCAGTCGTCGCAGGCGAAAGGGGCGTCCTCGTCATCCGCGCCTCCGCCATGGGGCAGGGGGGCACCGCACTGGGAACAGCTTGCCCCCGAGATGAATTCGGCATCGCGCCAGCAGGCGGGGCACAGCCCGCCATCCTCGTCCACGGTTGCGGCGCAGGCCATGCATTGCGGCGGATAGATCAACCGCAATGCGCCTTTCATCAGCATCCGAAGCCCTTTAGGATATGCCGTCATGACCCCGCCCACGATCTCCCCCCCCGCACATCCGCCGCACGGCCTGACGGACCGCCAGGCCCTCCTGCACCACCGCGCCCGCGCTGCCCGTCAGGGAGGCGTTGATTTCCTTCATCGAATCGCCCTCGACGAGATCGAGGATAGGCTGCAAGAGATTAACAGGCCCTTTACATCCCCTGCGATCGTCACGGGAAATGCCGCTTTCTGGCGCGAGGCGATGCCCCATGCCAAGGTCGTGGCCGATGATCCGACCCTTGATTTGCAGCCTGCCGAGCATGATCTGGTGATCCATGTCCTCTCGCTGCATTGGTCGGATGATCCGGTCGGCCAGCTCATCCAATCGGCGCGCGCGCTTCGGCCCGACGGGCTTTTCCTCGCGGTTTGTCTGGGCGGCGAAACCCTGTCCCAGCTGCGCGACAGCTTGACGCGCGCCGAGGTCGAGGTGAGCTCGGGCCTGTCGCCGCGCGTGCTGCCGATGGGCGAGATCCGCGATCTGGGCGCCCTGATCGGGCGGGCGGGGCTGGCTTTGCCGGTTGCCGACCAGATTTCGCAAAAGGTCAGCTACCGCGGCCTCTTCCATCTTGCAGCCGATCTGCGCGGCATGGGCGAGACCAATGCGCTGGCCGCACGGCTTCGTCATCCGACGCGGCGTGATGTCCTTTTGCGCGCCGCCGAGATCTACGCTAAAGACTATCCCGATCCGGCCAATCCGGAGCGGGTTCTGGCCACTTTCGATCTGATCTGCCTGACCGGATGGGCCCCCGCAGACAACCAGCAGCAGCCATTGAGGCCCGGCTCGGCGAAAATGTCGCTGGCCGAGGCGCTGGCCAGCAAGAGGAAAGATTCGTGAGCACTCGTCCCGCACATGCCCCCGCCGACCACCCCGTGATGGCGAAGCCGAAAATCGGCGTGCTGATCGCCAATCTCGGAACGCCGGATGCGACGGATTACTGGTCGATGCGGCGCTATCTGAACGAGTTCCTCTCGGACAAGCGGGTGATCGATTATCCGGCATGGAAATGGCAGCCGCTTTTGCAGGGGATCATCCTGACCAAACGGCCCTTTACCTCGGGGGCGAATTACCGCTCGATCTGGAACAACGAGGCCAATGAAAGCCCGTTGATGACGATCACCAAGGCGCAGGTTGCCGCGCTGCAGGATCAGGCGGCGGCGCTTTGGGGCGACCGCGTCATGGTCGATTTCTGCATGCGCTACGGCAATCCCTCGACCCCTGCGGTGGTCGAGCGCATGGTCAAGGCGGGCTGCGAGCGCATCGTTTTCCTGCCGCTCTATCCGCAATATGCGGGGGCGACGACTGCGACCGCGAACGACCAGTTCTTCCGCGCTTTGATGGCGCAGAAATGGCAGCCGGCCGCCCGCACGGTTCCGGCCTATTTCGACCGACCCGATTATATCGAGGCCCTCGCACAATCGGTCGAGCGCAAGCTCGGGGGCAAAACACCGGCGAAGCTGGTCGTCAGCTATCACGGCATGCCCAAGCGCTACCTGCTCGAAGGCGACCCCTATTTCTGCCAGTGCCAGAAGACCTCGCGTCTGCTGCAGGAACGTCTGGGCTGGGCCGAGGGCATCATCGACACGACCTTCCAGTCGGTCTTCGGCCGCGAGGAATGGCTCAAGCCCTATACGGTCGAACATGTGGCCGAGCTGGCGAAACGCGGCATCACCGATATCGCGATCATGTCGCCCGCTTTCGCCGCCGATTGCGTCGAGACGCTGGAGGAAATCCAGGGCGAGATCCAGGAGGCCTTCGTCCATGCCGGCGGCAAGGTCTTTACCTATATTCCCTGCCTCAACGACGATGCCGCCCATATCGAGATGCTGACCGGGCTGATCAAGGAAAACCTTGCGGGCTGGATCTGATCCGTTCGGACATCGTCTGCGCCAATGAAAAGGCCCCGCATTGCGGGGCCTTTTGCATTCCGGAGCGGGGCGATCTCAAATGATCATGACCTGCGTGCCGACTTTGGTCAGCGCATACATCTGTTTGATGTGCTCGTTATACATGCCGATGCAGCCGTTCGAGGATTTGCGGCCGATCTTGCGCGTGTCGTGGGTGCCGTGGATGCGGTAATACTGCCAGCTCAGCCACAAGGCATGGGTACCCATCGGGTTCAGCGGGTCGCCGGCCGGCACGAAATCGGGCCATTCGGGGTTCGATTTCTTCATCGAGGGCGTCGGCGCCCAGGTCGGGCCTTCGACCTTCTTGATGATCTCGGTGCGGCCGGTGCGGGTCAGCTCGGGGCTGACGGGAACCGAGGTCGGGAAAAGCTTGTAGGTCTGGCCGTCCTCGCCCCAGAAATGCAGCGCGCGCGAGTTCAGGTCGACGAGAACCGCGCCATTGGTCAGGTTCGAGAAATAGGGCTGCCAGTCCTGCATGTGGAAGCTGGAGACGTTGCGGCGCGAATCCTGATTGGCGTCATATTGCACCATGCCCGCATCCGGCGTCGCGCCGGTCGGGCCGACGGCCTGCAGCGGCTGGCCGGTAATCGGGTCGAAGTTCTGCGCCAGTGCCGGTGCGGCAAGGCTGGTTGCCGCGCCGACGGCGACGGCGGAAGTGATGAAATTCCGACGCGACAGCGTCGGCCGGTTCGAGGTTGCCATGGTTCGCTCCTGCTAACTTCGGGCCTTGTTGGAGGGCCTTCTTGCGCGATGGGATTCTTAAAGGACTTGGATCGCACTTATGCTTCCTGCGCGAGTCCTTCAATTCAAACTGGCGTCATTGCAACATGCTTGTTGCGCTGTGTGTCCTTCACGCAATCTTTGGTTTGAATGGCGCCCTGCGCTTCGTTATGGCTCGGGCAAACAAATCAGGGACAGTTTCCATGCTGAATCTTCGAACTCTGGCGGTCTTTGCTGCATTGGCGCTCAGCGCCTGTATGCCCGCCAACCAACCCCAGCTTGGCCCCGACGGCCAGCCGTTGCCGGTCGCCTATAGGATCACCCCGCGCGAGGCGAATGCGATCCCGGGCCGCGTGCTGACCCAGATCAACACGCTGCGCAGCGGTCAGGGCGGCATCCCCCTGACGATCAACCCGCAGCTGAACGCCGCGGCGGTTGCCCATGCCCGCGACATGTCGGCGCAAAACCGTGCCTGGCACTTCGGCTCGGACGGCTCCTCGCCGCTCGACCGGATCCAGCGTCAGGGCTACATGGGCCAGCTGGTCGGCGAGAACATCAGCGAGACCTATGAAAACGAGATCGCAACGCTGGGCGCATGGATGCAGACCCGCGACACCCGCGACGTGATCATGGATCCGCAGGCAAGCCAGCTCGGCCTCGGCTGGTTCCAGGAGCCGAGCGGCAAGATCTGGTGGGTGCTGCTGACCGCGCGCTGATCGCCGTCGGACGCATTGCCGGTGTGCGCGCCCCGCGCGCCTATCCATTCCGGCCCGCCGTTGTCGCGCAACGGCGGGTCTTTTCGTGACGGGGGGCATCCGGTGGCGGAGCAGCCGATTTTCCGACAGGCGGTTCGCGCCATTCTTCTGACGCCGCAGGACGAGGTTTTGCTGATGCGCCTCAGGGCCGACGGCAAGATCTTCTGGATCACGCCGGGCGGGGGGATCGAGGCCGGAGAAACCGCGCTCGAGGCGCTTCACCGCGAATTGGGCGAAGAGGTCGGTCTGCTCGATGCGCGGATCGGTCCTCTGGTCTGGCGGCGCCGGCAGACCACGACCTATTACAAAAAGCTCTGGCAGCAATCCGAGGACTATTTTCTCGTCGAGACCGAGCGCTTCGTGCCCCATATGCGCGACGAGGCCGAAGCGCGTCTGGTCACCGAGTTCCGCTGGTGGCACCTCGACGAGCTGGCCGAAGCCGACGAGGTGATCACCCCGCTGTCCTTGGGCAAGATCGTTTCGGATTATCTTGATCACGGAGCGCCCGACCCGTTGCCGCCGACCGAGATCGTGGTCGATTAGGCGCGCCAATCGGTGCACCGGGCGGGTGTCGGGCAGGGTGCGGGGCGGGTGGCATCGGGCATCGGGCAGCAAAAAGCCCCGACGCGATGCGCGGGGCTTTGGCATTTTCGGCGATAGGCGCAGGCCTCAGGGGTAGATGAAGACCGGAACGCCGGTGGTGCCATGGCCGTTGCGGGCGAGCATGGCGTAGATTTCCTCGATCTCATCGTCGTTGACCGCGATGCAGCCTGCCGTCCAGTCGGCACGGTTGATGGCGCGCCCCTCCGGCCCGAGGCCGTGGATCATGATGTCGCCACCCGGACGCAGACCCATCATCTGGGCGCGCTCGCGGTCCTGATTGTTGGGATAGGAAATCCCGACCGAAAGGTGATAGCGGCTTCTGGGGTTGAAGCGGTCGATGAAATACATGCCCTCGGGCGTCTTGCCGTCGCCTTCGAACTGCTTGTGGCCGAGCGGCTGGTTGCCAAGGTTGATCTTGTAGCTGCGCAGCACTTGCTGGCCGCTGACCAGATACATCTGGCGCTCGCCTTTTTTCACGACGATCTGCGTGATCGGCGGCCCGTCATAGGAGCGGAAACGAGATTGCGGTTGTTCTTGCTTGCCGCCGCAGCTCGCGACCAAGCCAACAAGAAGGAGCGCCGAAATGGCGCGTAGAATTCTGTTCATCACTGCCCCGAGCCCGCACTAGCGTTTTTTTCTGGTTGCCCCAGCAAATAGCATAAAGGTGAAAACTTCGCTAGCTTCGGCGGAATTCCGCGACCGTTTCGACATGCGGCGACCAGCGGAATTGGTCGACCACCGAGAGGCGGGACAGCATATAGCCCGCGTCGGCCAAAATCCGCGCATCCCTAGCGAAAGTCACGGGGTCGCAGCTGACCCAGGCGATCACCGGCACCTTGGAGGCGGCAATCTCGCGGGCCTGTGCTTCGGCTCCGGCGCGTGGCGGATCGATCACAATGGCGTGAAATTTTTCAAGCTCGTCAGGCTGTAACGGCCGTTTTGCAAGGTCGCGCACATGGGTCGCGATTCGCTTGAGGCCCGCGGTATTGCGCCACGCCGAATCAAGTGCCTTCAGCGGATCGCCCAAGCCTTCGAAGGCTTCGACCTGCGCGGTTTCGGCCAAAGACAGCGAAAACGTCCCGCAACCGGCGAAAAGATCGGCAACCTGTTCGGCTCCGCCGATGATGGCGCGCACGGCGGCGACCAGCGCTGCCTCGCCCTCGGCCGTGGCTTGCAGGAAGCTGCCGGGCGGAGGGGTGACTTTGGCGCGGCCCATCGTCAGGACCGGCGCATGGCGGGTAATCGGCTGGCCGTCCCAGTCGATGCGCGCCAGCTTTCCGCGCTCGGCCAGCGCGGCCAATGCGCCAAAAAGCGCGGGCTCTAGGGGCTTGCCGCCCTTGACCGCAAGATCGAGGCCGGTCGGCGTCTCGATGACCGCGATGCTCAGCTCGCCCTGACGCGAGGCGCCAAGCGTGACCATCTCGCGCAGCAGGGGAAGGGCGGCGGTGATTGCCGGACGCAGGACGCGGCAATCGGCGAGATCGACGATCACATCCGAGGCGCGGGCGTGAAAGCCGACCAACGCGCCTTTCTTGGAGCGCCGCCCCGACAGAACCGCGCGCCGGCGCGAGCGCTCGGGCGAGAGATGCTGGTCGGAGACCGCGACCTCGAGACCCTGCGCGCGCAGGGCGGAGCGCACCAGATCGGCCTTCCATTCCGCGACGAATGCATCGCTGGCATGCATCAGGGAGCAGCCGCCGCAGAGGCGGTAATGGCCGCAGGCGGGTTTGACCCGCTCGGGCGATGGTGTCGCGATCTTCGGCGCGATGACCTTGCCGTCCTCGGCCTCGCCGGTCACGATTTCGCCGGGCAGGGTCAGCGCGGCCAGAGCCCGCTCCCCCGCCGCGTTGAAGGCCACGCCGTCGCCACGACGGCCCAGCCGTTCGACCTGCCAGCTTGCTGCGGCCTCGCTCACTCTGCTGCCTCTTCGGCTTCGGGATCTTCGGTGCCGAGGAAGCCGCCCGACTGGCGGTTCCAGTAGCGCGCATAGGTGCCCTCGGCGGCCAGCAGCTCGGCATGCGAACCCTGTTCGACGATATGGCCGGCCTCGAGCACGATGATGCGGTCGAGTTCGGCGATGGTCGACAGACGGTGCGCGATGGCGAGCACGGTTTTGCCGCGCATCACACGCAAGAGCGCGTCCTGAACCTGAGCCTCGACTTCGCTATCGAGCGCCGATGTCGCCTCGTCCAGCACGAGAATCGGCGCATCCTTGAGGAAAGCCCGCGCCAAAGCGACCCGCTGGCGCTGGCCGCCCGACAGCTTGACGCCGCGCTCGCCCAGATGGGCGTCATAGCCCTTGCGGCCCATGTGATCCTCGAGCCCGAGTATGAAATCATGTGCCTCGGCGGCTTTGGCGGCGGCGATCATCTCGTCTTCGGAGGCGTCGGGGCGACCGTAAAGGATGTTCTCGCGCGCCGAGCGGTTGAACATCGCGGTCTCCTGCGTGACCATGGCGATATTGCGGCGCAGGCTTTCCTGCGTGACCGCGCGCAGGTCCTTGCCGTCGATCAGGATCGCGCCTTTCTCGACGTCGTAAAGGCGCAAGAGCAGCGCGACCAACGTGGATTTCCCCGCACCCGAGGCACCGACGATCCCGATTTTCTCGCCCGGCGCGATGTGGAGATCGACCGCGTCGATCCCGCCCGCGGCGCGGCCGTAGGCAAAGCTCACCTGATCGAAGTCGACCCGACCGGCAACGCGGCCCAGCACTTCGGCATCGGGCGCATCGGTCAGCGAATGGGCGGGCGAAAGCGTCGCCATCCCGTCCTCGACCTCGCCGATCGAGCCCCAGACCCCCATCAGCGCCATGCTGACCCAGCCGGTCATCTGGCTCAGACGCATGGCGATCGCGCCGGCGGCAGCGATATCGCCCGCCGTGGCCTGACCCTCGCGCCAGAGCATGAAGGTGCCGCCGATCAGCACCACCGGCAGCGCGCCCGCGACAAACATCAGCGAGAAACGGAACCATGTGCTGATGCGGCCGAAATCGAGCGCGCGCTCGCGAAAGCCCATCATCGCGCCAAGCGCGGCGCGGTCTTCGTATTCGCTATGGGCAAAGAGTTTGACGGTTTTGATATTGGTGATCGTATCGACGACCTGACCCGTCACCGTCGCCCGCGCCGAGGCGCGTTTGGCGGAATAGGCGCGGATCTTGGGCAGGAAGAAGCGGATCAGGAAGAAATAGGAGACCAGCCACAGCAGCATCGCCACCGCGCCCCAGCCGTCGATGCCGACCAAAAACGCAGCCGAACCGAGGATCGAGGCCAGCGCGAAGGCCACCACGTTCACGAATTCGGTCGCGACATCGGTGACGGCGCGTGCGGTCTGGGTCTGCTTTTGCGCGATGCGGCCCGCGAAATCGTTGTCGAAGAAGGTCACCGAATGGCCCATGGTCCAGCGGTGCAGGCGCGACAGCACTAGCGGGAAGAGGTTCGGCCCGATGATCACGCTCGACGAGGCGGTCGACAGGCCGAAGATCGCGGGGCGGATGACCAGAAAGAAGATCACGAAGCCGAGAATCAGCGGCAGATGCTCGCCCATGATCGTCTCGGGAGAGCTCCCGACCACGGCGTCGATGACATAGCCCAGAAGCACCGCCGAGACGATATCGGCGATCCCGCCGAGCGCGGAGGCCACGGCGGCAATCGCCAGCCCGCCCCAAGCGCCCGACAGACACCAGCGGAAAAAGGCAAAAAGCGTGGCCGGAGGCGGTCCCTCGGCCGGGCGGAATGCATCGATCATCCGCGCGAAAAACTTGTGCATTATCTCGTACCCTTGGTTCAGCGGGCTTGCGCCTCGGCCGATTTAAATCGTCGCCTGCCTGGCAAGCCGGATCAGATCGGCTTTGGGTATCGCGAACCCGCTGTCTATCCATGCCTGTTCGGCAGCTTTCAACCCCTGGCCAAGCTGCGACCCGCTAAGATCGGGCATGAGATCGGCTGCGGAGAGCGGAAATTTCTGTTCTGTCGCCCCTTGGACGAGCATGCGCCAATTGTCGGGGCAGTCCAACCCCTGCGCTTGGCGCAAAAGGGCATGATCCAGCGCAACCTCCGCGCCCATCCGGTAGGCGAGTTCCGCAAGCGGCATGGCCCCTGTTCCGGCAAGGGCCAGCCGTTCGAGATGGCGCGCCTCCTTTTGCGAAAGGCGCAGCTCCTGCGCCGGATCGCGGATCTGCAGCAGCGCCATGCGGCGGGGCCAGTCCGGCGCGATCCCCGCCTGCGCCTCGGCGCGGATCAGGGCGGCCATGAGGGGCAGGGCGTCGCTGTCTGCTGCCGTATCGGCTTCGGGCAGGATCGCGGCCAGAACTCCGGTTCGGGCCATCAGGGTCAAAGCCGGAACCGGATCCGCGGCCGAGAGCAGCTTCTTGAGCTCGGCGCCCACACGCTCGCGAGAGATTTGCGCCAGACCGGAGGCAAGGGCCTTGCAGGCGGCCAGCGCCTCGGGGTCGGCCTCTTCGGCCTTGCCGTACCAGGCGAGGAAACGGAAGAAGCGCAGAATGCGCAGGTAATCTTCGCGGATGCGCTGCTCGGGCGGGCCGACAAAGCGCAGGCGCCGCGCCGCGAGATCGGCGAGCCCGCCGACCGGATCGATCACCCGACCGTCGGCACGGGCATAAAGCGCGTTCATGGTGAAGTCGCGGCGCATCGCGTCGTCGCGCAGATCCCGCGAGAAGGCCACCACGGCGTGCCGTCCGTCGGTCTCGACATCATGACGGAAGGTCGTGACCTCGAAGGGGCGGCCGCCCGCGACCAGCGTGACCGTGCCGTGTTCGATGCCGGTCGGAACCGCCTTGAGGCCCGCCGCGCGTCCCAGCTCGGTCGTACGCTCGGGCACCGCATCGGTCGAGATGTCCCAATCGGCGACCGGCGCGCCCAACAGTCCGTTTCGCACCGCGCCGCCCACGACATAGGCCTGCTGCCCGCCTGCGCCCAGTGCCGCCAAGACGCGCTGGAGATCGGGATCGTCGGTCGTGATCCGTGCATCGGTCAGCAGCAGGTCGGGATTGTGCAGCGTCTCGTTCGTCATGCGTTCAACCTGCGCGCCAAGGATTGCAGCACGCGCGCCGTCGCGCCCCAGATGTAATAGGGGCCGAAGGGCACGGTCTGATAGGCGCGCCAATCGCCGCGCCACAGCCTGCGCTCGATCCGGTAGCGGGCGGGATCGGCGATATGGGTGAAAGGGACGGTAAAGACTTCGGCAACCTCGCCCGCCTCGGGGACGGGGGTGAAGGGGCCGTGGATCAGCCCCAGAACCGGCGTCATGGCAAAGCCGGTAACCGTGCGGTGCGGGGGCAGGGCGCCCAGAACCTCGACCTGTTCGGGGGCGAGGCCCACTTCCTCATGCGCCTCGCGCAGGGCCGCGGCGGTTTCGTCGGCATCACCGGGATCGACCTTGCCGCCCGGCAGGGCGATCTGGCCGGGGTGGTGGCGCAGGCTGCTCGAGCGTTTCGTCAGCACGAGATCGCCGCTTGTCGCGGAAAAGGCCATCAGTACCCCCGCCGCGCGCCAGTCCATCTCGGGTGGCGAGACCCCGGGCATCAGCTCGAAATCCGAGGATTCGCCGCTCGGGACGGCCAGTGCCGCCAAAAGCCGATCGCGCAGCGGAAATCCCGCTGCGCGTTGGTTGATCATGGCTTTTGGTGCAGGCATTTGCCCTCCCGTCGCTTCGGTCATCTTATCCGGCCGCCTGCGCGTCCGGCTGTTGCCCGCCCGCGTGCTGCGCGCCCGACGGCTGCCCGACGGGAGCGGCCGAGGCTGCATCCTCGTCCTTGGCAAGCGGGTTGCCCTCGGCGTCGATCGTCGCCTCGAAGCCGAGGCTCTGCGGATGCAGCTCGTAATGCGCGCCGCAGAACTGGCAATCGGCCGTGACCATGCCGTCGGCATTGGTCATATGGGTGATGTCCTTGGCCGAATAGATCGACAGCGTATTGCGCACCTTGTCCGCATTGCACGAGCAACCGAAGGCGACCTTCTGGGTGTCGTAGATACGGGGCTCTTCCTCGTGGAAAAGGCGCACCAGCAGATCCGAAGGCGTCACGCTCGGCCCGATCAACTCGATATCCTCGACGGTATCGAGCAGGAAGTTCGCGCGGTTCCAGTTTTCCGATTCCGTGCCCTGCAGGATGTCAGAGGACTGGATAAGCCCGTCTTCGCCCGAAGCCGAGATCTCGGGCATGGCGCCCGCCGGAAGTGTCTGCAGCATCACGCCGCCCGCGCGCCAACGCTCGGTATCGCCCGCCATTTGCGAACGGCCGTGCGAGAGCGAGAACCGCGTCGGAAGCTGCTCCGATTGTGCAAAATAGGTCTCGGCGCAGGACGCGAGCGAGCCGCCGGCAAGCGGGGTCAGCCCCTGATAGGGGGTCGTGCCCTCGCCTTGGTCGATGAGCACGGCGAAATAGCCCTCGCCGATCTGGTCGAAGGTCGGGAGGCTTGCATCCAGACGTTCGGCATCGAAAGAGGCCCATGCGCGGATGCGGGCCGCGCCGCCCTCGGTCTCGGGGGCGTAGTAATCGGTCGCGATGGTGCGGATCGCGCCATTGCCGCGCACCTGCAGGCTCAGCTTCCAACGCAGCTTGATGCTTTCGCCGATCAGCGCCGTCAGAAGCGCCAGCTCGGCAACAAGGTCGCCGACCTGCGCCGGATAGTCGTGGCGCGACAGGATATGTTCAAGCGCACCGTCTAGGCGCGCGATACGGCCACGTACGCCCGAGCGGTCCAGTTGAAACGGCAGGATCGTATCGTCCCAGGTGATCTGGTTGATCGTTGTCATTGATCTGTCCTTCGGAAATTCCAGGGCACCATCCCTCGGGATGATGCGTGTCGGATGCAATATAGGGCGATTGTCGCAAAGCCCAAGAGGTTAGCGCCAGACAGCCATGCGTCCGCGACATGGGAACGGGGGCGGATCGCGGCCTTTCTGCATGGCGGGGCAAGACGTTTATCGCAGAGGGGGTGGACGCGGCCTTTCCGCGGGTGGAAGTCGCAGCGTTCAATTGGGCAGGAAGCTTCCCTGAAGCGAGACGATATAGTCGTGGATGCGGGTGGTTGCAGGGGTGATCTGGGCATCCTCGCGGCGCAGCAGATACCAGCTGCGCTGGATCGGCAGGCCGATCGCCTGAAGCGCGATCAAGCGGCCCCAGCGCAGTTCCTCGGTGACGGTATGCTGCGAGATGAGCGCGATCCCCAGCCCCGCGATCACAGCCTGTTTGATGGTTTCATTGGTGCCCATCTCGATCATCCGCCACGGCTGGCCGTCTCCGATCCGGTCGAGAAACCGCGACATCAGGATGCGCGTGCCCGAGCCCTCCTCGCGCGCAAGAAACGTCTCGGACAGCAGCTCGTCGGGCATGGCGGGATCCGCCTCGGCCAGCCTGTGCTGGGGCGAGGCGATGATGATGTGGGGATGGGGGCCCAGAGGCTCGGCATGGACCGGCGGGTTGCGCGGCGGCCGGCCCATGATCGCGAGATCAAGCGAGCGCCCGTTCAGCGCGGCGATAATCGCGTCGCGGTTGCCCACGCGGAGCGTCACCTCGATATCGGGAAAAGCCTCGCCCAGAAGCGCGACCAGACCAGGCGCGAAGTATTTTCCCGTAGAGACAACGCCCAGCACCACCGAACCGCTTTGCCCGTTCTGCAGCGCCGAGACGCGGCGCGCGCAGGTTTCCAGCGCCACGGCGATCTGCGCCTCGGCATCGAGAACGGCCTGCCCCTCGGCGGTGGTAACGAAAGCGCCATGTTCGCCTTTTTGCACCAAAGGCCCGCCCATCAGATCCTCCAGCGTGCGGATCTGGCCGTGAATGGCGGGGGGCGAAAGGCCCAGATCATGGGCGGCGGCGGTCAGGGTTCCCTTGGCGACCACGGCGCGCAGGGCGCGCAGTTGCCGCAGCGTCAAGGCGTCGATGCGTGACATTCGGATTTCCTGAATAATGCTTCCGGTTTTTTAAATGTCTCTGAAAACCCCCGCATGTCAACGTTCATCCACAGCATTCGCTTTGGGAGGAGCAGATGACCGGCAGCGCGATCTTCACGACCCGCATTCCCGCCCCACTTCACTGTGTGATGGAGGGGATCGCAGAGGCTGCCGTCGCCCTGTCCCGCGTCATCCGTCAGGGCGAAAAGGGCGGCAAGGCGCTGGGCGCCGAGGTCGGGACCAATGCCGACGGCGACGGCCAGAAGGCGCTGGACGTGCAGGCCGACGGGTTGTTTCTCGAAGCTCTGCGCCGGGCCGGCGTGCGCTGGTACGCCTCGGAAGAGCAGGACGAGGCCGTCGCGCTGAACCCTTCGGGCTGCCTTGCGGTGGCGCTCGATCCGCTGGACGGGTCCAGCAATATCGACACCAATGTTTCGATCGGGACGATTTTTTCGGTCTTCAAGGCGCGCGAGACGGCGGAGGCCTCGTTCCTGCGCCCCGCGACCGAGCAGATCGCGGGCGGCTATATCATCTACGGTCCGCGCACCTGCATGGCGGTGACCTTCGGGAACGGCGTCCAGATGTACACGCTCAACCCCGACAGCGGCCGGTTCGAGCTCGATCGCGACAACCTGACCCTGCCGCGCGAGTCGCGTGAATTCGCGATCAACGCTTCGAATTACCGCCACTGGCCGCAGCCCGTGCGCGCCTATATCGACGATTGCCTCGCCGGAACCGACGGCCCGCGCGAAGCCAATTTCAACATGCGCTGGATCGCGAGCCTTGTCGCGGAAACCCACCGCATCCTGATGCGCGGCGGCATTTTCCTTTACCCCGCGGACGGCCGCAAAGGCTACGAGCACGGCCGTCTGCGCATGCTTTACGAATGCGCCCCCATCGCCTTCCTGATCGAGCAGGCGGGCGGGCGCGCCACCGACGGCTGCGAGCCGATCATGGGCACGAGCCCGGGCCAGTTGCACCAGCGCACGCCCTTTGTCTTCGGCTCGACCGATATGGTCGCCCGCGTTGCCACCTACCACGACCTGCCGGAGACCGAAGTGTCGGCCCTCTTCGGCAACCGCGGCCTGTTTCGGGCCTGAGAGGACGTCATGAGCAAGAAGCATCCCATCATTTCGGTCACGGGTTCCTCGGGGGCGGGGACCACGACGATCAAGAACACGTTCGACCAGATTTTCCGCCGCGAGGGGATTACCTCGGTCGCGATCGAGGGCGACGCCTTCCACCGTTTCGACCGCGCCGGCATGAAGGCCGAGGTCGCGCGCCGCATTGCCGCAGGCGACCAGACCTTCAGCCATTTCAGCCTTGATGCCAACGAACTCAAGCGCCTCGAAGAGGTCTTCCGCAGCTATGGCGCGACCGGCACCGGAAAAAAGCGCCACTATGTCCATGACGACAAAGAGGCCGAAATCTGGGGCGCGGCCCCCGGCACCTTCACCGACTGGTCCGATCTGGCCGCGGGCTCGGACCTGCTGTTCTACGAGGGCCTGCACGGCGCGGTGAAAACCGACGATATCGACATTGCGGGTCAGGCCGATCTCAAGATCGGGGTGGTGCCGGTCATCAACCTCGAATGGACGCAGAAGATCCACCGCGACCGCGCCAGCCGCGGCTATTCGACCGAAGCCGTGACCGACACGATCCTGCGGAGGATGCACGACTATGTGCATGTGATCTGCCCGCAATTCACGGAAACCGACATCAACTTCCAGCGCGTGCCGGTGGTCGATACCTCGAACCCGTTCATTGCGCGCTGGATCCCCACGCCCGACGAAAGCCTTGTCGTCATCCGCTTCAAAAGCCCGCGCGGGATCGATTTCCCCTATCTCACCCAGATGATCGAGGGCTCGTGGATGAGCCGCGCCAATTCGATCGTCATCCCCGGTCCGAAGATGGATCTCGCCATGCAGTTGATCCTGACCCCGCTGGTTGCGCGGATGGTCAGCGAATCCAAGCGCGCCTGAGGAGGATGTGATGAACCAGATGTCCCGTATCGACACCGAGGCCGAACAGAAGATGGCGACCGCCATCCGCGTTCTGGCGATGGATGCGGTCGAGGCCGCGAAATCCGGCCATCCCGGCGCGCCGATGGGGCTCGCGGATGTTGCGGCGGTGCTGTTCAACCGCTTCATCAAGATCGACCCTTCGGACGACACATGGCCCGACCGCGACCGCTTCGTGATGTCGGCGGGACATGGCTCGATGCTGGTCTATGCGGTCAACCATCTGCTGGGCTACGACGATATGGGCATCGACCAGCTGCGCGCCTTCCGCCAGCTCGGCTCGCGTACCGCCGGCCACCCCGAATACGGCCATGCCAAAGGGATCGAGACAACGACCGGCCCGCTTGGGCAGGGGATCACCACAGCGGTCGGCATGGCTTTGGCCGAACGCATGGCGAATGCGCGCTTCGGTGACGATCTGGTCGACCACTTCACCTATGTGCTGGCCGGAGACGGCTGCCTGATGGAGGGCATCAGCCATGAGGCGATCGACTTTGCCGGCCACCAGAAGCTCGGCCGTCTGATCGTCGTCTGGGACGACAACAGCATCACCATCGACGGCGGCACCGGCCTGTCGACCTCGACCGATCAAAAGGCGCGGTTCGCGGCCTCGGGCTGGCATGTGCAGGCGGTGGACGGTCACGACCGCGAGGCGATTGCGGCGGCGATCACGGCCGCGCAGGCCGATCCGCGGCCCTCGATGATCGCGGCCAAGACCGTGATCGGCTTTGGCGCGCCCAACAAACAGGGCAGCCATGATGTGCATGGCGCACCTTTGGGCGCTGATGAAATCGCTGCGGCGCGCGACGCCTTGGGCTGGGCCTATGCGCCCTTCGAGCTGCCCCAAGATGTCGTGGACTCCTGGCGTGCTGTGGCGGCGCGCGGGGCAGAGGCGCGGGCAAACTGGCAAGAGCGGCTGAAAGGCTCCCCCTCGAGGGCCGCTTTCCTTGCCGGATTGTCCGCGCCCGATACTGCCGCTTTGCGCAAGGCTTTTGCGGGCTATATCGACAGCCTGGTCGAGGCGAAGCCCAAAGTCGCGACGCGCAAAGCCTCGGAAATGGTGCTGGAAATCGCCAATGCCACGCTGGCCAATACGATCGGCGGCTCGGCCGATCTGACCGGCTCGAACCTGACGCGGACCAAGGGGATGGACTCGGTCACGCCCGATGACCGCTCGGGCAGCTATATCCACTACGGCATCCGCGAACATGGCATGGCCGCGATCATGAACGGGATCGCGCTGCATGGCGGCTTTATTCCCTACGGCGGCACCTTCCTTGCTTTTGCCGATTATTCGCGGCCCGCGATCCGTCTGGGCGCGCTGATGGGGGTGCCGGTCATCCATGTCATGACCCATGACAGCATCGGTCTGGGCGAGGACGGCCCGACCCATCAGCCGGTCGAACAGGTGGCCTCGCTGCGGGCGATCCCGAACCTCGACGTGTACCGCCCCGCCGATGCTGTCGAAACCGCCGAATCCTGGGAGCTGGCTTTGACGCGCAGCGACGGGCCGTCGCTTCTTTGCTTGTCGCGCCAGAACCTGCCGACCGTGCGGCTGGAAAAAACACGCGAGAACCTGACGCGGCAGGGGGCTTACGTCCTGCGCCCGACCGACGGGCCGCGCGATGTGACGCTGATCGCGACGGGCTCCGAGGTCGAGATCGCCTTGGCCGCCGCCGATCTTCTGGCCGCCCAAGGTCTGCGCGCCGCCGTGGTTTCGGCCCCCAGTTTCGAGCTGTTCGCCCAGCAAGACAAAGCCGCCCGCGCCGCTGTTCTGGGCGATGCCCCCCGTATCGGGATCGAGGCTTTGATCCGGCAGGGCTGGGACGGGCTGATGCTGCGCCCCGAGGACGGATTCATCGGCATGACGGGCTATGGCGCATCCGCGCCGGCCCCCGCGCTTTACGCCCATTTCGGCATCACGGCCCAAGCTGCGGTCGATCTTGCCAAGTCATTGGTAAAAGGAGGAAAATGATGGCGCTGATTACGTTGAGACAGCTTCTCGACCATGCCGCCGAATATAGCTACGGCGTGCCTGCCTTCAATATCAACAATATGGAGCAGGGGCTGGCCATCATGGAGGCCGCCCGCGCCGTCGATGCGCCGGTCATCATGCAGGCCAGCCGCGGGGCCCGCAGCTATGCCAACGACATCATGCTGGCCAAGATGATCGAGGCTTTGGCCGCGATCTATCCGGAAATCCCGCTTTGCATGCATCAGGACCACGGCAATAGCGAAGCGACCTGCATGACCGCGATCCGTCACGGCTTTACCAGCGTGATGATGGACGGCAGCCTGAAAGCCGATGCCAAGACCCCCGCCGATTACGACTATAACGTCGAAATCACCGAGCGCGTCAGCCGCATGGCCCATTGGGTCGGTGCCTCGGTCGAGGGCGAGTTGGGCATCCTCGGAAGCCTCGAAACCGGCGAGGCCGAGGCCGAGGACGGACACGGCGCGACCGGCAAGCTGGACCATAGCCAGCTGCTGACCGATCCCGATCAGGCAGTGGATTTCGTGGCCCGTACCAAGGTCGATGCTTTGGCGATTGCCTGCGGCACCAGCCACGGCGCCTACAAGTTCAGCCGCAAACCCGACGGCGATATCCTTGCGATGAACATCATCGAGGAAATCCACCAGAAGCTGCCCAATACCCATCTGGTGATGCATGGCTCGTCCTCGGTTCCGCAGGAGTTGCAGGACATCATCAACGAATATGGCGGCGAGATGCCCCAGACCTTCGGGGTTCCGGTCGAGGAAATCGTGCGCGGCATCCGTCACGGTGTGCGCAAGGTCAATATCGACACCGATTGCCGCATGGCGATGACCGGCCAGTTCCGCAAGATCGCGACGACGACGCCTGCGGAATTCGATCCGCGCAAATTCCTCAAACCCGCGATGGACGCCATGCGCGACCTTTGCCGCAACCGCTTCGAGGCCTTCGGCACCGCCGGACAGGCCCACAAGATCAAAGCCATCCCGATGGACGAGATGGCCAAACGCTACGCCTCCGGAAAACTTGATCCAGCCATTGCCGCTGCAAAAGCCGCTTGAAAGGAAGGACTGCCATGAACGAGATGAGCAAAACCGAGATCCGCGATACCAAGAAGCGCTATGCTGCGGGCGTGTTGAAATATGCCCAGATGGGTTATTGGGACGGCGATTACCAACCCAAGGACACCGATGTCCTGGCGCTTTTCCGCATCACGCCCCAAGCCGGCGTCGATCCGATCGAGGCAGCCGCGGCTGTGGCGGGCGAGAGCTCGACCGCGACCTGGACCGTGGTCTGGACCGACCGTCTGACGGCTGCCGACCAGTACCGCGCCAAGGCCTATAAGGTCGAGCCGGTGCCCAACCAGCCGGGGCAGTATTTCTGCTATGTCGCCTATGATCTGATCTTGTTCGAAGAGGGCTCGATCGCCAACGTCACAGCCTCGATCATCGGCAACGTCTTCAGCTTCAAGCCGCTGAGCGCGGCGCGCCTCGAAGATATGCGTTTCCCCGTCGCCTATCTGAAAACCTTCAAGGGCGCACCCACCGGCATCGTCGTCGAGCGCGAGCGTCTGGACAAATTCGGCCGCCCGCTTCTGGGGGCGACGACCAAGCCGAAGCTGGGCCTGTCGGGCAAGAACTATGGCCGTGTGGTCTATGAAGGCCTCAAGGGCGGTCTGGATTTCATGAAGGATGACGAGAACATCAACTCGCAGCCCTTCATGCATTGGCGCGACCGCTTCCTGTACTGCATGGAGGCCGTGAACAAGGCATCTGCGGCAACCGGTGAGGTCAAGGGCCACTATCTCAACATCACTGCCGCCACCATGGAAGAGATGTATGCCCGCGCCGAATTCGCCAAGCAGCTTGGCTCGGTCATCGTCATGGTCGACCTGATCGTGGGTTGGACCGCGATCCAGTCGATCAGCAACTGGTGCCGCGACAATGACATGATCCTGCACATGCACCGCGCAGGCCACGGCACCTATACCCGCCAGAAAAACCACGGCATCAGCTTCCGTGTCATCGCGAAATGGCTGCGTATGGCGGGGGTCGACCACCTTCACTGCGGCACGGCCGTCGGCAAGCTGGAAGGCGATCCGATGACGGTGCAGGGCTATTACAACGTCTGTCGCGAGATCCATAACGAGGTTGACCTGCAGCGCGGGATCTTCTTCGAGCAGGACTGGGCCGATCTGAAAAAGGTCATGCCGGTTGCCTCGGGCGGCATCCATGCGGGCCAGATGCACCAGCTGATCGATTTGTTCGGCGATGATGTCGTCTTGCAGTTCGGCGGCGGCACCATCGGCCACCCGATGGGCATTCAGGCCGGTGCGCAAGCCAACCGTGTCGCTTTGGAGGCGATGGTTCTGGCCCGCAACGAAGGCGTCGATATCCGCAACGAGGGTCCCGAGGTTCTGCGCAAGGCCGCGAAATGGTGCAAGCCGCTGGAGGCTGCCTTGGATACCTGGGGCAATATCACCTTCAACTATACCTCGACCGATACTTCGGACTTCGTGCCGACGCCGGGCGTCAGCTGATCGCCTCATTCAGAGAAAGGAAGATACAGAATGCGTATTACCCAAGGTTGCTTTTCCTTCCTGCCCGATCTGGATGATGCCCAGATCACCGCGCAGATCGAGTACATCCTGTCGAAGGATTGGGCCGTCAGCATCGAATATACCGACGAGCCCCATGCACGGAACACCTATTGGGAGATGTGGGGCCATCCCATGTTCGACCTGAGCGACGCCAAAGGCGTGATGATGGATCTGGACGAATGCCGCAAGGCGAATGCCGACGCCTATATCCGCATCAACGCCTTCGACAACCATCGCGGCTGGGAGACGGTGATGATGTCCTTCATCGTCCAACGCCCGAAAAACGAGCCGAGCTTCCGCACATGGCGGCAAGAGGTCGACGGCCGCTCGATGCGCTACACCCATGAAATGGTGAGCTGAGCGCAGATCAAAAGCCGGGGGCTTTCCGCCCCCGGACCCCCGAGGGTATTTTCATGACGAAGAAAGGGCGAGGCCATGGACGGCGATGTGAAGACGGTTCCGACAGTGGTCGATCTCAAGCAGGAATATGAAAGCTCGGGCGTGCGCGAGGTCCTCGACGAGCTGGACCGCGAGCTGATCGGGCTGGCGCCGGTCAAGGAGCGCATCCGCGAGACCGCCGCGCTTTTGCTGGTCGACAAGGCGCGCCGCGATCTGGGCCTGGCTTTCGAGACACCGACCCTGCACATGAGTTTCACCGGCAACCCCGGCACCGGCAAGACCACGGTTGCGCTGAAAATGGCGGGTTTGCTGCACCGTTTGGGCTATGTGCGCAAAGGTCATCTGGTTTCGGTCACGCGCGACGATCTGGTCGGGCAATACATCGGCCATACCGCGCCCAAGACCAAAGAGGTGTTGAAAAAGGCCATGGGTGGCGTCTTGTTCATCGACGAGGCCTACTATCTCTACCGTCCCGACAACGAGCGCGACTACGGGCAGGAGGCGATCGAGATCCTTTTGCAGGTCATGGAAAACAACCGCGACGATCTTGTCGTGATCATGGCGGGCTATGCCGACCGGATGGACCGCTTCTTTTCGGCGAACCCCGGTTTCCGCTCGCGGATCGCGCATCACATTGAATTCCCCGACTATAGCGATCAGGAGCTGGAGCGCATCGCTGCGACCATGCTGGAAAATCAGGGCTATGTTCTGGATGAAGGGGCCAAGGCCGCAATGGCGGAATATGTGCGTTTGCGGCGCGGGCAACCCCATTTTGCCAATGCGCGCTCCATCCGCAATGCGCTGGATCGGGCGCGTCTGCGTCAGGCCAATCGGCTGTTTATGAGCGGGGTGCCGGTTGACGCCGCCGCGCTTTCGACCATATCGGAGCCAGACATTCGTGCGAGCCGCGTTTTCGACGGCGGACTCGACATCGACGGCAGCCGAAGAAAGGACCAGCCATGACATTCGACCGCGCGATAAAGATCGCCCCTTCCATCCTGTCAGCGGATTTCGCGAATTTCGGTCAGGAATGCCAAGCGATCGAAGCGCAGGGGGCGGATTGGGTCCATGTGGATGTGATGGACGGGCATTTCGTGCCCAATATCACCTTCGGTCCCGCGACCTGCAAAGCGATCCGGCCCCATATCAAAGGGGTGATGGACGTCCATCTCATGATCTCTCCGGTCGACAGCTATATCGAGGCATTCGCCGCGGCAGGCAGCGACTTCATCACCGCCCATGTCGAGGCAGGCCCCCATATCCACCGCACGCTTCAGGCGATCCGCGGGGCAGGGGCCAAGGCGGGGCTTGCGCTTAACCCTGGCACGCCTGCGGAAGCGGCGGCGATGTTGCTCGATGATGTCGATCTGATCTGCGTCATGACCGTGAACCCCGGTTTCGGCGGGCAGAAGTTCATTCATAGCCAGGTCGAAAAGGTCCGCACCCTGCGCGCCATGATCGGCGACCGTCCGATACATATCGAGATCGACGGCGGCGTCGATCCGGTGACCGCGCCTTTGGTGGCTGCGGCGGGTGCGGATGTGCTGGTGGCGGGCTCGGCGGTTTTCCGTGGCGGTTCGGTCTCGGATCCCGCGCCTTACGGCGAGAACATCCGCGCGATCCGTGCGGCGGCCGAGGCTGCGGTCTAAGGCTGATCCCGCCTGTTGCTGTGACGAAAAAAGGCAGCCCGAGGGCTGCCTTTTGCGTTCCGGCTTGTGGCCGGCCGGAAGTTAGCTCCGGCCGGAGAGGCTTAGAGGAAGAAATCGCGTGCGCCGAGATTGGCCAGCCCGCTGACGCCGATTTCCATATCCGCCACGCAGTCGCCGTTGACGTCGACGCGGACGACGGTGCCGGTGAGGGTCCAGACCGACCACGCGCCGTTGGCCACAGCGCGGCTGCCGCCCCAAGTGAAGGCCTGGTCGCCGTCGAGGCCGGTGTTGGCGTCGATAGCCGAGAGGTCGATGTTGTCGATACCGGCTTCGAAGTCGTAGATCGTGTCACGGTTGTAACCGACGGCGCTATCCTGAACCGATTTGAAGACAAAGAGGTCCGTCGAGCAATCCCAGAAGCCGGCATACATCTTGTCGCTGCCCAGATCGCCGATGATGGTATCGCCACCCGAACCGCCACGCAGAATGTCGTTGCCGTTCCAGCCGGTCAGTACGTCGTCTCCTGTGCCGCCGTCCAGCGTGTCGTTGCCTTCACCCGCGAGCAGCGTGTCGTTGCCGCGACCGCCCGAGATGTAGTCGTTGCCTGCACCGCCGTCGATCTGGTTGTCGTAGTTGTCGCCCTCAAGGCAGTCGTTGAACGCCGAACCATAGAGGTTTTCGATGCTGATATAGGTATCGCCCGCCGCATCGCCGGTGTTGAAGAAGGTGAAGCCGAGATCGACGGTCACACCACGGCTCGCGGTCGAATAATCGGCATAGTCGCGACCCGCGCCGCCGTTGAGCACGTCCGCGCCCGCGCCGCCGATCAGGCGGTCGTTGCCGTCGCCGCCGTAGAGGTAGTCATTGTCCGCGCCGCCATCGATGCGGTCGTCGCCGTCGCCGCCATAAAGCGTGTCGCGGCCGGCTTCGCCCCAGATATTGTCGTTGCCGATACCGCCATAAACGAGGTCGCTGCCCGCGCCGGCGAAGACCTGATCGTTGCCCGCGCCGGCATCAATCGTGTCGTTCCCGCCAAAGCCGTGGATCTGGTTGTCCTCGTCGCCGCCGACCAGCAGGTTCGCCCAGTCATCGCCGTAAATAATCGTCATAGTTCACACTCCACAAGTCAGAACGAGTTAAAATGAGCAGTGACATACCCCTCGCTGCGCTTATGCGCGATTTGTTTGGGTCTGGGCAATCATTTGCTGCATTAATCTGTGCAGTTGGTTAATTTTTCATCAAATGCGACGGAGTTTGCGGCTTTGCGGTCGCAGTTCCCGTTTATCCGGTGCGCCGCGGCGGGAAATCCGCTTGGGGTATTGCGATTTTTGATCGCCTCGAGGGCGCGCGACCGAGATGAAGCGGCGCGGAATTCGGGTCGCGAACAGGTGCGGCAGGAGCCCAAGGCAGGGCGTGGATTCGGGAGGTGCGAATGGGCATGGCAGGGGGACTTGCAGGATGATCTGCCCGAAAGGCCCGTTGCGACTGTGCGGACTTTGGCTGTGTTTTGGATCCGGATTATACGGATAAGCTGCTGTTTCAGCGACGCGAATCAATTTCATCCGAGCATGCGGCCCGATCGGGCTGGGCAAACTGCGCCGGTCCGGACCGGAAGCCGCCGTCGTGTCCGATTGCCGATCGGCTGGCAGGGCGGGAGGGCGTCCTTTGCTGCCGCGAAAGGGGGGCTCGCGAGAGACCCGCGAGTTGGGCACCGGCTACGCGTGAAGCCAGGCCGGAACGGCTGTGGAAAACGTTCCGTTTTGGCTATGTGAGGGACCAATGCGCTTTGAAACCTTCGTCGGGTTATTAAAAATTTTTAGCGAACCTATCCAAATGGACAGATAGGTTTTGGGGCCGATCACGCGGCTGTTATGGGCGCTTCTTATCGAAAGGTGCGCGCGCAATTGTAACCGGAAGATGAGTTCTCTCGAGTTCTCTAATCCGGAAGGTTAATCGCACTGCCCACCGGTTCCTTGATTCGCGAGGCCTGTTTTACATAACACCGCCCGCTGGCGGGCGGAGCGGTTTCCTTGGCGACGCGCTCCGGCTATCTTGCGCGAAATTGCGGAAAGTAAGCGGATGCCGGATCAATACGCGCCAGTCAGTTTGCGGGGCCGCCTCGGCGCTGCGCTTTATCGCGGCCTGAGCGTGGCGGGGGGCGCTTTGTTGCGGCCGGTGGCGGTGCTCGGCAAGGACGATCTGGCCGAAAGGCTGGCGTTGACGCCGCCGGACGGGGCGGATCAGGAAAATGTGCCCGCGCAACCGGTCTGGCTTCATGGCGCGAGTGTCGGAGAGCTGAATTCGGCACGTCTGCTCGTCGATGCCTTGGCGCGCGAATGGCCGCTTTATCTGACCGCGAACAGCCTGACCGGACGGGCCGCCGCGCGGGGCTGGGGGCAGCGCGCAAGCCTTGCGCCTTTGGATGTGCCTGCGGCGATCACGCGCTTTCTGGCGCAGGTGCGGCCTCTGGTTTCGGTCACGGTCGAGAATGAAATCTGGCCCAATCGCGCCCGCATTCTGGACCGGCAGGGCATTCCGCGCGTCATAGTGGGGGCGCGGATGTCGGTTCGCTCCGCGGAGCGTTGGGCCAAAATGCCGGCGCTGATCGGGCCGGTTCTGGGCGGGATCTCGGTTCTGTCCGCGCAGGACGGCGCGACCGAGGAGCGTCTTTTGCGGTTGGGCCTTCCCGAGGCGGCGCTGACCGGCAAACTCAACCTCAAGTTGCTTGCGCCCGCGAGAATCGTCGCGCGACCTTCGGGCCCGCTGCGCGATGTCACCATTCTCGCGGCCTCGACACATGAGGGCGAAGAAGCGGTCGTACTTGACGCCTATCTCTCGGCGCGGGTGGCGCATCCCGATCTGAGGCTGATCCTCGCGCCGCGCCATCCCGAACGCGGCAACGAGGTTGCGGCGCTGATCGCCGCGCGCGGCCTGAGCTTTGCCCGCCGCACGCAGGGAGCCGGGCCCGGAGATCATCCGGTGTTTCTGGCCGATACTCTGGGCGAGATGGCGCGCTGGTATGATGCGGCGGCGGTCTGTGTGACCGGCGGCTCCTTTACCGATCGCGGCGGCCATACGCCGTGGGAGCCCGCGGCCCATCTTTGCGCGACGCTCCACGGTCCGCATGTCGCGAATTTCGCCGATGATTACGGTGCGCTCGATCAAGCGGAGGCGTCTTTGGCGGTCTCGGCCGAGACCCTCGGTGCGGCTTTGGACGCGCTTGCCGGCGATCGCGCGCGGGTTGCGCGGATGGGGGAGGCGGCGCATGCGCTTCTGCATCACCGCGCCGGAAATCCCGATCCGCTTTTGGCGCGCATTGCCGATCTGGCCCTGCAGCGCACTTGCACCAGCGCCCGATAGTTCCGATATTGGGAACAGAGGTGTTCCCATGATCCGTTACAATCTGCGCTGTGAGCAAGGCCATGATTTTGATGGTTGGTTCCGCTCGTCCGAAGGCTATGACAGCCAGCGTGCGGCGGGGCAGGTGACCTGTACGATCTGTGGTTCGAGCAAAGTCGAAAAGGCGCTGATGGCGCCGGGGGTGGCGACCGCCCATGCCGCCGCGCCCGACCTGCAAAGCCCGCGCAACGAGCGCGAGAAACTCGTCGAAAAGTTGCGCGAGCATGTCGAGAAGAACTCGGACTATGTCGGCATGTCCTTTGCCGCCGAGGCGCGCGCCATGCACGAGGGCCTCAAACCCGAACGCGCGATCCACGGCGAGGCCAAGCCGGAAGAGGCGCGCCAGCTTCTCGCCGAAGGCATTCAGGTCGCGCCCTTGCCCTTCCTGCCGCGCCAAAAGGCGAACTGAGGCAGTCCACGCCACGGAGGACCGCATTCCGCGGGCCCTGTCGGTATGGGGTTTCCCGGATACGGATTCGGGAACGGGCGGCGCCGCAGCATGGCGCATAGACGCAAGAACGCGATCACGATTGTGATCCAAGTTGCGCATTTTCAGGGGAATTCGGTTTGCCGAGGCGCTCTGGAGGTGGGTACCGCCGCCGATGGTGTGTCGTATGGTGTCGCAATGCGCTCCATATAAAATAATATTATCAAATATTTGCATGGGTTTTTAATTCTGATCGGTCGCGATATGTTGCAAGGTGTCGCAACCGATGGTAGCGTTTTTGGTGGGTTGAATGACGGGTTGATACTGCCATGCCAAAGCGCGCCAAAGAACTTTCTGCTATCGAGGTGAAACGCCTTGCCGAGGGTGTTCACCCTGTCGGCGGCGTCGCCGGTTTGTACTTGCAGGTTGTAGGGCAGGGGAAATCTTGGCTCTTGCGCGCGACTGTGGGCGCAAAGCGGCGTGAGATAGGGTTGGGAGCCTATCCCGAGGTTACGCTCGCCAACGCTCGTGAGAAAGCCGCCCACACGCGCGAGATGATCCGGCAGGGAGTTGATCCAGTCGAGCAACGCAAGGCCCTTCGCGCGGAACTGGTAGCGGCGCAAAAGCGCGGGTTGCTGTTTGCTGATGCGGTCGACCTGTTTGCGCCCATCAAGGCGAAGAAACTATCTGCCGGAAAATACCGCGAACAATGGCGTGATAGCCTTGATAAGTATGCTGTGCCCGAACTCGGGAAGATGTTGGTTGGTGACATTTCTCGCGACGATCTGCTGCGGGTCTTGCGTCCGCTGTGGGATGCAAAGACCGTGACCGCTGACAAGCTACGCCGAAAAATTCACGAAGTTTTGGAACATGCTGCTGCCAACGGGCATCGGAGTGGGGACAACCCCGCCCGCTGGGAGGGCAATCTCAAATCTGAGTTTTCAGAAGTGAGTGCTGCCACCGAGAACTATCCGGCATTGCAATTGAAGGACTTGCCGAGGTGGTGGGAAGCTCTCTCTCGCCGCGACGGGATGGGGGCCGCTGCGTTGCGCTTTCAGACGATGACCGCAACTCGGGCGGGTGCGGTCCGCTATATGTCATGGTCCGAGGTTGATTTGCCGGGTCGTGTCTGGACGGTTCAGCCGGGCCGTCAGTCATCAAAGATCAGCCGCCGCGATGGTCCGAGGCGAGTTCCCCTGACAGATGAAATGATCGCGCTACTGGAAGCCTTGCCGAGGCAGGAGCGCAGCGATCTGGTTTTCTGGGCACCACGGGGCGGAGCGCTGTCGGATGCTACATTGGGGAAGGTGATGCGGACGCTGCACGACGCTGACGTGAAGGCTGGGGGCGCTGGTTTCGTGGATGCCAAGACTGGCGAAGCTGCCGTGCCGCACGGGAACCGCAGCGCGTTCAAGGTCTGGGCATCAGAAAAGGCCGGATATGACTGGAATTTGTCGGAGGCCGCGCTCTGGCACAAGCTGGGGAACAAAGTCGAGCAAGCCTATGCTCGGACAGATATGCTGGATCGGCGCAAGGCCATGATGAGTGACTGGTGCCGCTGCTTGCGGGGTGATGTCGCGCCCAAGCTGGTCGCACTGCTCGGTGGCGCGGCGTAATGGGGAGGCGTGGGCACCGCCCTGTCTTGATGCGGGCGACGGATGCAGCCGTTGCTGCCCGGTGGCTTCGCGACGCCGCCATTCCGGCCCTGCGCGCCATGCCGGGCACGATCTTGGGTGGGGGCTATGGCGAAACCATCGTTCGGCTTGAGCAACTGGCCGGGTCGCTGGCCGACACATCGGGCCGCAAGCGCGGCTCGCCAGAGTTTTCGACTCTAATTGAAGTCGCAGACGCTGCTGCTTTCGTACGCGCGGTTTCAGCGTGTCGCCCAGCATGGCCGTTGCGACATTCCCCGGCAATCGTGCGGTTGGCCGTGGCAATGCAGAATGGTGGGAAGGCGAAGCGGCGGGGGCGGCATTCGCTTACCAAGGATGAAGTCGCGTTGCGTGTGGCTGGTGGTATCGCTCTAGATGATCGGCATCGCAAACGTCTCGTCGCAAGGAGACGGCGCGACGCTGCAGGCAGGATATGGGTCACCGAATCATTGGCGCGCGGCGAAACGATTTTGACCTCAACCGTGCCCTTCCCGAAAATCTGACCAAATTAACGCCACTGCCCGTGTGCGGCTGGACGCGGCACCTTGCGATTATCAAATCAAGGGGTGAACCGATGCACTATCTTTCCGTTAAAAAAGTCGCCGAACGCTATGGCGAGAACCCCGCTACGACGTGGCGGCGCGTTCAGAACGATCCCAAATTCCCACGTCCGGTCAAATTGTCGCCGGGCTGTACGCGCTGGAAACTGGCTGATCTTGAAGCGTGGGAACAGACGCTTTCCGCAGCCTGATCCGCCCAATCTGTCGGGATGCAAACGCCCGGCGATCCGAAGACCCCGGGCGGCGCAGATGATAAAGCAGCGTTATGCTATCACACTGCGCTCGCCCCGCAAGCCGTAAGGCAAACAATGAAAATCACAAATCTCGCTGCGCCGTTCATGCGAGCATTCGCGCATCCCGATGTCAGCCGCGTCGCGACCGGCCTGCACGACATCTACTCCGACCACCGCGAGTTCATGACGGATGACGAGCAGAACCGCGCGGTTTGGTCTGCGTCCAGTCTGGAAACGCTGGCGACGAGCTACTGGGCCGATCTAAACGCCCTCGCGGGCCAGCCGTTGCCCGATCCGGGCATCCGCCCGCCGTCGAGCCAAATTCACCCATATTCCAAACGTACACCCGATCTGGACGACATGCTGGGCTTTTACCACAGGTGCCGGGAGTTTCTGGATCGCCTCGAGGTCGCAGTGGAGAAGCGCCGCGCCCGCCGCGCGCTGATCGGGGGCAGGGATGATGATTGACCTGACCCCGCCCGCGTGGATGCGCCAAGACGGCGATCCCGGCCCCGTGCCAGATGATCGCGACTACGGCTTCGATCCGACCACACCATCAAACGTGGTGGCGATGCGGCCTGCTGGGAATGAACCGACAATAGCCCGGGTCGATGCCATTTTGCGTGATGGCCTGCCTGTCGCGCGTGATGCCGCTGGACGTCCGATCCTTGACCCGCGCGATCCCATGCCGACCGCGCGCATGTTGCTGGCCGATAGTTTCACCGCTAGCGGCATGGCGACTATGCGCCACTATCGCGGAACATTCTGGCGCTGGAACGGGGCCAGCTATCGAGATGCGGACGGCGACAGTGTTCAGGCGCGCGTTTGGGACTACCTTGACGGGGCGAAGCGTTTTGGGAAGGAAGGGGAGGAACTGCCATTTCAGCCCACCCGCACCACCGTTGAAAACGTCATCTCGGCGTTCAGGGCGGTTTGCAACCTTCCGGGCGACGTGGAGGCTCCGGCGTGGCTCGATGGTGCGCAGTGTTTGCCCGCCAACGAACTGCTGCCGGTTCAGAATGGTCTGCTCCACCTGCCCAGCGGGCGGCTTTCTGATCCGTCACCCGCATTCTTCACGTTTAGCGCTTCGGGGGTCGCCTTCAACTCGGAAGCGCCTGTGCCGAAGGAATGGTTGCAGTTTCTCAAAATGATCTGGCCGCACGATCCGCAGGCCATTGAAGCCCTGCAAGACATCTTCGGTTATCTGCTGTCGCCTGATACATCGCAGCAGAAAATCCCGCTGATCGTCGGCCCGAAGCGATCCGGCAAAGGCACGATTGCCCGCATCCTGACGGCGCTGCTGGGGCAGAACAGCGTGACCGCGCCGACACTGGCTAGTCTCGCGACGAACTTCGGCCTTGCTCCGTTGATCGGGAAATCAGTCGCAATTATCGGTGATGCACGGCTATCGGGTAAAGCTGATCAATCCGCCATTGCCGAGCGGCTGCTTTCGATCTCTGGCGAAGACAGCATAACCGTTGATCGGAAGTTTCAGGCCGCGTGGACCGGGCGGCTGGGCGTCCGCTTCATCATCATGTCGAACGAGTTGCCCCGCCTCTCTGATGCTTCCGGTGCGCTGGCTTCGCGCTTCCTTGTCCTGACCATGACAAATTCGTTCTATGGAAAAGAGGATCGCGGCCTTGGCAATCGGCTGATGACAGAACTGCCGGGCATCCTGAATTGGGCACGGGCAGGCTATCTGCGCCTTCGGGAACGCGGGTATTTTGTACCACCGGCCAGCGCGCAGGAAGCGGTTGAGGAACTGGAAGCCCTCGGGTCGCCGGTCGCAGCCTTCGTCAAGGATCGGTGCATTGTCGCTGCCGGAGCGCGCGTCTCTTGCGATGACCTCTATGCCGCGTGGCAGGGCTGGTGCGCAGACAATGGGCGGCGTGAAGCTGGCACGGCCCAGAGTTTCGGGCGTGATGTGAGGGCTGCCGTGAATGGGCTGACCGTCACGCGGCCCGGAACCGGAACCGCCAGAACCCGGCATTATGAGGGCATTGCCTTGCAGGGAACCGCGCAAGCCACGTTGCTGGATGAATGGTGATGCGGTGGACATGCCGACGACAAAGGGGCTGGCGCTTACGCATCGGCCCTTTTTCATGCCTGATTACGTCCGCACGTCCGCGTAAGTCCGCGACCTTTCATATATACGCACGCAGGAAGAGGGTAATTTGATGGGTAACACACTGGCGCGGTCGCGGACGTGCGCGGACGTAGATCATGTTTAGCCTCGTTTCATCCTGCGCGGTCGATAATCCTCTTTCTTATCTTGGAGACGCCCGCCCTGATTGCCCTGAAAATCCTGACAATTCGCACCCCGAAGAGAACAATCGCTTCCTCTGCTGCGCCGCCGATCCTCCCTCTGCCGCGCCATATTGCCCAAACCATCGCGCCAGATGCAGCAAGCATCGCCACCGGCACCCAATACCGCCCCGGGGTTGGTGGTGGGCTTGGATCGCGCATCCACTCTCTCAATCGTGAGGGTGGGATAATTTCACTCTGCTTCTCCCTTTCCTTTTGGATTGCCTCTATCTCGCGACGAAGCTTTTCTCTCGATGCATCGCGAGCAGCATCCTCAGCGGCTTGTTTGTTTCGAACCTGCCTCAAGACATCTTGCCAGTCGGTTTCCTGCGCTGTTGCAGGGAGGTGTGCAAAGAAAGAAAACGCTACCGCAGCCGCTATCGATCTAAAGCAAAACTGTTTCATCAAACCCCTCACTGGCAGAATGGCAATCAGCCTCCTGTGATGCACTCACGGCCTGCCGCGTGGGTCAATCCGTTTCGGAAACCTTCAGCCCGATTGATCTGCCGGTTATCCTGACTGCACCGCTCGCGACCACACCCTGATACTTAGCCGCGCAGCCACGCAATCGGCCTCCCGGAGCATTCACCTCATCGACCACCAATCCCCATCAGCGGGCCGCGCAGCGCCCCTGCGCTACTAGCGGGCGTGTTGACGATTTATCAACAGTATCAAATTGTTGACATAGATTAGTTATAGTATAACATAACTTGAATATTAGCGGGATGTATTCAAGTGAGCGATCAAGAGAACGGGCATGGTGGGGCGAGAGAAGGCGCTGGGCGAAAGCCGGGCCGTCCATCTTTGCGCCGCGCTGCGCAAGCAATTGTCGAGGTTGAGGAAGCATTTCCCGGCTGGTCGCCGGTTCTCCATCTTGCCGCCGTCGCAAATGATGAGACGCTGCCAGCCGAGGTGCGGCTCGATGCAGCAAAAGCCGCCGCTCCATTCCTTCATTCCCGCCCAAAGCCGGTCGAGATGGAACCCGATGCGCTGGTTGATCTGGAACGCCGGTTGATGGCTGCAAAGATCGAAGAAACCGCAAAGGCGATCAAAGCTGATGATGGCCTAGCGGTCAGGCTCGCACGCGCCAAGTCCAGATTGCTGGCTGAGGATGTCGCCGAAGTCTTCGACGCTCTAGCCGAGGCTGCGGTAACCGTCGCACCTGCCGGAACGAGTTTCGCCGAGGAAGTCGCAGCAGCCAAGCGCCCCGCGCCATCCGCACCGCGCCGCCCGATCGCCCTGCCTGCGCCCGAACCGGTCGAACCCGCTGCCCCGGCACTGCCGATCCTGCCGCGCCCGGAACCGCGCCAATTTTCGGGTGACTGGTCCGCCCCGCACAATGATTGGCCGGAACGTCAGGCGTTCGTGGATGGGGGCAGTTTTGAAAATGATCCATATGACCGTGACCCGCTCGGGTTTCTGGCTAACCGTTGAAAGGACAAGACGTGAAACCAACCTCCCAGATAATCGACGGCCAGATTGCCGTTGTTGACCTCAACCTCAATTCCCTGCGCGGCCATGCCGAAGCGTTGTCACTGGACGCCGTGACCGGCAAAAAGGCCGCTGCTGAAGAACTGGCCCGCATCAAGTCAGAAATCGCGGGCCTTGTCGCTGACCGCGAGGTACTTGAAGCGGCCCGCCGTCGCGCGCTGATCTTGGAAGCGGATGCTGTCGAAGATGACCAAATTGAAGCCCGCCGCGCGGCCCGTGCCGAAGCCAGCGCCGCCGTGATGCGCCTTCTTGATGCAGCCCGCCGAGCGGATACTCTTGCCGCCGAATGGCAGGCGGTCGCGCGCGAGATGGCCGAAGCCGAAGCCGAAGCTCGTGATGCAGCCCGCCGCGCAGGTGGCATCCTTGTGGATACCCGCGTTGGGCAACGCGGGGTAGTCGCCCATGCGTCTGACCGACTTACCCGGACGGCGCACGGGGGCATAAAGGCCAATCCGATGCGGTCGGCATCTGAGTTTGTGGCCGTTGGCTGGCGCGAACTGCTTCAGGAGGACGTTGAAAATGTCTGATATCGCCAGCCTGTTGTTCCCTTCGGAAAGCCCAATCAAGCCCGCACCGCCCGCCCAACAGGGCCAGCAGGACGATAAGGCCGACGCCGCCGCGCTGCTGTTCGCGACCGACGATCCCGCCCTAGCGCCCACCCTGCGCCCCGAAGCTGCCCGTGACGGGTTCACCACCGAAGCCGCACCCGACCCCGCTGCCGCCGTCGCTGACATTCTCACACCGTGGGCGGACGGCTTGCAAGCCGAAGGCGCAACCGAACGCGCCGATGAAATGCGTGATGTCTCCGAAGCCTTGGCGGCAGATTTCCGGGAAAGCGGCCTGTCCCCCGAGGATACCGGCGAAATCATGGGACTGGCTCGCGAAGCGCTGGGGAACATCATCATGCCGGGGGTGCCTGTATCCGATGAACGGCTGGCAGACATGCGCGCCGACGCTGAGGTCTATATTGCCGAAAACCAGATCAGCCCCGACGACATCGGGTTGGCCCAGCGTCTTGTTCGCGATCTCGACGCCAAGACGGGCGGTAAGGTGTCTACCTATCTGATCGACACCGGCATGGGAAATGACCCACGCGCAATTCAGCGCGCCGTGGAAATTGCCAAGCGGCGGTATCACTGATGCTGGATGCAGGCAATGGCCTGCGCTGCCCTTGCTGCTCGGGTGGCACTGCCGATCTGGCGGCGCTGGATACCATGATTTGGGATTTGATCCAGTGGCGAGGGCTGTCCGAGAACGCGGAAAGCGTCCTGCGCGCCGCTTGGGCAGGCGCAGGCCGTCCTGTGACCGCCGCAGCAATTTTCGATGAGATTTATCGGTTCGATATCGACGGTGGGCCGACGCTGGCGGCAATGTATGCCGCGCTCCGAGCAGCCATCGCCGAGTTGACCGAGAAGCTGGATGGCACCGGCATTTCGGTGATCCGTCAGGGCCAGCGCGATGGCTGGCGGGTGGTCATGTCGCCAGGTGATGGGGCTTTTGTGGAGGTGCGCCACCTCATTGTTTAGCCGTGCGGGGCGGGCGGCGGCTTGATGTCGTCGCACTTTGTCGCGATCAAGCGCTTTTGAGATGGTGGGATGTTTGGCGGGTTGATTGCAAGTAGCTGATATTTTCTTGGCTAAATCAGTCACTTACGCCAGCAATTGGAGGTGGGTACCGGAATCGAACCGGTCTTCACGGATTTGCAATCCGGTGCGTAACCTCTCCGCCAACCCACCGCCTTGCCGGTTTGCTAGGGGTTTCCCGCAGCGGGGTCAAGGGGGTTCTCGGTCCGGTCGTCACTTTCGCGGCGAGGCCGGTTTCCCTTCCTTGGCGTGACGGGCATGAACGTGATTGGTCCAAGCAAGTCCGAACAGGCCGGTCGAGGAAACGACACGGCCTGCCTGTCTTCCTGCTGTCTTTGCGTTACCGTCTGCTCAACTCCGCAGGGGTGTCGGGCAGGCGGCGGCGAGAGGGGACGGGAAGGGCGCTCGAGCGCTTCTGTTACTGGACCTTGACCATCATGAGATCGGTGCTGTCCGGATTCTCTCCAAGCGCGCGGATATGCGTGTCGGTGATGAAGAGCAGCTTGTCCTGATCGGTCACACGGGCTTGCAGGGCGTAGCTATGGCCCTCGGTGATCTTCGACGGGTCGTAGGAGAGCGTGTAGGGGATGGGGACGCTGCCCGACGGGGTGAACTCGGTTTCGGCGATCGTGGTCGAGGGGGCGTCGGCCAGCGACACATCGACGAGGGAAACCTTGACCTTGGCGCTCGGCGGAAGGGCGATCCTTTCGCGATAGGCGACGGTGCCGCTGATCGTTTTCAAATCGCTTTCCTTTGTCGCGGAATCCTCGCATGCGGCCAGCGTGAAAACGGCAGCCGCCGCGAGCGTGGAATAGGCGAGGCGTCGAAGCATGGTGGTCTGTCTTTCTGTTGCAGGTCTGTGTGACGGGCGGTCTGTGGCATGACCGCTCTTTGGCCACGTCCCGAGCCTAACGCCGGAACGCGAATAAACCATCCGATATCAAGCGAAAGTTATCATCTTTGACGGGATGCGCGCGGGGCGCAGACTGCGCATGGCGGGGGCGCGCGCGGCGCATTTTTCTGGCCGCGACACATGCCTGATCGCGGCCTTTGCGACACGGGTCCCGCAAGCCGCGCAAGTTCCTTTCGTGGCCAAGTCGATGTCCCCTTGCGGTTTCGCCATGCGGCCCCTAGAACGCTGGCCGTAAATCATGGGCTACTGGGGGCAAGGAATGCCGCTTCTGGTGATGAAATTCGGTGGCACTTCGGTCGCCGATCTGGACCGCATCAAAAACGCCGCGCAAAAAGTGCAGCGTGAAGTCGAACGCGGTTACGACGTCATCGTCATCGTCAGCGCAATGTCGGGCAAGACCAACGAGTTGGTCGGCTGGGTCGAACAGACTTCGCCTATGTTCGATGCGCGCGAATATGACGCTGTCGTTGCTTCGGGTGAAAACGTGACGGCGGGGCTGATGGCCCTTCGCTTGCAGGAAATGGGGATCCCCGCGCGCAGCTGGCAAGGCTGGCAGGTGCCGATCCACACGACCGCACAGCATTCGTCGGCGCGTTTCGTCGATATTCCGCGCACCAATCTGGATGCGAAATTCGCCGAAGGCATGCGTGTCGCGGTGGTTGCAGGCTTCCAGGGTCTGTCGCCCGAGGGCCGCATCACGACGCTTGGCCGCGGTGGCTCGGACACGACTGCCGTGGCTTTTGCCGCCGCATTCGATGCCGAACGCTGCGATATCTATACCGATGTCGACGGGATCTATACGACCGATCCCCGCATCACCTCCAAGGCGCGCAAACTCGAAAAGATCGCCTTCGAGGAAATGCTCGAACTTGCCAGCCTCGGCGCGAAGGTCCTCCAGACCCGCTCGGTCGAACTGGCCATGCGCAATAAAGTTCGCCTGCGCGTGCTATCCTCTTTCGAGGAAACCGACGAGAATTCGGGCACGCTGGTCTGCGATGAGGATGAAATCATGGAATCGAAAGTCATCAACGGTGTTGCCTATTCGCGCGAAGAGGCCAAGCTGACGCTGGTCACCGTCGAGGATAAACCGGGCATTTCGGCCGCGATCTTCGCGCCTCTGGCCGAGGCCGGCGTCAACGTCGACATGATTGTCCAGAACATCTCGGAAAAGGATTACGAGGATCACCCCGGTTCGGTGACCGACATGACCTTCTCCTGCCCGGTCAATCAGGTCGCGCGCGCCCGTCAGGCCATGGAAGAGGCGAAAGCCGCCGGCCATATCGCCTATGACGAGCTGATCGTCGACAGCGAAGTCGCCAAGGTTTCGGTCGTCGGCATCGGGATGCGCAGCCATACCGGCGTTGCCGCGCGCATGTTCAAGGCACTTGCCGACGAGAACGTCAACATCAAGGTCATCTCGACATCCGAGATCAAGATTTCGGTGCTGATCGAGCGCAAGTATATGGAACTTGCCGTGCAGGCGCTGCATGATGCATTCGAACTCGACAAGGCCTGATCTGCGGGCCTGATCTACAGGCGAGGTAGTATGGCCGGACGCAATGACAGCGACTCGCGCAAACTGCTCAAGCGGTTGCGCGAGACACTTGCAGCACCGGGTGGTGGTCAGGATCGTCTTGACAACATCACCCACCACATTGCGGATTCGATGGGGACCGAGGTCTGCTCGATCTATCTCTTCCGTGATGCCGAAACGCTGGAGCTTTGTGCGACCGAGGGCCTCAAGCCGGAATCGGTCCACAAGACCCGCCTGCGTCTGGGCGAGGGGCTGGTCGGGCGTGTCGCCCGTAACGCCCGCCCGATCAATACCGCCAATGCCCCTGCCGAACCCGGTTTCCGCTATATGCCCGAGACCGGCGAAGAGGTTTTCCCCAGTTTCCTCGGCGTGCCGATCCAGCGCGTCGGCGAGAAGCTTGGCGTTCTGGTCGTCCAGTCGCGCGAGGCGCAGCCCTTTACCGAAGACGACATCTACGGTCTCGAAGTCGTCGCGATGGTTCTGGCCGAGATGGCCGAGCTGGGCGCCTTCCTCGACCAGCAATCCGACAACCCGCAGATGCAGCACCGCTTCCCGATCGTCATTCGCGGCACTTCGGGGCAGGAAGGCGCGGCCGAGGGGCGGGTCTGGCTGCACGAGCCGCGCGTCGTCATCACCAATCCGGTAGGCGATGATCCGCAAAAGGAGCGCGCCCGCCTGATCGAGGCCGTGGCCATGCTGCGCAGCAATGTCGATGCCATGCTTTCGGCGACCGATGCGGCGGGCAAGGAATATACCGAGGTCATGGAGGCCTACCGCATGTTCGCCCATTCGCGCAGCTGGCTGCGCCGGATGGAGGAGGACATCGATCTCGGCCTGTCCGCCGAGGCCGCGGTGGAGAAAGAGCAATCCCTCGCGCGCGCGCGGCTCGAAAGCGCGGCCGATGCCTATCTGCGCGAGCGGCTCCATGATCTGGACGACCTCTCGAACCGCCTTTTGCGCATTCTGACGGGGCAGGGGCGCGATACCGGCGCGGAGATGCCGGAAAATCCGATCCTGATCGCGCGCAATATCGGGCCTGCCGAACTGCTCGATTACGGCCGCAAGCTCAAGGGCGTGGTGCTCGAGGAAGGCTCTGTCGGCAGCCATGCCGCGATTGTCGCGCGCTCGCTGGCCATTCCGCTGATCATCCATGCCGGACGCATCACCTCCGAGGCACTCAACGGCGATCCGATCCTGATCGACGGCGATATGGGCATCGTCCATCTGCGCCCCGAGGAAACCATCGCTGCCGCTTTCCGCGACAAGATCGCCATGCAGGCCGAGGCGCAGAAGCGCTATGCCGGCCTGCGCGATCTGCCGGCGGAATCGCTCTGCGGTGCGCGCATCCAGCTTTACATGAATGCCGGTCTGATGGCGGACCTGCCGAGCATGCAAAGCTCGGGTGCTGAAGGCGTCGGCCTTTTCCGCACCGAGCTGCAGTTCCTGACCCGCACCCATTTCCCGCGCCGGAGCGAGCTTGCGACGCTGTATTCGCATGTCCTCGACAGCGCTTTGGGCAAGCCGGTGATGTTCCGCACGCTCGATATCGGCTCGGACAAGGTGCTTCCCTATATGAAGCCCAATGACGAGCCCAACCCAGCGATGGGCTGGCGTGCGATCCGTGTCGGGCTCGACAAGCGCGGCGTGCTCAAGATGCAGTTGCAGGCGCTGATCCGCGCTGCTGCCGACCGTCCGCTCTACGTCATGTTCCCCTTCGTGACCGAAATGCCGGAATTTGAAGAGGCCCATCGCGTCTTGATGGAATCTATCGCGCGCGAGCAGCGTCTGGGCCATCCCATGCCGAGCGACATCCGCGTCGGCGCGATGATCGAGACGCCCTCGATGGCCTATGCGCCCAAGAAGTTCTTCGAGATGTGCGATTTCATCTCGATCGGAGGCAACGACCTCAAACAGTTCTTCTTTGCCGCCGACCGCGAGAACGAACGCGTGCGCCGCCGCTACGACACGCTCAGCGCCTCCTATCTCACGCTTCTGGACCTGATCCGGCAGCGGTGCGACGAGGCGCGCGTGCCTGTGTCCTTCTGTGGCGAGGATGCGGGCCGGCCGATCGAAGCGGTGACTTTCGCGGCCTTGGGCTTTCGCCGGCTCTCGATGCGTCCGGCCTCGATCGGGCCGGTCAAGCATCTGATCCGGCGCGTCAATCTGGCCGAGCTGCGCAAGGTCATCGACGAGGCCTGCGAGCAGGGCGTGACCAATCTGCGCCGACCGATCACGGAATGGATCGCGCGCCAGTAAGCGTGCCATAAGCCTGCCGTGAGCGGGGCTTTGCCGTGGCGACCCGCCTGCGGCAATGGTCCTCTTGTCGCCGTCCCGACCGGCCTTATCTTTCAGAGATATCCGAGGGAGAGGTCATGACCGGATCCGACAGGCGACTCGATTTGTCAGGCAAGCGGCTTGTGGTCATTGTGAACCGCAAGTCCGGCAAGCGTGACGGCCCCTCTGCCGAGCAGGTTCTGCGCGAAAAGCTGGCGCCGAAAGTCGGCTCCTTCGATCTGCGCATCATCGACAAGGGACGCGACATCACCCGCACCGCCCAAGCCGCCGTGCGGGACGGGGCCGATATCGTCGCGGTTCTGGGCGGCGACGGCACGCAAACCGCGGTGGCGGGCGTGCTTGCCGGTACCGATGTCGCCATGGCGGTCCTGCCGACCGGCACGTTCAACTATTTCGCGCGCGAGATCGGCGTGGGCGAGAGCTGGGGCGAGGCGCTCGAGGCTTTGCTGGACGGCGAGCTTGCCAAAGTATCGGTGGGCGAGGTCAACGGGCGGGTTTTTCTCAACAACACCAGTTTCGGCGCCTATCCCGAGATCCTCGAAAAGCGCGAGAGCCATTACAAACGCTGGGGCCGCTCGCGGATCGGGGCCTATTGGGCGGTTCTGGTCGCGATCAAGGATCTGCGACGGCCGATGCATCTCGAGGTGACCGTTGATGGCGAAAGCCGCAGCTACGATACCGCTTTGGCCTTTGTCGCGAAAAATGCGCTCCAGCTTGAGACGCTTGGCCTCGACGGGGGCGAGGCGGTCCGTGCCGGTCACTTCGCGCTCTTTGTCGCCCATGCGCAAAAGCCCCTCGCGCTGGTCGGCGCGGCCTTGCGGCTGGCCCTGGGGCGGGTGGCCCACGGGCGCGATTTCGACATGGTGATCTCTGACGAGATCGAGATCGCCCCGCGCCCCTCCCGCCGCCTCGTTGCCTATGACGGGGAAAAGGCGCGGATGCGCGGCCCGTTCCATCTGCGCGTCCGGCCCGAGAGCCTGCTGGTCGTCGTCCCGCGCAAGGTTGGCGCTGCGGAGGGCAGGTCATCGTGAGGACGCGGCTGGCCTGTCTGTCGGATCTGCATTTCGGACAAGAGCGCAAGGATCTGGTCGAACCCCTGTTTCGCGCGATCCAAAGCGCGGGAGCCGATATGGTCGTCGTGGCGGGCGATCTCGTCCAGCGCGCGCGGCGTGACCAGTTCGAGGCGGCTTTGGCCTTTCTCGACCGGCTGAATGCGCCGTGGATGGCGGTTCCGGGCAATCACGACATTCCGCTGCTCGATCCGGTGGCGCGGCTCTTTCATCCGTTCAACGCCTTTCGCCGCCATGTCGCCTCGGATCTCGGGCCCGAGCGCCGCATCGGGGATTTGCGCCTGCTCGGGGCCAACAGCGTCGACCCCCTGCGCTGGCGTCGCGGCGTCGCCCGCCCCGAAGAGGTCGCGCGGATTGCTGCCTTGCTGCGCGAGGGGCCGGCGGGGCTGACCAATCTGATGGTCTTCCACCATCCGTTTTCCGAGCCCGAGGGCTTTTCCAAAGGCGAGACCCGCGGTGCGGATCAGGCGCTGGAACAGCTCGGCGCGGCGGGGCTGGATCTGATCGTGTCGGGGCATCTCCATCACTGGAATCCGGGGCCGGGGATTTCGGCGGAAGCGGGGCGGAAAATCCTCCAGCTCCAGCTCGGCACGGCACTCAGCGGGCGCGCGGGCGAGACAGGCCATATGTTCGCGACGCTTGATTTCGAGGATACGGATTTCGACGAATGCGCGCTGACCGTCACGCCGTGGTTCGCCGATGACGGCCTGCTGGAATATCTGGCCGCCCCCGCTTTGCGCTACGGGCGGCGCGAGGGGCTTTGGTATCTGCTCTAGGGGCGCGTGAACGACAAAGGCCGGAGGGCGCAATGCCTCCGGCCCGTGCAATGTTTCATGTCCGTTGCGAGCGCTCGGGGCGGAAAGCCCGCGAGATCAGGCGCTTTTGAGCAGCTTGATCACCGCTTCCGCCGTCACGCCGGCCGAGACCTGCTGCTGGCCGGTGACGAGATTGCCGTCCACCACCGCATGCGGGGTCCAGGGGGCCAGCGCGATATAGTCGGCACCGGCAAGGCGCAGACGATCCTCGAGCAGCCAGGGCGCGTCAGCACATCAGCCGCCGCCAATGTGCTTCTTTGGAGAAGATGAATGACCAAAGTTCTAATGATTCTGACTGGCGCGGATACCTGGACCATGAAAAGCGGCACGCGGCACCCCACGGGGTACTGGGCCGAAGAATTCATGCGCCCACATCAGGCCTTCCTCGCCGAGGGCTACCAAGTCGATATCGCTACCCCGCAGGGTCGCCAGCCGGTCGTCGACGAGCTGAGCCTGTCTCTGGGCTATAACGACAATGACCAGAAGTCGGTCGACGACCAGCGCGCCTATATCGCAGGCGTTGCCGCGCTCAAGGCACCGCTGGTTCTGGGCAAGGTCAATGCTGCCGATTACGACGCGGTTTTCGTCGTCGGCGGGCACGGCCCGATGCAGGATCTCGCGGTCGATCCCGATATCGGCAATCTCGCCAATGCGATCCTGAGCAATCCGAAAAAGGTCTTCTCGGCGGTTTGCCACGGTCCGGCCAGCCTGCTGTCGATCTTCGACAAGGACGGCAACTGGCTGTTCAAAGGCCGCAAGCTGACCGGCTTCAGCAATGCCGAGGAAACCCAGGCAACCTTTGCCGGTGAGCGTGTCGCCGAGCCGGATGCGACCGGCGTACCAGACCGTATTTAGCACTCATAATAGGCAAATGAGTAAAAACGATGTGAGGTAATGGAGCTAATTGCTTTTTTTTAAGAGATGCACGCTGGGTGATGTATCCACAGGAAAGACACTTTTCCCGACGGAAAAAATGCGGCCTGCGCGGCAAGGTCGCGCGGCAAGGGATCGCTGCCCAATCGCGAATCGGGCTGGCGCGGGCGCAGGTGCAAAGGCGCGCGCGATCCGGCAAGGGGCGGAAAAGCGGAGCCGGTCATCCGGACCTGTTACGCAGTCTCCGGCAGGAAAACCGTCGCCTCCATGAAGGTCACGGCATTGCCGGCCAGCAGCACGCGCGTCTCGGTCAGCGTGCAGTCAAGCCAGCCGCCGCGCGGCGAAGCCTGAAAGGCCATCAGCCGGTTGCGCCCCAGCTTTTCGGCCCAATAGGGTACGAGCGTCGCGTGGATGGACCCCGTGACCGGATCTTCGGGAATGCCTGCGCCGGGGGCAAAGTAGCGCGACACGAAATCCGCCCGCGCGTCCTCGGTATCGCGCCCCGTGACCACAAGGCCGATATGGCCAAGCTTCGCGATCGCCGCGAGATCGGGCTCGAAGGCGCGAACGGCTTCGGCGCTGCCGAGGTCCGCGAAGACATTCTCGAAGTTGCGAAAGATCCGAACGGGGGGTGACGGAAAGATACCCGCGATCTCGCGAGGCAGGCTCTCTACGGCTTCGGGGGGCAGGCGGGGAATGTCGAGCCGGTAGCCGCGATCCTCCTTCGACACGCGCAGTTCTCCGACGCGTGTGTGGAAGGTCAGTTCGGAATCGGCCCCTTTTTGGGTGAACAGGATATGCGCCGTTGCAAGCGTGGCATGCCCGCAGAAGTCCACCTCATACGCGGGGGCAAACCAGCGCAGATCCCACGCGCCATCCGGTCGCGGTTTGACAAAGGCCGTCTCGGCGAGGTTGTTTTCGCGTGTGATCGCCAGCATCAGCGCGTCGGGAAGCCAGTCCTCGAGCACGAGAACGGCAGCCGGATTGCCCGCGAAGAGCTGATCGGCAAAGGCATCGACCTGATACATGCGCATGGGGTGATCTCGTGTTGGGGACGGTTGGCCGGACTATAGCGGGAAGCAATGGGCCTGCGCCACGCGTGCCGTTGGTCCGCCCTCGACCGGCGCGCGATACGCGTCGAAAACCTGCCCGAAAACGGGAGTAATCTGGCACAGATGGAAAAGGAGGAAGTGGCGGACCCAGAGCGATTCGAACGCCCGACCCCCAGATTCGTAGTCTGGTGCTCTATCCAGCTGAGCTATGGGTCCACTGTGAGCGGGTGTTTAGTGCGAGTTGACGGGAGGGGCAAGAGCGTTTTTCCATGAATCGCATCGCGACGCGATTGTTTTTGCGCGGGGGCGGGTGGTCTGCAATCTTGAGGCCGATTGTGCGGCGTGACGCGAAAGGGTGCGGCTGATGCGGCGAAGATCCGTGATAGCGGCATGCCGGACAACTCGAACGGCTTGGGGTCTGCCTGCGGTCGTTGAGCGATGGTTATGACTGCGCGCCGGATCGAAGATTCGTGAACGGCGCCTCGCAGAACGGCTGGCCACGATTGTCGGGAGCAGATGCCCCATACCGACCGTCAGCGGGCTGCGTCAGGGCGACGGAGGTTGCGCGTTCAGGAAGCAGATGGCGTTTGCGTCGGGCAGAATCTCAGTACGCCTGCCAATTCGTCCTTTTCGCGGGTGTCGGCCGAATGCCGCGTTCCGTCCCAAACCGGAACCTCGCGAAAATCAAACGGGCTGACGTTTTCGAGGCAGGCAACATTGATCCCGTAATGTGCCGGATTGGATCGGCGCCGATGATGCGTATAGATGCCGCATGTTTTGCAGAAATAGTGCTTCGCCGTTCTCGTATGGAATTGGTACAGCCCGAGGTTTCCTTCGCCTGTCAGGAATGTCAGATCCTCGATCTTGGCAGAGGCGGTGACGGCGCCTCTCATGCTGCAAAGCGAGCATGAGCATCGGCTCACCTCGGCGGGATTTCCGATCAGCCGCACGGTAAACGTCACGGCCCTGCAATGACAGGCGGCATTGTGGAGGCCATGCATATGCGTCACCGGAGCTACCTCATGATGCCGAAGCTGAGATGATCTTAGCCAAGAGACCTCTGCCCGCAATGGCCAAGGGGATCTTGGCCCTGGCTTGGCGCTCGCCGTCGGAGCGGTGGAGTGCTGCGCATAGTCTTCCCCGCTACTTCAGCCTGAAAAGGGTTTCGCGCTCTCCCGAAATATTGAGATCGTCCGAAAAGCCGATTTCGTGGGCGCCGCAGCGTTGCAGCAAGGCCCGCATCGCAAGGTTGGAGCTTTCGGTGGAGGCGTAAAGACGCAGCCACCGAGGGCAGGACTTTGCCCCCTCCACCAGCGCCCGGCCAACGCCCTGCCTTCGTGACGAGGGGGCCACGCACAGGATCGAAAGAAGCGGCCAACCCATAAATTCTGAGGGCGCTACTTTGACATAGCCAATGACCGCATCGTCGAGCGCGGCAACCAGGAGGCTGCCCTGCTGCATGTCGATGCGGCGATCGCCCATGAACTCGTCGAAGCTTTTGAGCGCGGGATAATCGCGTATTTCGCAAGATCTGATGATGGTCTCCGGTCGCATGGGCCCTCCCCAAGCCAGCATCGTGCTTGGCGGAGGGCGATGCAATGGAGGCTGCGCTCGAAACATCGATAAGCCGCCTCGGGCCGAACGGCCAACGGGGGCTGGCTGGTAAGACTTCGTGGCCCGCGCGCCTTGAGCGTGATGAGTCTGATGAGCGGATTGCTGGGCGGACGAAACTATCATTCCCCCCGCTTGTCGTTCCCGATACCCCAGAAGTCGTTTGTCGCGGCATTTGCATAAAAGCCTTCGAAGAAGGCCTCTGGCCGGGCCTTGGAAAGCGATCCAGCAGTTTGGCAGACGAGCCAATAGTGGTAATCCGTGTAGATCGCAGCGTAGAAGGAACCGTCCAATGCGGCGAACTCCGAGAATTCGTTGATCTGTTCGGGATCAGCGAGATTCGGGATCGGTAGTTGCTCTCGCCTCGCCGGATGGCCGTCTCCAGCGAGGACGGTATGTTGGCCGGCAGCGGTGGCAAAATCGCTGAAAAAGCACTCGAACGGGGAGGATGGCCGCCCCTCATCGGGCGGATACAGATGACCCTCTCGACAATGTTTCAGCAGCAGCTCGGTGCTCTTCACCGAGGCATATTCGGGTGCGATACGCTTCGAGCCGGTTAGGCGGAGCGCCTGATTGACGACCGCAATTGTTTCGAACCCGCACAGCGTTGCGACCTCCGCCCAAGTGACTGCGCATTCTTTCCCGCTTCTTTTGGCCCGAGCCACGATTTCGGGCGGTGTCCAATTGCTGTTCCGGAACGGTTCCCCGCCATGAATTTTGATGAAAGGGTTCAAGGCGACGAAAACCGATTGGAAATGCGGGCCGAACCAGTCGAGATAAGGCACCTCATCGCGCGGCGGGTATGAGTAGGAAGGTATGGGCATCGCGGCTCCTTTGGAAGCAGGCTGACCTGCGACGTTCGTCCGGTCAATGATCGCGACGGATCTGCGCGGCAATGGAATGACCACCGATGCCAATGGGGCTGGGAGAAAATGCCGACAAAAGCCGGCACTCTCGGGCTGGCGATGGGGGCGTCGGATTTCGGAGATTCCGAGAGGCGAAGCGAAGATTTTCTGCGCCTGACGGACGGCAGGGGCAGTGACCTCCACCCCAATCGTCGAGCAAAGCTGCTTTACAGAGCCGCAGGTGAAGCGTCTGCATTGTGGGACAAAGCTGCCGTTAGCACTTTCGGCATGACCGGTTATCATTCACCCCTGTCGTCGCTTGATCGAGGAATTACCGCTATATGAAACCGGCTATCCAAGGATCAAAACCTTTGTTTGAACTGCGCGGCGCCAGAGAAGAGGAACGCGACCAGATTGCAAAAATCTGGCATACAAGCGCTAGCTTGCCCGATGTCGGGCCGCCCCAGATGCCGTCCTATGAAGTCCTCCGAGCGCGTGTAGACGAAGAGCTGGCCTCGGGCTGGTCGGTGACGGTGGCGGTTGCCGGAGGCGAAATAGCTGGGTTCGTTGCCCTGAGGCCCGCGGAAAATTATCTTGCTGAGCTTTTCGTCAGTCCGTCACATTTGGGGTGCGGATTGGGGAAGCGGTTGCTGGACCATGCCAAGAGCGTCATGCAGGACGGGTTCACATTGTTCACCACCACCAAGAATGCGCGGGCGCGGCGTTTCTACGAACGCGAGGGGCTTACTCTGGAGCGCGAGAGCCTGCATCCACGTGCAGGCCATCCAATTACATACTATTGCTGGAACGGCGGCTAAGCAAACGAAGCGGTCGTTGAGACTAGCAACATGACGATTGTTGGGCGATACAGGGATAATGAGCAACATCCTGTTCGTTTGTGGCAAAGCCCGTAAAAGAAGCCCAACTGCGGCAGCAGTCGCGGCAGAGCTTCTTGGTCACTCAACTGACTTTGCGGGGTTGAGTGCTGATGCTGACGAACGCATTTCTGCTGAGCATTTGCACTGGGCCGACATGATCGTGGTCATGGAGAAGGCTCATCTTTCGCGCCTCACACGCCAAATGAAAACACATCTCAAAGCGAAGCGGTTGGTTTGCCTGGATATACCGGACAGCTTTGAGTTCATGCAGCTAGAGTTGGTCGAACTTCTGACCGCACGATTGGCGCGAATTGTCCGCTAACGACTCAAAGCATTCATGACCTAGGACCGACCAAAAGCCGGAAACATCCATCACGCGATATGAAGGGGAAAGTGGCGGACCCAGAGCGATTCGAACGCCCGACCCCCAGATTCGTAGTCTGGTGCTCTATCCAGCTGAGCTATGGGTCCGTGTGAGGGGTGATCTAGAGAGAGTTGCGGGGGCCCGCAAGGGTGAAAGCGACGCTATGTGGCTTTTTCTTGACGATCAATCGGCAAGCTCGGCCTCGGGGGCGCGGATTCCGGCCAGTTCGCGGGGCAGGGTCAGGCGGAACTCGGTGCCCTCGTCGTCGCTGCGCACCAGCACCAGCGCGCCGCCGTGGTTGCGCACAAGATCGGCGGCAATCGCGAGGCCAAGTCCCGTACCGCCCTTGCGCGAGGCGCCGCTGAAAGGCTGGAACAGGAATTCGCGGGTCTTTTGCGGCAGACCGGGGCCGGTGTCGCCGATCCTGAGCCACCAGTCGTGGTCGTCCTCGCCACCCGAAATCTCGATCGTGCCCGGCCGGCCGGTGCCCTCAAGCGCCTGACGGGCGTTGCGCACCAGATTGCCCAGCACGCGGTAGATCTGGTCGCGGTCGGCGCGAATCATGAGATTGCCCGGCACTTCGGCGAGAAACTCGACCGAGGGTTTGCCGTCGATCTGGGCAAGGGTCAGCGATTCGGCCTCGATCACCTCGGCCACGAGAGAGGCGAGGTTGAAGCGTGACAGGATGGGGGCGGGCTCTTCGGATTTGCCGAAGGCCAAAGTGGTCTCGCACAGGTTCACCGCGCGGGTGATCGAATTCACCAGCTTGGGCGCGGCGCGGCGCACGCCGGGATCGGCGCTGCTTTCCAGACGGTCGGCGAAAAGCTGGGCGGTGGTGAGCATGTTGCGCAGATCGTGACTGATTCGCGCCACGGCCTGGCCAAGCTGCGCCAGCCGCGCCTTTTGTTTGAGCGCCGAGGTCACGGTGCGCTGCATCGCGGCAAGCGCCACCTCGGCTTCGTTCAGCTCCTTGAGGCGGGCGGTGGGGGTGATGATGGCGCGGACATCCTCGGGGGCGCTCGCATAGGCCGTCATGTGCCGGATCACGCGGCGGATCGGCACCAGCAGCATCCTTTGGGCCACAAGGTTGAGCAAAATCGCCGTCATGACCGAGAAAGCGGCCGAGATCAGAAGCATCCTGAGCCCGTAATCAATCATCTCGCGGCGAAGTCCGGCCGTATCCATCGTGATCTCGATCAGCTGGCCCGCCTGCTTCACCGGCGCGCCGATAACGCGGATGACGCGATTCTCGGGGGTGGCGACCTGCACCACTGCATCATGGATTGCGGTCCAGAAGGGCTGCTCGCGCAGGTCATAGGTCTCGGCGATCGGGCCGGGGATGGGCGAGGACAGCACCAGCTGCCGGATATCGTTGCGGCGCAAGACGACGTTGAAGACGCCCGCGTTCTGCAACAGCTCGGATTCGAGGTCGCTCGCCAGCGAATCGTCGGTCGCGAGCAGGGCGAGGCTGGCGATCTGCGCCCGCTCGAGCCGCGATTCCAGTGCATTGAGACGATAGTTCGAAATCGACGGAAAAATAATGAGCAGTTCGGCCAAAAGCACGAAAACGCCCGTAAGGAGCGCAAATCGACCCGAGAGGGAGTTCAGCGACATTGCTACCTATTGTTCTTTTGCCGCAACTTCCGGCGACGCTCCAAGGACATAAGCCCTCATCGCGTGCAGTTCAAACAAGCGTGAGCGCTTTCGGGTTCCATGACAGGCGGTCTCTTGCCATAAAGAGGGGCGGTTTTGTCGGGATTGACGCGAAATACCACGAGAAAGTCGGGTATTCGGGGCGGAGTCGGGTTGACTCGGGTAAATCCGCCGACTATCCAGCGAGCCTCGAATAGACCGGCGCATGCTCGTGGGGAGTCCCATTATGTCTCGCGCCCCGACCCCCGGAGTTTGAACGATGTCGAAACGCACCTTCCAGCCGTCGAACCTGGTTCGCGCCCGTCGTCACGGCTTCCGCGCGCGCATGGCAACCAAAGGTGGCCGTCGCGTGCTGAACGCACGTCGCGCCAAAGGCCGCAAGAGCCTGTCGGCATAAGATTGCGCCTTCGGGCGTAAGAAAGGCCAATGCCAATGCCGTCGTTGCCGCCTGACGCAAACCGCGAGGTTCCGCCGAAGGCTATGGCTGCGGCGGCATTCGCTATTGCGGATGATGCCCCGCGCACCAGCCGCGAGCCGCAGATCGAAACGCTGCGCAACCGTCCCGATTTCCTGCGGGCCGCTTCGGCACGCCGGCAGGGGACGGCGGGCTTTCTGCTTCAGGCGCGCAGGCGTGCCGAGGCCGAGGCCGCGCCCGATTTGATCCGCGTCGGCTATACCTGCTCGAAAAAGATCGGCAATGCGGTGGTCCGCAACCGTGCCAAGCGCCGTCTGCGTGCCTTGGTCCGCGAGATCATGCCCGCTTTGGGCCGTCAGGGCTGGGATTACGTTCTGGTCGGTCGTCCCAATGCGACGGTCAGCCGCGATTTCACCGCGCTGAAACAGGATCTGGCCGAGGCGATTGCCCGCGTCCATGCTCCCAAAGCGCCCTCGGGCAAGCCTGCCGCGCCCAAGTCCGATGTGCCCAAACCCGAAGCGGCCGCCGGACCGCAGCAGGGCACAAAGCCATGACGCCTCTGGCCCGTGTGCTGGCTCTGCCTGTGCGGGCCTATCGTCTGGTTGCAAGCCCTTGGGTCGGCCATGGTTGCCGCTTCCAGCCGACCTGTTCGGCCTATGCGCTCGGCGCGCTCGAGCATCACGGCGGGCTGCGTGGCGGCTGGCTGACGGCGCGTCGGATCTGCCGCTGCCATCCTTGGGGCGGGCAGGGCTATGATCCGGTGCCGGGCACCGATCCCGAGGCCCGCGCCCCTTCCGATCCGACCTGACCCGCCAATTCGAACCGCCATCTGGATTGCTGCCCGAACCTCCGAGGGATTGCCATGAACGCTCCTGACCCGATCAAAACCGCACAGATCCTCGACGACGAGGCGCTGGAAGCGGCCGAGCTTGACGGTCCCGATCTTCCCGAGGGCGAGGGCGAGATCCATCCGCTTTTCGAGGGCGCGCCGCATTCGACCGAGTTCCGCAAGCTACGCAAACGCCTTGTGCGCGAGGTCCGCGCCGCGATCGAAACCTATGACATGGTGCGTCCAGGCGACAAATGGCTGGTCTGCCTTTCGGGCGGCAAGGACAGCTATACGATGCTCGCGGTGCTCCACGAGCTGAAGTGGCGCGGCCTTCTGCCGGTCGAGCTGCTGGCCTGCAACCTCGATCAGGGCCAGCCGAACTTCCCCGCGACGGTTCTGCCGAAGTTTCTGTCGGAGCGCGGCGTCCCGCACCGGATCGAATATCAGGACACCTATTCCATCGTGAAGGAAAAGGTGCCTGCGGGGCGGACCTATTGCGCGCTCTGCTCGCGCCTGCGTCGCGGCAATCTCTACCGCATCGCGCGCGAAGAGGGCTGTTCGGCCGTGGTTTTGGGCCATCACCGCGACGACATTCTGGAAACCTTCTTCATGAACATGTTCCACGGCGGTCGCCTTGCGGCCATGCCGCCGAAGCTGCTGAATGAAGAGGGCGATCTGAACGTGTTGCGTCCGCTGGCCTTCGTCGCCGAGGCAGATTGCGAGAAATTCACCCGCGCCATGGCTTATCCGGTGATCCCCTGCGATCTCTGCGGCAGTCAGGAGGGGCTCCAGCGCGTGCAGGTCAAGAAGCTGCTCGACGAATGGGAGAGCCGCGCGCCGGGGCGCCGTCAGGTGATGTTCCGCGCGCTGATGAATGTGCGTCCCTCGCATCTGCCCGACCCCAATCTCTTCGATTTTTCGGCACTCGATCCGAGGCCTGCCGAAGAAAAGGCGGATTCGGTTCCGAAACTGCGCGAACATTAACCGAACGCCAACCTGTCTGCGGCAGGATCGCCTTGTACGGGACGATTCGGGTGACGGGATGGAATGGATGTTCATCGCCAGTGCGGCGGTCATGGCTGCCGTGGCGATCATGGCGACAATGTTGCGTTCCGGACGGGAGCGAACGGCTCTGGTTCTGCGGATCGAGAATGCGGCCGAATTGCGGCGAAGCCTCGGCATGGCCGGCATGGCCGAGCTGATGGGCCGGATCATGCAGCTGAGTTCGCAGATCCTCGGCAGCGAACCGGGCTCCGCGCCCGATGTGAGGGCCGACGGGGCGGGGGATCTGTGCCTTTTCCTGCCCGACGTCTCGCTGCCCCGCTTGCGGCGCAGGGTGCTGCGGCTTCAGGCGTCGCTGCATTCCGGCCTCCGGATCCGCAGCGGCCGTGTTGTGCCCGCAGTCACGGCGATCCTCGTGCGCGACCCCGCGCAAGGCGCCTCCGTCGAGCAGCTCCACGCTTTCGCAAGCAAACTCGGTGGAAGCGGCGCGGGCGGGCTCGTGATCGGAACCTATCACGCAAGCGGGGCCGAGCATGCGGCCATTCTGGCACCGGTCTTTACGCCGGACCGCGTCGAAACGTGGTTTTTGCCGCAATTATGCACCGATACCGGCACCGTGATCGGGGTCGAACTGGAGCCGAGGCTGCGGCACCCCGAACTCGGCCTGCTGACCGCTGCGGAGTTCGCATCCCTCCTCGATCCCGATGAACGGGTGGTTCTGGTCAAGGCGGCTCTGGCACAGGGGCTCGCGGCCCTGCGCCAATGGGACCGGCGCGCGATCGGGGTTGATCACCTGACGCTCCGCCTCGAGGCCGAGCATTTGCGTCAGGGCGAGCTGGCCGATTTCCTGCTGTGGGAGCTCGACCGTCAGGATGTCCCGCCCCTGCGGCTGGTCATCGCCGTCGCGAAGGCGCTCGATCTGGCGGCAGGACCCAGCAATGCGGCCCATAATCTCGACCGGCTTGCTGCTGCGGGCTGCGTGATCGAGCTGATCGATCTGGGAGTCGACGGGCCGTCGCTTGCCGGATTGCGCCGCTTCAGCCCGACGAGACTCCGTTTGGGAGAGGCCTTCGTCGTCGATTGCGACCGCTCGCCCGAGCAGCAGCGGATGATTCTGGCGATCATGGCGCTGGCCGAGCATCTTGGCTTGTCGGCAGTCGCCGAGCAGGTCTCGACACAGGGCGAGCACGCCTATCTCGCGCAGATCGGTGTCGCCGAAGTTCAGGGCCGCGCCGTTGCGCGCGCTTTGCCGGCCGATCTCATGCCGGGTTATCTCGAGGAATGCGACCGCAAAGCAGTCCTCGCAAGCCCGCTGCGCCGCGCGGGCTAAGCGCGCACAGGGCGGGCACGGTGTCTGGTCCTTGGCTTGTGTCCGCATCAGCGCCTCGGGATCGTGCGCGGGGCTGGAGCGGGGCCGGCGCTCGTCATGACGAACAAAGGGGGCGCAAGCAGGTGCAGACCAGACGGGCTTTCGGAGGCTCCCGCAACACGCGGAACACGAAGCCGGCAATGCTGTCCTGCAGCGCGGATCCTTCGTACCGCGTCGCGCTGTCGTCGTCCTCGATCAATCGCCGGTTATACGCGAAATTGCGGGCTCGCGGGCGTCATTTGGGCAAATTCCCTTGACCTTTGCCGGTCGGTTCTGTTGAAGCGGCGCGGTACGCGACGGAAGTTGATCGGTGAAGGACGCGATTGCATGAATGACAACAACCGCAACATGATCCTGGCGATGGTGCTTTCCGCACTTGTCATGATCGGCTGGGCGATCTTTTTCCCATCACAGCCCGCCCCCGAAACTCCGGCCGCGGTTAGCCAGACCGAAGGCATGCCGGCCGCTCCGGCGCTGCCGAATGCGGCAGGCGGGGCTACGGCCGGCGCAGCCCCCGAATTGGCGGCAGGCGCTGCGCAGGCGTCGAACGATCCTTCCGCAAGCGCGGCGCGGGTCGGCATTTCCTCGCCCGCACTCAAGGGCTCGATCTCGTTGGCCGGCGGTCGCGTCGACGATCTCGAGCTGATCGGCTACCGCGAGACGCTCGACGAGAATTCGCCCTTCGTACGGCTGCTTTCGCCGACGGCAGGGCTTGATCTCGCGGCTGTCGGTTCGCCGGCTGCTCCCGGTGCCAATTCCGGCCTGACGATCCAGAAGCCCTATTACGCCGTCTACGGCTGGATGGCTGCTGCGGGTACCGATCCGGCGCTGGTGCCGAGCCCCGCCACCATCTGGCAGCTCGAAAGCGGCGAGACGCTTTCGCCGGGCAATCCGGTTACGCTGGTTTGGGACAACGGCGCAGGCCAGACCTTCCGCCGCATTTTCGAACTCGATGACAAGTTCCTGTTCACGGTCACCCAATCGATCGAGAACAAGGGCGATGCGGCATTCTCTGCCGCGCCCTACGGCATTCTGGCCCGTCACGGCAAACCCGATACCCAGAACTACTTCGTGCTGCATGAAGGCGCGGTCGGCATGACCGACGGCTCGCTGCTCGAGCTGAAGTACAACAAGATCACCGAGCTGTCGCCGATCAACGGCGAAGGTCCGGCCGAGGTCATCAATGTGACCGAAAACGGCTGGATCGGCTTTACCGACAAATACTGGATGACCACGCTGGCCCCCGCGCCGGGCACCGCCTTTACCGCGGTCGTGAAATACGCGCCGGGCGCCGATATCTACCAGACCGAAGCCCGCATGCCGATGGTTACCGTTGCTCCGGGCGCGAATGCCAGCAGCTCGAGCTATCTCTTTGCCGGTGCAAAAGTCTGGGAAACCATCAACGGCTATCAGGACACCCCCGGCATTCAGGGCTTCGTCGATTCGATCGACTGGGGTTGGTTCTACTTCCTGACCAAGCCGATCTTCCGCCTGCTCCATTGGCTGCACGGCATGATCGGCAACATGGGCTGGTCGATCATCGCGCTGACCGTCATCCTCAAGATGATCGTCTTCCCGCTGGCCCGCAAATCCTACATCTCCATGGCGAAGATGAAGGAACTGCAGCCGGAGATGGAGGCCATCAAGGCGCGGACCGGCGACGACCGCATGAAATACCAAAAAGAGATCATGGAGCTTTACAAGACCCAGAAGGTGAACCCCGCTGCGGGCTGTCTTCCGGTTCTGTTGCAGATCCCGATCTTCTTCTCGCTCTACAAGGTGATCTTCGTCACGATCGAACTGCGTCACGCACCGTGGCTCGGCTGGATCCACGACCTTTCGGCACCCGATCCGACCAGCCTGTGGAACATCTTCGGCCTGCTGCCCTGGGCGGCTCCGGGGCAGGGCTCGATGCTGCATTCCTTCTCGCTGCCGGTCCTTGCGATCGTGCTCGGGATCTCGATGTGGATGCAGCAAAAGCTCAATCCGGCACCCGCCGATCCGGCGCAGAAGATGATCTTCGCCTGGATGCCGTGGATCTTCATGCTGATGCTCGGCGGCTTTGCCTCGGGTCTCGTGCTCTACTGGATCGCGAACAACACGATCACGATCATCCAGCAGTACACGATCATGTCGATGCACGGCCATCGCCCCGACATTTTCGGCAACATCAAGGCAGGCATGTCGAAACGCCCGTCCAAAGCCGAGAGCAAGCCGGGCAAAGGCAAGGGAAAATGACGGCAACCCTCTCTTTGATCCGCCGCCACCCGATCAAGTCGATCGGGGGCGAGCGGATCGCGGAGGTCACGCTTCAGGCGTCGCGCCCTTTGCCGGGAGACCGGCTTTGGGCGCTTCTTCATGAAGGTGGCGAGCGTCACGCCGCCGTCGATCCGGCGCGTTGGCTGCCCAAATCGTGCTTCCTTCAAGGCGCCAAGGCCGCGCCGCTTCAAGCGGTTTCCGGTGGCTGGGGCACGCCCGAGCCGGGGCGGATGATCACGCTGAGCCATCCCGAACTGTCCGATCTGCACATCGATCCCGAAACCCAAGGCGACGCGCTTGCCGAATGGGTCCGCCCGCTTTGGCCAGCGAACTTCCCCGCGCCGACGCGGCTGGTGCGCGCGACCACGGCCTGGGCGGATGTGAGCCAGCCCTATGTCTCGATCCTGTCGCGCGCCACGCTTGATGTCGTCGAGCGCGAGACCGGCCTTGCCATCGGCACCGACCGCTGGCGCGGCAACCTGTGGATCGACGGTTGGAAGCCCGAGGCCGAGCGCGGCATCATCGGCCGCATCCTGACCATCGGCGGTGCCGAGTTGCGTGTGGTCGAGCCGATCACGCGCTGCCCTGCCACCTCCGCGAATACCGAGACCGGCAAACTCGACCTCGACATGCCCGCGACGCTGCAAAAGCTGTTCGGCCATCGCGATTTCGGGGTCTATGCTCAAGTTGTAACCGGCGGCACCGTCCGCATTGGCGATGAGGTGGTGCTGTGAAAGTCTCCTTCCCCCTGGCTCCCGAACCCGAACACGAAGCCTCCGAAAAGGGGCGTTTGCTCTTTGCCGGACCGGTCGATTTCGTCAAAGGCGTGGTCGCGATGAACGGTCTGCCGCCGGCGGACCGCCCCGAGGTCTGCTTTGCCGGCCGCTCGAATGTCGGCAAATCGAGCCTGATCAACGCGCTGACCGGCCGCAACGGTCTGGCCCGCGCCTCGAACACGCCCGGCCGCACGCAGGAGATCAACTATTTCGCGCTTGGCGAGCATTCCTATATGGTCGACCTTCCGGGCTATGGTTTCGCCAAGGCACCGGTTGCGGTCGTCGCGAAATGGCAGGCGCTGCTGAAGAACTACCTCGCCGGTCGTCCGACCTTGCGCCGCGCCTTCGCGCTGATCGATTCGCGCCACGGCGTCAAAGAGGTCGACCACGAGATCATGAAGCTGCTCGACCGTTCGGCAGTGCCGTTTCAGGTCGTGCTGACCAAGACCGACAAGATTAGCTCCCAGGCCCTGACGCAGGTCATCGCGCAGGTCGAGGAAGCCTTGCAAAAGCACCCCGCCGCCTATCCCGAGCTGGTCGCGACCTCCTCGGACAAAGGCCACGGCATCGCCACGTTGCGGGCGATCATTGCCGGCCTGAGCTAAGGGCCGGTCTGGACGGGGGGAAACTCTGGTCTTAGGGTTTGCCCCGACGCGCAGGGACACGAGAATGAGAAAGCAAGATATGAACCGAGACTGGTCCGCCACAGCCCGCACCTTGTCCGAAGCACTGCCCTATATGCAGCGCTATTCGGGTGCGGTTGTCGTGGTGAAATTCGGCGGCAATGCGATGGGCGACGACGAGGCAATGGCCGAATTCGCGCGCGACATCGTGCTGATGAAGCAGGTCGGCATCAATCCGGTCGTGGTTCACGGCGGCGGTCCGATGATCAACGAGATGCTCGACAAGCTCGGGATCGAATCGCATTTCGTGCGCGGCAAGCGCGTCACCACCAAGGAGACGGTTCAGGTCGTCGAAATGGTTCTGTCGGGTCTGGTGAACAAGCGCATCGTCCAGGCGATCAACGACGCCGGCGGCCGCGCGGTCGGGATCTCGGGCAAAGACGACGACCTGTTGGTCTGCGAGGCCGATGATCCGGAGCTGGGCTTCGTCGGCAAGCCGGTCGAGATGAACGTCCAGATCATCCGCGATCTCTATAATGCCAATCTCATTCCGGTCATCGCGCCGGTCGCGACAGGCATGGCAGACAACGAGACCTTCAACGTCAACGGCGATACCGCTGCCGGTGCGATCGCGGGCGCCCTGCGCGCCGACCGCCTGCTGCTTTTGACCGATGTTGCCGGCGTCAAGGATGCCAATGGCGAGGTTCTGACGGCGATGCATCCCGACCAGGTCCGCGACATGATCGCCGACGGCACGATCGCGGGCGGGATGATCCCCAAGACCGAAACCGCGCTGAAGGCCCTGCAGGAGGGCGTGCGCGCCGTCGTCATTCTTGACGGCCGCGTGCCCAATGCCTCTCTGCTCGAGCTTTTCACCGAACATGGGGCGGGCAGCCTGATCCGCAGCTCGACGCCGCGTGTCAAACCGCGCGGTTTGCGTCAGGGCGACAGCGGGCTGTAAGGCCGGCAAAGATTCTCCATCCAGTTGAGACAGGGCTTGCCGCAGCGCCAAATGCTGTGGCAGGCTTCAGTTTATATTATTTGAGCGGGTAAGGGGTATCATGACTCCCATTGGATACCGTCGGCTGATCCTGACGCGTCACGCAAAATCTTCCTGGGACGATCCGGCGCAAGAGGATCACGACCGCCCCCTGAACGACCGCGGCCGCCGCTCGGCGCGCGAGCTTGGCGATTGGCTGGCAAGCCGCGGCTACGAGCCCGAAGAGGTGCTTTGCTCGACCGCGATGCGCACCCGCGAAACCTGGGATACCGTCTTTGCCGCCCCGCTCGAGGTACGCCCGAACGTGCGTCACGAACGCGGCCTTTATCACGCGAGCCCCGAGCAGATGCTTGGCGTTTTGCGCACGGCCTCGGCCCCGACCGTGATGCTGGTCGGCCATAATCCGGGCATTGCCGAGCTGGCAGAGATGCTGCCGGCGCGCGCGATGCTCGATCCCGAATTCCGCCGCTACCCGACGGCGGCGACTTTGGTCATCGATTTCCAGATCGGCAGCTGGGCCGATGTGCAGCCGAAAACCGGCGGCGTTCTGGATTTCGTGCGCTTCGACGGCCGCTCTTAAACGCGGCCTCCGGGCATTACGGTCAACGAAAAGGGCGCGGATTTCCGCGCCCTTTTCCATTGCGGTTGCCCGCTTTTGCTGACGCTTATTCCCACCAGCGGTCGATGGTCGCAATATCCTCGTCCGACCAGCCGAAGTGATGGGCGAATTCGTGGACGACCACATTCGAGACCAGCGCGCCGAGTGTCACATCTCCGCGACTGGCCCATTCGTCCAGAATCGCGCGGCGAAACAGCCAGACGCGGTCGGGGAAGGACTGCGGCTCGCTGGCCGATTTCTCGGTCATCGGGATGCCGTCATAAAGGCCGGTCAGCTCGAGCGGGTCATGGATCTCCAATTCCTCAAGAAATTCGTCCGATGCAAGCTCTTCGACGCGCAGAACCACCATCTCGGCATGGCCGGAAAGCTCTGGCGGAAAGCCTGCGATGACCTCGCGGGCGAGGGTTTCGATCGCGGCCAGATCCGGCGCTGTCGATGTTGTCCAATCAGTCATGCTTTTCTCCCGCAATTTGCCCTAGATATGGACAAAATGGCCCCATTGTGAAAGAGCGAAGCAGACAGGAGACCGCCATGACAACCACCCGTTTCGCCCCTTCGCCCACCGGCCACATCCACGTCGGCAACCTGCGCACCGCTTTGATGAACTATCTCATCGCGCGCAAGTCGGGCGGAACCTTCATCCTGCGACTGGATGACACCGACCGCGAGCGGTCGAAAGAAGAATATGCCGACGGCATCAAGCGCGACCTCGAATGGCTCGGGCTGACCTGGGACCGGCTCGAGCGCCAGTCCGACCGCTTCGACCGCTATGCCGAAGTCGCCGACCAGCTTCGCGCCTCGAACCGCCTTTACGAGGTCTTCGAATCGCCGACCGAGCTGGACCTCAAGCGCAAGAAGCAGCTCAATATGGGCAAGCCGCCGGTCTATGACCGCGCCGGTCTGCATTTGTCGGCCGAGGACAAGGAAAAGCTGCGCGCCGAGGGCCGCAACGGTTACTGGCGCTTCCAGCTCGATCACGAGCGCATCGAATGGCATGACGGCATTCTGGGCGACATCTCGATCGATGCGGCCAGCGTGTCCGATCCGGTGCTGATCCGCGCCGACGGGCAGGTGCTTTACACCTTCGCCTCGGTCGTCGACGACGTCGATATGGGCGTGACCGATATCGTGCGCGGTGCCGACCACGTCACCAATACCGCGACCCAGATCCAGATCATCCGCGCGATCGGCGGCACGCCTCCCAGTTTTGCCCACCACAGCCTGCTGACCGGTGCGCATGGCGAAGAACTGTCGAAACGCCTTGGCGCGCTGTCGATCCGCGAAATGCGCGAGAACGGCATCGCCCCCGAGGCCCTGCTGTCGATGATGGCGCGTCTGGGCTCGTCGAAGCCGATGGAACTGCGCATGTCGCTCGAGGAGATCGCGGAGGGCTTCGATCTGGCGCAATTCGGGGCCTCGCCCACGAAATTCGACCCCGAGGAGCTTCTGCCGCTGACCCGCGAAGCCAACCAGGCGCGTCCCTTCACCGAGGTGCAGGACCGCATCGCGGCACTTGGTGTGCCGGCGGATCTGGCCGAGCGCTTCTGGCGCGTCGCCTCGCAAAACATCACCAAGCTCGAGGATCTCGGCGGCTGGTGGACGATCTTCCACGAGGGCGCCGAGCCCGAGATCGACCCCGAGGATGCCGAATTCATCGCGCAGGCCATGACGCTCCTGCCGCCGCCGCCCTATGACGAGACGAGCTGGTCGAGCTTTACCAGCGCCGTCAAGGAGGCGACGGGCCGCAAGGGCAAGGGGCTGTTCATGCCTTTGCGCAAGGCGCTGACCGGACAGGCCCACGGGCCGGACATGTCCGATGTCATGCCGCTGCTGCAAGTCATCAAAGCCAAGGCATAAGTTGCGGAAGGGGTGCGGAAGCACCCCTTTTTCTTTGATAAAACAAGGATGTGGGCGTTTGTTTTCTGCAATCGCGAAAATTCTTCGATTATCCGCTTGACGCCCCCCGCTCCTCGTTTTAAACCGCGCTCACTCTGTGGCGGAGTAGCTCAGTTGGTTAGAGCAGAGGAATCATAATCCTTGTGTCGGGGGTTCAAATCCCTCCTCCGCTACCATCGTCCCCCCCGATGTCTTTCTGGACATCCGTGGGGCGTCGATCAGGGCCCTTAGTCGGCCGGTTACAACGACTTCCATTTGTCCTGTCTCTCTTTCGGTCACCGTTACGGATTCGATAAGCTTTCGCAGAGTTTCTGCAAAGTTTGCTGATCCGCCGCTATGGTCTGCGCCCATGATTGGCGCGAGTGCCATGAGGTCCTTGCGATAGCCGTCCACGGCCATGGGATGCAGTGACACGGCATTGAGCGGCGAAGGCTCAAGCGACAGCTCAAGCTTTGCGTCAGCTAGTTCGGCGCATCGCGCTTCGTATTCTTTCGCAATCCTGTCGGTATCGCCGATCCCGCGGGTCACAAATTGGACAAGGCGAGAAATTTCGGAATCAAGCTGCTGGACACGGCGCTCGAGCTTGCTTCTGCGCTGGCCATTTGCCGCTGCGAACTCCGCACGCGCGCGATTGTATTCGGTGACGTAAAGCTTCAGCAGGTCGGGCTTGTCCAGCTCCTTGCGCAGCAGGCCGATGACGGCTTCCTCTACAAGATCCAGATACCATGTGCGCGGGGCAGGGCAGCTCCGGCTTAGGGAATGGCGGGTGCACTCAATACGGGTGCGCCCGCTTTTGTCTTTTCCCTTTGCCGACATGCCGCCGCCGCACGAACCACACCGCAGAAGGCCCGACAGCGGCCTGACTGGGCGGCGCATCTTCGCGCGATCAGACTGGGTCGCGCCTTGCCGTGGTTCAACCATGACCTGAACCCGCTCCCATAGATCCTGATCGATGATGCGCAGGTCGGGGGCTTCCTTGGTTTGCCAGTCGCTCGGCGGATTCGGTCGCGAAACCCTTCTGCCGGTTTCGGGGTCTTTGACCATCTTGGACTTGTTCCAGACGATTTTGCCTGCATAGAGGTCATTGCGCAGGATGCCCGACCTGCGCTCGGCCCAGCCGTAGATCGTGCTCGATTGCCATGCTTTGGCTGATCTGGGCATTGGACAGCCGTCCCGCGTCAGGTTGATGGCGATGTCGATCGGCGATCGGCCCTCGGAAAACTCTCGGAAGATCCTGCGAATGATCTCGGCCTCGTCGTCCTGAATGATCAGGCGCCCCTTTTCACTTGGGTGGGGGCGGTAACCGAACGCGCGGCCACCGGCCGAAAGGCCTTGGCTCACGCGACCGCTTAAGCCGCGGCGGATCTTGCGTGCGTTGTCTTCCCGAAAAAGCTGGCCGACCAATCCGCGCAGGCCGACCGTGACGGTCGAAGCAACGCCTTCATGCACGGCCATGATCTCGACGCCAGCAAATGACAGGCGCTTGTGGATGCCCGCAAGGTCCTCCATGTCGCGCGAAAGGCGGTCGAGCTCCTCGACAATCACCACGTCGAACGCGCCGGTCTTCGCATCGGCCAAGAGCTGAAGCAGGCTGTCACGGCCAAGGATAGATGCCCCTGATTGTGCAGCATCAGAGTAGAGCCGATCGAGCGCCAAGTCATTGATGGAGGCGTATTTGCGGATAAGCGCCTCTTGGTCCTCGATCGACCTTTCGTTCTGAAGGTCGGTCGAATAGCGGCTATAGCCGACGGCTTTGCGGATCACTGGGTTAGTTCCTTCGCGTCTCGAGTGCAGAGACATGGTCCTCCCATGCGCGGCGGCGGGCAAGCTTGATGATCAGCTCGCGAAAGCTCTGATCGATAATCTCGCGATCTTCAGGGCTAACGGTGGCTGCCTTTTGCATTCCCATCACCCAACCCTCCTCTTGTCCTCGTCCACCGGATCCTCCGGAAAGCAGACCGAGCAAGGTACGATCCCCAGGCAGGCCCAGTCTTCCGTTTCATGCCCGCGACACAGCGCGCATGCCGGATCCGGCCCCAAGAAGCGGCTGATCTGCCGGATCACCTCTTCGTGGGTGTGGGCGATGCCGCCCGATCCGCTCTCCTCATGTGCCCAGGTGCGCGCGCCGCTCGGATGGTCGCTTTCCACGATGGTGATGCCGCGATGGGTGCTGATGGTCATGCCTTGGCCTCTGCAGCCATGAATTCAGCGTGGATCTGGCGGATAAAGCCGATCACCTGATCGGTCCGGTTCGGGTGCTCGGTCGGCGGTGTGCGCACCAAGGAGAATCGCGGCTCGGTTTCGTGGCGCGGGGCAGGGTGCAGGTCCTCCCAGCTTGCTCTAGGCAGGCCGATCGCTTGCTTGGCGGGCGCGAGCTCGCGGCCGACCGCGCCGGCACCGCGAACGGTAGTGGGGCTGATGTTCAGCGCGGTCGCGATCTGGCGCGTGGAATAGCCAGCGGAAGCTTGCGCTGCGATCCACTTCGCGCGCTCCAGCTTGAGGTCGTCAGGTGCATCGTTTGGCATCGGCCCAAAGATGTGCGCAGGCGGGGCAAGCTTTTTCATGAGGTGTCCTTTCTTGGCGCTCGGGATGCCGGCCCGCGCGGGGCCGGACACCAGAGGGTCGTTTGGGAATCAGGCGAAGCGCCCCATGTAGAACGGAAGGCCGGTTTCCTCGGCTGCCGTGGCGGCGATCTGAAGGAAGTGTGCGCGGCGCTGGTATTCGACGCGGTGCCACTGGAAGCCGAGGCCGACCGCGCCGCCGCCCATGGCGCGCCAGCGGAACAAGCAGCTCAGCTCTTCCGGCTGTTCGCCGTTGTAGATCGGGATGGAGAGCGTGAACTTCTCGGGGATCACGACGCCGTTCTGGACCTTAGTATCGGTCTCGAAGACCAGCTTGCGGTCACCGTTGTCCAGGCGCAGGGCGGATTTGTAGGTTTGTCCGACCGTGGCCTCAAAGTCGCGGCTGATCTCGATCATGGTTGCCGCTTCGGGATGGCCGATGTCGACGCTGTTCTCTTCGAGGAAGCGGGCGAACTCGTCTTGCGGGTGGATCTTGCCTTCCATCGCATCCCACCGGGCGAACTCTTCCGAGGGGCGCAGTTTCAACGTGGCGGCGTGGGTGTTGTGGCCAGAGGCGGGAAAGGCCGCGCCGAGGTTGTGCTCGTGCCAGTCGAGGCGGGCCGAGACAGTGAGCGCGTCGAAATCCGCGATGATGACCGAACGGTCGGATTTGAAGCGGTTGGCATAGGCGGAGAGCGACGCGCGATCATCGACCGTCACCGCTTGCTGGACGCGCGAGGGGAGCCGGTTCGGGTCGGAAATGTCGCGCAGCGTGAAGCTGTTCGGCAGAGCAGCGTACTCTCGGCCGTCCTGGCCGACGATCGTAGGCGATGCGACGCGCGCGGCCTCGAGAACGGTTTCGAACGTGCTGCGCGGATCCGCGGCAAGGGCGGCGACTTGGCCGAATTGTTCGGTGCTTTGAGGCATGGTTGGTCCTTTCGGGTTGAGGAAGGGTTAGGCGTCGATCGCGCGGCGGCGCTCGAGCTCGTCTTCGAAGTCCATTTGGTTGGGATCGCGACGGGTGAGGCGGCCGTCATCGGTGGCGAAGTAAATGCCGGTGCCCATGCTGCGGGTCGGCTTCTTGATCGAGATGTCGGGTACGACCTCGAGCTGGCCGGCTTTGTTGACCTTGATGCCGACCTTCATGGTCAGGCTGCCGCCATTACCGGTTTCGCGGATTGCCTCGATCAGCTCGGAGAGCTTGTGGTCTCCGGTCTCCAGAAGTTCGCCACGGCGAAAGCTCTGAATGAATTCGAGGAAGTTGAGTTCGTTGCGCGCCATGGCGGTTGCCTCTGTTCAGGTTGTGAAAGGTGGAGGGATGCCGGCCCGCGCGGGGCCGGTCACCGGAGCGTCACTGCATCAGTTGGTTGCTATTGGTCGTGAGGTCGCCAAGATCACCGCGAAAATCGATGTCCGGGATGATTGCTTGCGGCTTGAAGGTGACGCGGTAGTGGTAGGCGCTGACCTTGGCAGCATCGAGCTGCTCGACGAATGCGCTGGTATTGTCGGACAGGACCAGACTGTGGCGCTTGTATTCGCTCGGTCCCGTTTTGCAGATCACGTTGAAAGCGTTTCCGGCTGCATTCAGGTCCATCGAGCAGAACCCCTCTACCGTCAGGATGTATTTGTCGGTGATGCCGTTGAAGAACACGACGCGGCGACTGATCTCAAAGTTGTCGGCGGCCTTGCTCACGTTGCGAGCCGCGATAGTGGCGTCGTCTTCACAGGAGCCAGCCATGAGGGGCAGGCAGAGGGCGGGTATCAAAAGCAGGCGCTTCATGGTTCTGTCCTAGCGAATGTCCGGTGCCGCCGGACGCGGATCTGGGTGAGGGTGCCCCCGAGGCCACCCATCCTCGGGGGCTGCCCGCTGCACTGATGGAGGAGCGCGCAGCGGGGTCTTTGCGCCGCCGGAGGCTGCCACTCCGGCGGCTCTGCCGCGCTCAGTTTGACGCGGGAGCGCGGCAGATACGTTGCGGGTGGTCAAGCATGGCCTGAACCTCGGCGGTCAGAGGCTCTGGGCGATCCGCTGCGAACAGCGTGACGGGCTTGGACCAGTCCTGCGGATTGCGATTGTCAAAAAACCGCGCGAACTCCGCTTCGCTCAACATCAGCGCGCGGTTCGACCCGTGCGGAATAACGAGGTGGAAGCGGACCGACTTCACCGCGCGCCCCCGACCAGCTGTTCGATAGAGCGTGACTGGCTTTCCAGCGTGGTCGGTGCGGCAAAACTGAGAATGTTGTCGGCAAGGCCTGCTGTCTGCATAGCGCCTATCGTCAGGGCGATGATCGCACCGATGATCATGCAGGCCGCAATTGTCCCGACGATCAAGGAAATCCTCACTATGAGGCGCAGGCAGCGAGCACGACCTTCCCGCGCCTCTAGATCGGCCCACGGGCTGTTGAGCTCTGCATAGTCTGCGGCCATCGCGCGGTCGCTTGTGCGGAACAGATCGCTGCCGGACTGCGGGCTGCGCAGAGTCTCGGCGCGGGAAAGGTCGCGGATGTCAGCACGCGCATAAAAGCGCGGTGCGGGACGCCGATCGTCCGCGTCTTTGACGGAAAGGACTGTGGGAATGTGCATGGGCGGGCTCCATCCGGAAAGGTCGGGATGGAGCATTTATGCGCTTCACGTATATACGGGTCAAGCATAAATATGCGGATGGGGTATTCTTGGCGCTAGGTGGAGCCAGTTCGGAGTAGAAGTAATCAGAGGGCGGCACCGATTCTCGCCCTCAAATCGGGTCTAAGCGATCAAGGGAATTTTGTGGAAAGGGTCGGTTGTGGAGGTCTTGCCCCTGTGTGCGCAGCGCGACCTTGGGTTGACTGCCGCCTCCCGCCCGTATCGGGCGGGTTGCATGTTCATGCAATGTTTCCATTATGGGCGGGCGCGTAGTGTGGTGGAGAAGGTAATGTCGAGTGAAGCAGACCGTGAGTTTAGTGAAATTCTTACTTCTCTTTCGCGTGACGATCTGGATCGCTTGCTTGATTTGCTGCTTGAGCTTCAGCTTGTACAAGGCGCGCCATCTCAACCCAGCCCGCCTGACGATTCTCTGGAAGGCTGCGAAAGGCGTCTAGTACAGCCTGCTCGATATGCGACCTTGCGTCAGAGAAAAGAGCTGCGAGCGGCACGTTAAGGGCGTCTGCAATCGTACGGAAAAGCGACAGAGGGGGGCCTTCGTCACCCCCTTCTATCCGTGAAATATGCGGCTGGCTGATGCCAACCATCTCAGCCAGATCGCCTTGGCGGAGGCCCCTGGCCTTTCTGATGCGCGCGATATTGTTCATCCGCATATCATTCAACATGTCCGCCGCGCAGTCGAATACGGGTGGTGAATATTTATGCTTGACCCGTATATACCTGACACGTATTTATGGGACATGTTGACCCTCCGCGATTACATTCAAACTAACCATGTACGCCAGAAAGATTTGGCTGCTCGACTGGGTGTGACACAGGCAACTGTGTCGCGACTGGTGACGGGCGCAGCAAAGCCAAGTGTCGAGCTCGCGGCTGCAATTAAACGCGAAACTGATGGAGCTGTCGGCTTCGAGGTTTGGGTCACCTCACTATCTTCCCCCGCCGCACCTGCGGCCCCAACCCAAGAGCATCCCCATGAAACAATCTCTTCTTAAAAGCGAGTTTGTGCATCTTCGCATCCCTCGGGCTCAAACGTCTCGCCTCAATCCCTTTGACGGCAGGGGGCGGTCGGTTACTGATCGGCGCCGCAATCATGGTGCTGTTGGCCGACTCGAGCCCGAAGATTTCCGCCGTCGCTGGTCCATGTTGCTGATCTCGAACTTCGGGTCGCGTGAGCTTTGCGCAGTTCACTTCGGCGTCACGTTCCAGACGTCATGCAACTGGTTCGATGGTCTGTGCACCCCGACAGGCGATGTGGTCGATTTCGCGGCGCAGTCCTTGCCGAATTATGCCGCAGTGATGTGGGGCAAATGAATGTCCGGTTTTCAGGGTCCACCGGGCGGGGAGAATGCGGGGCGGCAACGCCTGGCTGAAACCTTGCCGGGGACGCGCCGCCCTGGTGGCGATCAAATCATCGCGGTCCCCGGAACCTGCGGCTTGCCCATCCGAGAGGCGGCTGAAAGCCGTCGGGGCAACCATTCACCCGCCGCATCCTCCTCCTGCTAGGCGGCGCGGTGACTCTGCGGGGCGGTCGCTGCTCGATCGCCCCGCATTTTTAGAAACAGCGCGAATGCGCAAGGGACAGGTGATGGCGATGAATACGCCCGTTTCCTCGGCTCAATGCCAGACATCCGGACCTACATCAGGGCCGCGCGCTGCTCCCGGCCCGCGAGCTGGTGTCTATGTTTGGCGCGACAAGGAGTATCGCGGCATGCGCGCTGTAGCACGGGCGGCCGGCGTGAGTGCATCGACGGTAATGGCCCATCTCGACCGGCACGGTAACCTCGACCGACTCGGCTGCGGACGTATCAGCAATTGGGACCCACGGGCCACCATGCGGCGCATCACTTTCGGGGCACGCAGTTGGGACAGCCTAGCAGCATTTGCTGCCGTGATGCAGGTCCATCGCAGCACGGCTTGGGCATGGCTCAAAAACGGTGAGGTCGAACGGATCATGGCGCGCGTTATTCAGGCCGATGGCCGCAAGGCCAAGGCAGGTGCGGCATGAGCGCTCAGACACGCACTCTCCAGCCGGTGCCGATCGACGATCTGCCGGACTATCCGCTTACGGTCGAGGATCGGCTCGATAGCCATTATTTCGTACCTTGGGAGCGGCGGCGCTGGCTCAACTCCGATATGCGCCTGCGAGGCACGCCGGAATGCCGCGCGCTGTTCTTCGATCTGATCAACATCTCCTATGATCAGGCACCGGTGGGCACCTTGCCAAATGATCACGAGCTGCTTGCCAAGCTCTTGATGGTCGATGCCGGTCATTTCTCGCAGTTATGCCGCCTCGAGTTCGGGCCGCTGCACAAATGGCATCTGGTGCGTTGCGGCGAGGAAATCCGCCTCGCGCATCCGATGGTGCTGCGCACGCTGCAAGAGGCTATCGCGCGCCGCGAGGATAACCGTGCCAAGAACGACGCCGCCAATGTCGCCAAGCGGATCCAGCGCCTGCGCATCACCCTGACCGCCTACAACAAAGACATCGGCGCCAATGATGCGGCGGTGCGCTGGATCGACGAATGGATGGTCCATGAGGGCTGCGAATACCGTTCGGCGACTTGGGTCGAGCGCGGCATGGGCGCGTGGATGAACCATAGCTTTTCTTTGTCCCGGAGTGCCGGACGCTCTGTCTGACACTGTCCAACTTTGTCCGAAGGACAGTTCAAGACAGTCTCGGACACTCTCGGACTGTCCGGCACGACAGGGACAGAGACAAAGAAAATGAAAAGAGAAAGACAAAGGCCAATCCCGCGACACGGCAGCGGGAACGCCTGTGGATAAGTCGGAAGGGCTGAGAAAACGGGGATGGTGATGGAGGGGACCAGATCAGAACGGGAAGGGCGCGTTGACGCCTTGCTGCTGGAACCTCTGGCGGGGTTGAAGCGGGGCAAGGACAAAGACGGGCGTCGGCTCGGGGCCGAGGCGCATGAGAAAATGGTCGCGCGGCTGCGGAGCTGGCTCGGCTATCTCGATGACGATCAGCTGTCGGGATTGCTCAACCAGATCGTGGTGATGTCGGTCTCGGGCGAATGGCCGACCGAATTCCATATCCGGCAGGTGGCGATGCGCATGGCACCGCCGCCGCCGGAGGTCTCGCCCTATCCGCGCAGCATGATGGTGTCTGCCCTCGGGCGGCGCGCCGTCGCCGAGGGTTGGGCGGTCGAGATGTATCACGAGGTGCTGCACCACGGCCCGCCGCCGTTTCAGGACGGTGGATGGAAGGAAAAGCTGTTGCGCAAAGAAGCAGCTGAGAATGAGGAAACGGCGATCCGCGTGCGCGAGCGGGTTGCAGCGGGTCAGGCTAGCGACCGCGATATTCGGTGGCTTGCAGCGCGCGAGCGCGACTTGGCGGCCGTTTTGGAAATGCAGGCAGAAAAGAGGCAGCAACATGGATAACGGGGCCTATCGGGACAAGGCTGCGGCGCGGGCGCATGACGAACGGGCCCGCCTTGATGCGGTGATCGCACGGGCCACGCCGATCGAGGGTTGCGGCCCGTTGATCCCGATCGCGCCGGCGCGCGGGCCGCAGGTCGTGGTGACGCCGCGGCGCATGGTGCCGGATGCCAAGGATGCCACCGGCTGGAAGGTCGAAGAGATGGGCTGGCGCGGGTTCAACGCGGTACGCGCGGCGGACATCTTCGACGATCTGGCGCGTCGGGCCGCAAAGCGGAAGGCCGCACCGCCGTTCACGGTTGGACAGGTTCAGGTCGGCAGGCTCTATCGCGACCTGGTCGAGCGCCATGATGCCGGCGGGATGCGTTGCGCCGGCCTCGAGGCCGGTCGCGGCTGCGGGCCGAGCGCGGGTGGAGAATTCATCGACGCCTTCATCGAAGAGGGCAGGGTAATCGAGCTTCTGCGCCGCCGGATCGGAAGTGGTGTTGCAATGGCGGTGCGGCGGGTGCGGCCATCCGCGCGAGGCGGCGCGGGCGCGCGTATCATTCATGACCGTGTGCTGGTCGATGATATTTGCCTGCACGGGCGCTCGTTCCGTGACGTGCTGGAGCGGCATGGCTGGGCTTGCGACGGCAGGCGGGTACAGGAGTTGGTCGTCACACTGGCGGGCATCCTGTCACGGATGCAAGGCTATGACTGTCAGCCCTCGCACAAAAGATCTTGACTGCTTAACCCACACCGCCCTATCAATCTTTCTATCATCTACACGTGCGCCCGCAGGGAACCTCCCTCGCGGGCGCCGTGCGTTTCAGGATCAGCCATGTCGCGTCACAGTCTTTACAAGACCGCGCGGTGGAAGGCAGCGCGCCTTGCGCATCTGCGGCAAGAGCCGCTCTGCCGGATGTGCCAGCTGCGCGGCATCCTCAATGACGGATCCCTGACCGTTGCAGGTGCATGGCAGCCGCGGAAGAAGCGGCGGTTCCTCGCCGTTGATCACGTCATTCCGCATCGCGGTGATCTGGTCCTCTTCTGGGACCAGTCGAACTGGCAGACTCTCTGCCCGGACCATCATGATATCGTCAAGCAGCGCGAAGAGGTTCGCGGCTTCTCCAATGCGCGCGGGTTGGACGGCTGGCCGCTCGATCCGCAGCATCCGGCGAACCGATAGGTGGTTTCGCCCGATTTGAGGCGAAAACACCGCATTTTGGCCGATAGAGAGGGGGGGGAGGGCAAAGTTCCGGGCTTTCGGGCTGGGGACCGGCGTCCACCCTTTCTCTGCGCAAAGTCGAAATTGGATACAAAAAGCCCAAGGTTAGGAAGAGGTTATGGCAAGGGGACGCAAGCCTGCCGAGTCTGTTGTCGTTCCGATGAAGGAAGACGGGGACGGCGGCCACAATCAGCAGGCCCGCGCCATTGCCCGCGCCGCGCAACTGCGCCCCGAAGGGCTGCTCGACAAAGAGCGCTGGGTCTATGACCGGCTCGCGCCGCCACTGTGCCATCCGACGAAGGATCGCCTCAACGAGGTCAGCATCTTCATGTTTGTCCAGCTCTGCCGGTCGGTGGTGCGCTATGAGGATTATCAGCTGCTGCTCGCGGAACTGGGAGAGACTTATACCGCCAAAACCCGCAACGGCGATCAGATCAAAACGCGTCCCGAAGTCGCGCAGCTCAACGAGACCTGGCGCCAGATCCGCACCCTGGCCAGCGACTTCGGCATGACGCCCGCAGCCGAGCGTTCACTCGGCGGGGCGGGACAGCTCGGCTTCAGGTTCCCGGACCATGACGACGACTTCACCTGACCGCGACACGGTCCGCTATCAGCGCGATCCGATCACGGCATGGGCGGAGGATGTGGTCGCGGGCGAGATCGTGGCCGGTCCGCATGTCCGCAATGCGGCGGCGCGCCACCTGCGCGATCTGCGCGAAGGGCCGGCGCGCGGGTTGTTGTGGGATCTGGCAGCCGCCAAGCATGTGATCGCATGGTTCGCCCGCAACTTGCGGCTGAATGGCGGCCAGTTCGAGGGCAAGCCCTTCGTGCTGCATCCGAGCCAGGCATTCCGTGTCGGTTCGCTCTTCGGTTGGAAGATCAAGGCGACCGGCCTGCGCCGCTTCCGGCGCTTCTACGATGAAGAGGGCAAGGGCAACGGCAAGAGCCCGATGCTCGGAGGGATCGGGCTCTTTCTACTGGTAGGGGACGGCGAGGCGCGCGCGGAGATCTATTCGGCAGCGGCCAAGAAGGATCAGGCACGGATCCTCTTCAATGATGCGGTCGCGATGGTGGACCAGTCGCCGCGGCTCTCTTCCAAGATCGACCGGCACGGGATCGATCCGGTCTGGCAGCTGAGCTATCGCGGCAAGGACGGCGGCAAGCGCTTCTTCAAGCCGATCGCCAACGAGGCCAAATCGGGCGGGCAGTCGGGGCCGCGCCCGCACGCGGCGCTCTGCGACGAGGTCCACGAGCACCCGAGCCGCGACACCATCGATATGTTGGAGCGCGGCTTCAAGTTCCGCGAGCAGCCGATGCTCTGCATGGCGACCAATAGCGGATCAGACCGCAAGTCGATCTGCTGGGAGGAGCATCAGCACGCGGTACAGGTCGCGGCGGGCATCAAGAACGATGACCGGACCTTCGCGTTTGTCTGCGCTCTCGACGAGGGCGATGATTGGGAGAATGATCCCGGCTGCTGGATCAAGGCCAACCCGCTTTTGGGGGCAACGATCACGGCGGAATGGCTGGCCGAGCAGGTCAATCAGGCCAAGATGATGCCAGGCAAGCGCAACGGGATCGCACGGCTGCACTTTTGCGAATGGACGCAAGCCCAGACGGCGGCGATCCGGCGTGAGGCATGGGTGGCCTGCGTCGGGGATGTCGATGAAGACGAGATGATCGCGCGGGGCTATCCCTGTTTTGGTGGCCTCGACCTCAGCCAGACCCGCGACTTCACCGCGTTGACGCTGGTCTGGCTGATCGACGGCACCCGCGATGCAGAGCGTTTCGTGGCAAAGACATGGTTCTGGTCGCCCAAGGATACGCTTGCCGACCGCGCGGCACGGGACCAGACGCCCTATGATGAATGGGAGCAGCAGGGTTTCCTCGAGGCGGTGCCGGGAGACCGGCTTAAATATGCCTGGCTGGCGGATGCGATTGCCGCGCTCAATGCCAGGTTCGCGCCGATCAGCATTGGTTGCGACCAATACGGCCTCGAACGCTTGCAGGAGAACCTGAACGACATCGGTGCGGTGATCCCGGCCGAGATCCATCCTCAGGGTTTCCAGAAGCGGATCCTCGAAAAGGACACGTCGCTGCCGGAGGGCCAGCAGGAGATCTATCTGTGGATGCCCGACAGCATCAACAAGCTGGAGGCGGGGCTCTACGAGCAGCGCTTCCTGATCGACCGCAACCCGCTCCTCGACAGCATGGCGGCCAGCGTCGTCTACGCCGAGAACCGGACAGGACACCGGATGTTCGACAAGCCGAACGCCTATGGCCGCATCGACGGCATGGTCTCGCTGGCCATGGCGACCGGCGTCGCGCTTTGCCGCTCGCCGAAGGAAGAACAGCAGAAGCGACAGGACGATTATTTCCGGAGTATGGTGAACGCATGAATGTGCTGAGAAAGATGTTCGGCAGATTCGGCGACAGCGCGCGCCCGATGGATCTGCGCAACCAGACCATGGATCGCGCCGACGGCGCAGGTGTGGCGGTCAACGCCAGTTCGAGCCTCAGCCTTTCCGCCGTTTGGGGGTGCGTCGGCTTGTTGGCTGGGACGATTTCGTCCCTGCCGTTCGAAGTCTATGCCGTCGCCAAGAGCGGTGATCGCAGCAAGCGCCGCGATCATTCACTCTATCGCGTCCTGCATGACAGTCCGAACGCGGATCAAACTGCGCTCGACTTTTGGGACTTCATCACGACCTCCATCGAGCTCTGGGGCAATGCCTATGCGCGGATCGAGCGTTTGGGCGGCGCTGTTGTCGCTCTTGTTCCGATCCGGCCGGATGCGGTTTCCGTGCGTCGTCGTGCCGATGGCAGCCTCGGCTATCGCTGGTCCGAGAAGGGGCAAAGCTTTGATCGCGGCGAAGGCGATGTGTTTCATGTTCGTGGCCCTGGTGGGGATCCGCTCGGCGGCATGTCGACCTTGGCTTTCGCGCGGCAGACCTTCTCGCTCGCCCTCGCGGCGAACGAGGCAGCGGCAGGAATGTTTCGCAACGGGCTGAAGCCCTCGGGTGTGCTCAAGTTCAAGGACTGGCTATCCAAAGAGAATCGCGAACTTGCGCGAACGGAAATGGTCGAGCGCTTCGCGGGTTCGGCCAATGCCGGTCGTCCGTTCATTGCTGAAGGCGGGGTCGAGTGGGCGCCGATCACGATCACGCCCGAGGATGCCCAGATGCTCGAGTCGCGGGGCTTCTCGATCGAGGAGATCTGCCGCTTCTTCGGGGTGCCGCCCGTGATGATCCAGCACAGCTCGGCAACGACCAGCTGGCCGACCGGGGTCGAGCAGCAGGTGCTGCTGTTCCAGAAGTTCACCCTGCGCCGCCGGCTGAAGCGGATCGAGCAGGCGGTGGCGAAACAGTTGCTGAGCGAGGCCGAACGTCAGGCAGGGCTTCAGGTCGAGTTCAACCTCGAGGGTCTGTTGCGCGGTGACAGTGCGGGCCGCGCATCGTTCTACGGCTCGGGGCTGAAGGACGGATGGCTTACGATCAACGAGGTGCGCGGCAAGGAAAATCTGCCGCCGGTTGCTGGTGGCGATGTCCCCCGCATCCAGAAGCAAAACGTGCCGATCACCGATCTGGAGGCGCTGATCAATGGGGAATGACATGAAGGTCAAACAGGGTGCGGCGCTGCTCGACATCAAGGCGCTGGAGGAAAAAGGACAGTTCGAAGGCTATGCCAGCACCTTTGGTGGCGAGCCCGACAGCTACGGCGACATCATCGCGCCAGGTGCTTTCGCCGACAGCCTTTCCGGCCATGCCGGCAAAGGAACCATGCCCAAGATGTTCTGGCAGCATGATGCGCGCGAGCCCATCGGGAAATGGCTCTCCGCCAGCGAGGACGGAAAGGGCCTTCTGGTCAAAGGTCAGCTGAACATGGGCGTCCAGCGGGCGCGCGAGGCCTACGAGCTTCTCAAGGCCGGCGACATCGACGGGCTTTCGATCGGCTACCGGATCCGCGGCTATGAGGTCGATGAAGAACGCGGGATCTGGACCTTGACCAAGCTGGATCTGCACGAGGTCTCGATCGTGAGCATCGGGGCCAACGAGCACGCAACCGTCGACGGGGTCAAAGCGGAGCGTCGATCGCAAGAGATATTGGAAAAGCTGCGGGCCGGGGACCGGCTGACGGAGCGGGAGTTCGAGCATCTGTTGAAGGGGGCCTTCGACTTCTCGAACTCGCAGGCGGAGCGCGCCGCACGCCTCCACCTGAAAGGTCAGGGGGAACCTGACAAAGCGGCGAGCGGGCAGGCTTTCCTGCGCGCGCTTGTGGGCTAACGCCCGATTTCCATCATTACGGAGGTTCCCCATGTCGGGAGATAAAACGGCCGACCAATTGGCGGCCGAGTTCAAGGCTGCGAACGATCGCGCCATCGATGCCGTCAAGGCCATTGCCGAGGATGCCCTCGGCAAGGCCAAATCCGGCGAGAAGCTGAGCGAACAGCTCAAGGCTGACGCCGATGCGGCTATGATCAAGATGAACGAGCTGAGCGGTCAAGTCGTCGAGATCGCGCAGAAAATGGCCCGTGCGCCTCTGGGCGAGAACGCAGCGGAGACTTCGCTCGGCCAGCAGTTCATCGACAGCGAAGGCTTCAAGGGATGGGCCGATGGGCGCCCGCGGCAGGGCAAATCCGATCTCGCGATCAAGGCGACGATCACAACCGCGACGACCGATGCAGCCGGTTCGGTGGGGGCCGCGACCGAACGCACCCGTCTTCCGGGCATTCAGGGGCTGCCCCAACGCCGTCTCGTCGTGCGCGATCTGATTACGCAGGGCCGCATCGATCAGGCTGCGCTGGAATATATCCGCGAGAAGGGCTTCACCAACAATGCGGCTCCGGTCGCCGAGGGGGCAAAGAAGCCGGAATCGGATATCCAGCTGGAGTTGATCTCGACCTCGGCCAAAGTCATGGCGCATTGGATGAAGGTGTCGAAACAGGCGCTCAGCGACGTCTCGCAGCTGCGCTCGCATATCGACAACCGCTTGCTCTTCGGCCTTGCGCTGAAGGAAGATGGCCAGCTTCTCCATGGTGACGGCACCGGCCAGAACCTGCACGGTATCGTGCCGCAGGCCACGGCCTATGCGGTCCCCGCTGGTATCGATACGGCCGGTCTGACCGTGATCGACACGTTGCGCATCGCGGCGCTTCAGGCGGTGCTCGCCGAGCTTCCCGCAACGGGCCATGTGCTCAACCCGATCGATTGGGCTGCGATCGAGCTGGTCAAGGACGATGTTGGTCGCCACATCATCGGCCAGCCGCAAGGCAATGCTTCTGCCAGCCTTTGGCGCTTGCCGGTGGTGGAAACCGTGGCGATTGCACAGGGCAAGTTCCTGACCGGTGCGTTCCAGATGGGTGCCGAGGTCTTCGATCTGTGGGATTCGCGTGTCGAGGTCGGCTTCGAGAATGACGACTTCACCAAGAACCTTGTGACGATCCTGGCCGAAGAGCGTATCGCGCTTGCGGTCTACCGTCCGGAGGCCTTCGTCTACGGCGATCTCGCCCCGCCGGTCACCCCGTAAGGGCTGACTGCGCAAGCGAACCGGGGGTGGCTATGGCCGCCCCTTTTCTATTCAGGGGGAAGTTATGAAATACCATGTTCATCGCGAGCATTATGGCGACCGGTTCTTTCGGAAGGGTGACAAGCGCGAGGCCGAGGCGTCGGATGTAGCGCATTTGGTGCGCGCCGGTATTTTGTCGCCGGCGGATGATTCGCAGGCCAAGCCGGGCGCGAAATCCAAGGAGAAAACGGCGGCAAAGCCGGACAACAAAGCCGCGCCTGTCAGTGACAACAAGAGCGACGCATGATCCCGCGCCGCATCGTCCCGCCGGTCGATCAGCTGGTCATGCTCGAGGATGCCAAGGCGCATTGTCGGGTTGATGGTGACGACAGCAACGCGCTGATGCAGGGCTATATCGACGCCGCGACGGCTTATCTCGACGGCTATCGCGGCGTGCTTGGCCGGTGCATCATGGCGCAGGATTGGGAAATCGACCTGGCTTGCGCGGGTCGTCATCGCTTGCCGCTGCCCGATGCAATCTCCGCCAGCGCGCGCGATGCCGCGGGTGATCCGGTCGCGGTCGAGCTGCATCACGATGCGCGCGGCAGCAGCGTCACGATTGCAGGTCCGGCCATCGTCAGCTTCAAGGCGGCGCTTCCGGAGGAATTGCTGCCGAGCCTGCGCGTCGCAGCCCTGCTGCTGATCGGGCATTGGTTCGAAAACCGCGAGGCGGTCTCGGAGCGGTCTATGGCCAGCCTTCCGATGGCGGTCGATGCCCTGATCGCCCCGATCCGATGGTATGCACTATGACCGCCGGAATGCTCTCGAAGCGCGCCATCTTCCAGCGGCCGCACAAAGCCAAAGATGCCGACGGTAAGGTTATCCATACCTACCCCGAAGAATTTACGGCTTGGGTCAATCTCAAGCCGCTCCGAGGTGGCGAAAGTGTCATGGCGTCGCGGATGCAATCACGGGCGCCCGCGATCGTGACCTTCCGCACCTCGACGCAGGCGCGCGCAGTCAACTCCGAATGGCGGGTGGTGATCGACGGGCGGATTTATGAGGCCAAGGAGGACCCGCGCGAGACGCAGGATCGGGCCCTGTTCGAGATGCTGGTCGAGGGTGGTGGCAATGCGGGCAGGTAGAGCGATCCGTCAGGCGGTTATCGCGCGCCTCGAGGCCGAGGTTCCGGCGCTGACCGGTGTCTATGACAGGGCCACCGAAAGCGAGGTCTATCCCTATGTCTCGCTCGGGCCGAGCTTCTGGAACGATGAAAGCGTCGAGTGCATCGAGGCCCGCAGCTACACGCTTCAGATCGATGTTTGGTGCACCGACGGGAAGGGGGAAGCCGAGGATGTCGTGGACGATGTCTCGACCGCGCTCAACGGCTGGATGGATCAGGACGCGGTGACGGCGCATCCCGCGCGCGTCACGCTGGTTCGCGTCATGGATGATCCGTCGGGATGTGTTCACGGAGTGGTGCAGGTCGAGATCGAGGTCGAGGGGTAGATGGTATTGCGGACCGGGCCTTCGCCGCGATTCACGGAAACAGTGCTGCCCTGAGGGTTAGTCGGTAGATACCAGTGCGATAAACTCTGCTTCGCCGATAATCCTGATGGCGTGACCTTCGGCAGCCAGCTCTTCGGCTTTTCGATGCTTCGAGCTTTTCTCGTGCCCTGCCAGCAAGGAAAGATCTTGGTCGCCGACGACAAGCAGGGTGACCTTCTTACTGACTGATGTTGTAACGCGTATCCCGGCAGCAGCGGCGAGGTCGGCCGCTTGTGTCCGGCTGATCGTTAGCGCGCCGGTGAAAACCGCACAGCTACCTGCGAGCGGGCCCAGAGGGTTTGCCTCGCGGGACACCGCTGGTGGAACCGATGCCCGGCTCCTCGGCAGGGGTGAGGTTACCAGAGCCTTGACTGTGAGGCCGGTTGCTTGACGCGCCAGAATTACGGTCTGCGCGCAGGCCCTCGCGTCCTCTCCGGCGTCGTGGTGTGAGAACTCGATCCCTAATGTGTCTGCAATGTTGCGTAGGCCGAAGCCACCGGAGGATTTGAGCTCTGGCCAAGCCTGCTTGGCTGCATTGATGCTATCGCCCCAAATGGCGGTTAGTCGGGGTAGGTTGCTGCGATCGCAGGCGCCTGCAATGGCAACCCGATCGAAATTGCTGTGCTGGACCAGCAAGTGTTGATCCAGGAGGGGGCGAAGCGCAGTGATGGCCTCAGAGAAGGTCGGCATGCCTGCCAGGTCGTCGTCATCGAGCTGATGAACGGCGTAATTGCGACTTTCGACCGGGGTTTGCGGGTCAATCAATGTGACAAAGGTTTGTATGTTGTCGCCTTGGACGCAGGCGATGCCAATCTGACAGATGGTTGCTGAATCTCTGGTCGCGGTTTCAACGTCGATCGCGATGAACTCGAATGTCCCAACGGGCACGGCGGAAAGAGGGTCGTTGCGCCGATCAAATATCGCCGACACGAATGCTTCGGCCAATTCTTCGGACAGGCCTTCATCGTCTTCGTCGTCGCTGCCTTTTAGCTTGTCAAACTCCTCGCCGGTGAGGTCGAAGCCTGCTTGCCGCATCAGGGCCAAATCCCTCTCGCGGTAACGGGCGACAATGGCATTTGCTTCATCAATGATCTCTTGAGCGGAAGGCTCTCGCTCACGTTTCCCAAGCAGCGTTTTAATGAACGAAAACATGGAATCCCCCTCTTTGCCTGATGCTAGGCGGGGCGCGGTCGATTCTGGGAGTCTAAAATGGCAGAACTCAACCCCCGCATCGTCGCAAAACTCAAGCAAATTCCTGCCGTTGCTGTTGATGCCGCTCGTTTGGCAATGGAAGAAGGCGCCGAAGAGATCTGCGAATACATGCGCAACCTGATCCGGTCCAACTTTAAGCCGGGCGATGGTGACCTGCTCAGGTCCGTCGGCTGGACATGGGGCGAGGTGCCGGCAGGCTCATTCATGATCGACGAAATCCGCAGCGGAAAAACCAAGGGCGACCAGTACGCCACCCTGCGCATCAAGATCTACGCCGGTAACCGCGATGCATTCTATGCCCGCTTTCACGAATTCGGCACGAAAACCGGCCTTCCGGCTCGGCCGTTCTTCTTCCCCGCATGGAAGGCGAAGCGCGCCGATTTCCGCAAGAAGATCCGCAACCGCGTTCGCGCGGCAATCAGGGAGGCTTGGCGCAATGGCTAAGGCGATTTTTCACGGTGAATTTCATTATACCAGCCGCAAGCGCAATGCGGGCTGGTCGGTACGGCCTTCGCCGGAACCTCAGTATTTCCCGCGCGAGCTGATCGACGCCGCCGTTGCGGCCGGTCGCGCGACAGAAGTTTTGCCGAACGCGGCAAAGACGGCCGGCAAGGGCCGAAAATCGGGCGACTGAGTTTCAGGCCCTTCCCACCAGTCAGCCGCCCCTTGAGGGCGGCTTTTTCATGGAGCGCCACAGATGGCAAAACCGATTACCGAAAAGTTCGAGCAGATGGTCCTCGAGACCAGCGAAAACGGTACGACCTGGACGCGGATTTGCGGCCTTGTCGGCGTGACGATCACCCGTACCGCGCAGTTCGACAGCACCGAAGTGCCGGGCGATTGCGACGATGAAAGCCTGCCGCTCGATGTCGAGCGCTCGATCCGTACAATCGAGGTCAATGTCTCGGCCGATGGTGTTTGGGCACAGCAATCGCATGGCGAAATGCTTGACTGGTTCTATTCCGGCGCGCCGAAGCAGATCCGCGTCGGTCACCTGAATGCCGCGGCGGGCGATACCGAATATGAGCAGGGTCCGGCCCTTCTTTCGACGCTCACTAACCAGCGTACCAAGGGCCAGAAGGTCACCGCCGCGATCGAGATCCAGTTCGACGGCACGCCGACCCGCGTGGCGAAAGCCTGATGGAGGCGCTGGTTCTGGCATGGCCGGGCGGGGAGCATGCTTTCCGCCTGCCGCTCGCGCAGCTCGAATTGCTGCAGGGTGCAACCGGATGCGGGCCCGAGTTTCTGCTCAATAAGCTCAACCTCGGCCAATGGGCCGCGACCGAACCGTTCGAGATCATCCGCGCCGGGCTGATGGGCGGTGGCATGGATGCGGCAGGGGCAAAGGATGTCGTCAGCCGCGCGTTCGACCGCCACCCCCTGATCGAGTTCAAGGTTCCCGCGCAGGCTATTCTTGGCCACGCCCTCTACGGCCCGCCGGATGATCCGGTGGGGGAGCTTGGGCCGGTGACCCCGACACCGGCGGTGAACAGCGAAAAAACGGACAGTGGAAGTTCAGCGCCCTCCACGGCTTAGCGGCGGCTATCGGCATGCCGCATAACGACATGGCGCAGCTCAGCCTCTGGGAGTTCACGGCTCGGGTCGATGGATACGGCAGGGCGAATGGTTGGAAAACGCGCGGCGCGGGCGGCGATCTGTCCGAGTCGGAACTGGCGGAAATGGGTATTGAGGGCTTCTGATGGCTGAAGATCCGGATCTTGTCGTATCGGCGGGCTTCTCTGACGCGCAACTCGTCAAGGAAGCGAATAAAGTCGTCGCCTTCTACAAGAAGCGCGGCGAAGAGGCTCAGAAGGCGTTTCTTGATGCGCAAGGGAAGGTCACGAACACTCAAGCCGCGAACGCGCATAAGCGTGAAATGGACAAGCTCGCTCGGGCATATGACCCAGCCTATCGCGCCGCCAAAGGCTATGAAAAGCAGGTGGAAGAGCTCAGCCGTGCAATGAAGGGCGGCGCGATCACCCAGCAGCAGTATGTTGTTGCTGTCGAGCGGGCTGCGCGTCAGCTGAAGCAGGCGGGGGAGGTCGGTGAGACTGCTGGCCGAAAGCTGGCGGGCGGCGGGAACTCCATGCAGCAGTTCGGTTGGCAGATCGGTGATTTCGCGGTTCAGGTTGGCGCGGGCACGTCGATTGCCCAAGCCGCCGGCCAGCAGCTGCCGCAGCTTCTCGGGGCATTTGGCGCGGTGGGTGCTGTGGCTGGCGCTGCCACCGCGATTCTCATTCCACTCGGTGCGGCGCTGCTGAAAGCCAGCGATGTCTCAGCGCAGTTCGACGACAAGCTCAAGCTGGTGACAGAGGCCACAGATCTGATGACGGCGGCCGTGGAAGCCGCGGCAACGCCGATCTCGGTGCTCAGCGCGCGCTATGGCGAGGCAGCGGGGGCTGCGCAGGCGTTCTATCAGCAGCAGGCAGCAATCTCGCAGGCCGTTGCCTCGGCTGCTCTGGCCGATCTCGGGAAATCGATTGGCGGTGTCGGCGGACAACTTGGAGACAACAGTCGCAAGGCGGGCTGGCTTCCCTCACTGATTGGCGGATTCTCTGGCGTCGAAGTTAAAACGCTCAGCGACACCAACCGCAAAGTCCAGGAGCTGATGGACACATATCGCCTCGGCAGGTCGCATGCCGAGCGGCTGGCTGTCGCAATGCAAAAGGCGATGGACGCTGGTACTGACGCGACCTTGGCGGTAGCGGCTGCAGAAGAATTGAACGCTGCGATGATCGAGATCGCCGGAGGCGTTGACAAGGTCGGCGCGAAGTTCGGGGGCGAAGATGGCTTGTGGGGCAAGGTCGACGCCTATTTCAAGCAGGCAACGGCGCAGGTGCAGGCAATGCGCACCGAACAGGATCGGGTTGTTTCCCAATACCAGACCGACACCGAGAAAATGGCCAAGCTGTCCAACGACCGCAAGGTAGCAGAGGGCTTGCTGAAAGAGGCAATTATCGCCGGCGCGACGGCGGTGAATGCGAAAGCGGTCGAGACTGCACGCCTCGCGCGCGAGCGCCTCGACCTGATTGATGACGAAATCACCAAGACCAAAGCGCTTGCCCTCGCCAACGATGAGGCGTTCATCGCCCTGCAAAAGCGCATCAAATCCGGTGCGGGCGGCTTCCTCGACGGCCTGGTCGAAAGCGTGACCGGCAGCAGCCTGACGCAATGGGGCAAGGACGGCGCGGCTGCGCAGAAGGGGATCCTCGACCTCATCGCGCAGCGCGAGAGTGGTGGCGACTATAATGCGACGCTCGATAATGGTCGCTGGACTGGCGGCGCGCGCAATCTCGTCAACATGACCTTGAAAGAGATTCTGGCGCTTCAATCCACAATGCGCACGCCAGAGAACCGCGCCCTTTACGGCGACGGAAAAGGGTCGTCAGCCCTCGGTCGCTACCAGATTGTCGGCAGCACTTTGGAGGGTCTGATCAAAGACCTCGGTCTCTCTGGTGACGAGCTGTTTTCGCCAGAGATGCAGGACCGCTTGGCCATGCAGTTGCTCCGCCAGATCAAACCGGGGGATGTTGCAGGCATTCGCGGCGTGTGGGCCGGATTGAAAAATGTTCCTGCGCCCGTGATCCAGAGCGCATGGGGTCAGCAGTCGATTGAGCAGGTCGACCCAGAGATCCAGAAGGAACTGGACAAGCAGATTAAGGACCGCGAGCGTCTCGCCGAACAGGTCAAGAAATACGGGGAAACTCTGGCGCAGAACTTACTGACGGAACAGGAATCCTCTCGCCTCGCCGCCAAGCAAGCCAATCAGATCAGTGAGATCAAGGCGCAGGGTCTTTCGCCAGAGGCGGAGGCGCGGGCGATTGCCCACGTCACGGCCGAGATTGAAAAGCAAAAGACGGTCATGACGCTGATGGCGGATGCCAAGCGGCGAAACGTCGATCTCGATACGCTGATGACCGGCAGCACCATGACTTATCGCCAGGCGATCGAGGCGCTGGGAGAGGTCAAGCGGGCCGACATCATCGCAACCAATGATCGTGCGATTGCAGAGGGCAAGGCCGCCGAGGCGCAAAAGCTGATGGCGGATGCACAGGCTCAGGTCAAATCCGGCCTGATCGATTCCATCGTCGCTGGCGAAAGCTTTGCCGACGTGCTGGCGAATGTTGCCCAGATGTTTGCCAAAGCCGCGTTGCAGGCGGCCCTCTTCAACGAGGGGCCTTGGGCGAGCGGCGGCGGAGGCGGAGGGCTACTGGGTGGTCTTCTCGGCGGCCTGCTTGGCGGCGGTGACGCGCTTTCCGGCGCACTGCGCGGCGCAGGCCTTCCCGCGCGCGCTGGCGGCGGCAGCGTGCGCGCTGGTCAGGCTTATCTGGTCAACGAGAACACTGCGAACAGCGAGGTCTTCGTGCCGTCGATGAGCGGGGCGATCCTCAACGTGCCGCAGGCGCAAGCCGCTCTGCGGGGCGCGCGCGGTGGCGGCGGCACGACCTTTGCGCCGCAAACCAGTATCGTTGTGCAGGGCGATCTTAGTCGGGACCGTATCGCGGAACTCGAGGACCGCCTCAATAAGCGCGATCAGCAAGCCTTCTCCCAGTGGCTCCAGTTCAACAAGGAACACGGTCAGCGGATGGGCTGAATACAGGCCATCAACATAGAGAGACCACATGCCGGAAATTATTGATTGGCCGTGTGATCTCGGCGTCCGCGATACCGACTTCTTCCTGAAGTGGACCACGCGAAGCGCCGGAAGATCACTCGCGGGCCACGAACAGATCGTCGGCGTCAACGCGGCGGTCTGGGAGGTCTCGCTCACCTTCGCGCGGACCTTCAACGGGGATCGCTTGCGTCTGTTCGAGGCGCTGGTCGCACGCATGCGCGGGCGCCAGAATGTCGCGGCCCTCTGCGTCTGCGATCCCTATCGCTATGGCCCGCGTGTCGCGCCTCTTCAGTGGCCTCATAATGACGGGACATGGTTCTCGGACGGGACAGGCTATGCAGACGGCTCGACCGGTGCGATGCAGCCGCTTCTCGCGAGTGCACCCGCCGCAGTCGGCGCGACCTCGGTTTCGGTCGGGTTGACCAATCCGGTGCGCCCGAACCTGCGGATCGGCGACATGTTTTCGCGCAGCGGCTTTCTTTACCGCACGGTCGGGGTCGCGGGCAGTGTGGTGCAGTTCGAGCCGCCTTTGCGCCGTGCGATCGCGGTCGATGACGCGCTCACGACCAACCCGCCCAAGTTCTTCGGACGCTTTGCGACGGATGACGAAGGGCGGCGTGTCCGCGAGAACCTCAAATGGGGCGCGCAGGTCACCGTCAATTTCGTCGAAGCTTTCGATCGGTAGGGGTGATCCGCCGCGCAGGCGATGGCGCTAAGCTTTGGCCGGGAACGCTTCTGCAGTTGCGGATTGCAGCGTGAGCCTGAGGTTTGAGAGGGCGTCGGCCCGGTAGGGATGATCCTCGATCGTGATGCGGGCGAT